>JBMNTK010000260.1:0-4812 GCA_050945695.1 Anaerolineae bacterium | reverse complement strand
GCGGATCCACGCGCCGGCCGTCCCCGTTAGCGGAGTGGAGGCTTGGCGGAATGCATGGCCGGTGCCGAGCACCGGGGGCTGGGGATCCGCGTCCAGAGTTCCAGGCCTCCGGCACCAGAGCGCCGCGATCGGGGGAGCAGGCCGTGCACACGGACGACGAGATCATACGCCTGTGCCAGCAGGGGCGGTCGGAGGGGTTCGCCCTCCTTCTCGACCGGTATCAGGTGCGCGTCTACCGGCGTGCCTACACCTTCCTTCGCGACCGGGAGGACGCCCTCGACGCCGCCCAAGAGGTGTTCATGCGGGTTCTGCAGGCGATCCGCCACTTCGAGCGGGGGCGGGCCATCTGACCCTGGCTCCGCCAGGTGACGACCAACACCTGCCTCAACCGCATCCGGGCGGCCGGCAGCCGTCCCGCAACGGTGCCGCTGGACGGGGAATGGGAGCACCTGGAGGCCACGACGCTCGAGGGCGATCCGGAGCACCGGGCCATGGTGGCCTGGGACCGGGGGCGGCTGGAGCTGGCCCTTGGTGAGCTGCCGCCGGAATACCGCATGGTCATCGTCCTCCGCCATCAGGAGGAGATGAGCTACGAGGAGATCGCGCAGGCGATGAGGCTCCCCCTGGGCACGGTAAAGACCTACCTGTTCCGGGCTCGTCGGGCTTTGAGGGCGGCGATGGAAGGGGCCAGGGCGCCCTCCGGGCGGCATGCCGTCGCTCCCTCGCAGGCGGAGGAGGTCTGGCAATGAGCTGCGTGGACGATGCGCTCCTGCAGATGTATGTGGAAGGCGTTCTGGACGCCGCCGACGAGGAGATCCTCCGCGCCCACCTGGCCCGCTGCCCCCGGTGTCGCCAGCACGTGGCCGCGTACAAGGAGCTCATGTGGGACCTGGAGCACCTGCCCGAGCCTGCGGTTCCGAAGGAACTGGATCAGCTGCACGAGACCCTGCTCCGGGCCTGGAATGAGCAGCGGCGGGAGTCCAGCCGGTCCAGGCGGGCGCGGGGGTTGATCCCCGCCTGGGCGGGGTACAGCGTGGCCTGGGCGCGGTACGCCATGCCCCTGGACCTGGTGGGAGGCCTCCTTTCCCGGGCCGGCAAGCAGGTCCTGGCGTCCAGGCTGCCGCTGGCCCGGCGGTTCCTGAAGAAGGGGTGACGGCCGTTGGGGTAGCTCTGGCCATCCTGGTCGGGATGGGCTGGGCCCTGGCTGGCCTTGCGGCCCTGCTGCTTTTGGGGCTCTTGATCCCCCTCCGAGCCTCGGGGATGGTG
Organism: Anaerolineae bacterium; assembly: GCA_050945695.1. Classification (GTDB taxonomy): domain Bacteria; phylum Chloroflexota; class Anaerolineae; order DRVO01; family DRVO01; genus Ch71. The sequence continues at coordinate 3,546 of JBMNTK010000260.1, read as the reverse complement.
AAGGATCTGGCCGTGAGCGAGTCGGGAGGGGCGAACCTGGAGCCCACAAGCTGGCGGGTCCAGGTGGACTGGGGCTTCGGGCTGGTCCGTTTCAGCAGCGCGAAGGAGCCTGGGAGCGAGATAGGGGCCGAGTGGCGGGTGCTCGGCTTCACCAGGCCGCTGGACAGAGGCGGCCGCAGGCGGACGAAGCGCCAGGCGAGGCAGGAAAGGGCTAAAGAAAGGCGGCCCCGGTGGATCTCGGCCCGGGAAGCCCTCTCCCTCCTCCCTGAACTGCGGCTTTGCACGGCCAGGCTCTGGCGGTCGCTGGGGCTTGAGGCTAAAGGTGATCTCGCCTACGGGCTCGAGGATCCGTACCTGACGGGCTTGTGCGAGGGCTTGCGAGCCATGGTGCCCTGTCCTGAGGATCTCCGCCTGACACCAGACTTCGGGGAGGCCCGGCTTGAAGGCTGGGCCCAGGTTCGGATGACCCTGATCCCCATCAAGCCGGCGGTGGTGCTGGTGGGAACGCTCTTCCGCCGGAGTGTGCGGCGCATCTGGTGGTCCCGGTTGAAGGCCCGATTCGCAGGCACGGCGTGAGGCGACGGGTCTGAGGACAGATGGTGCAGGATGGAGAGGTTTGGACAGGGACAGGAGGTTGAGCGATGAACGTCGAGGCCATCATCGACAAGGTCATTCAAAGCATGACCACCAAGACCGTCATTGGTGAGCCCATGGAGGTCGGGTCCCTCACCCTCATCCCCATTCTCAATGTGAGCTTCGGCTTCGGCGCCGGGGGCGGGGAGGCCAAAGCGGCTGTGGACGACGGCGGCAGCGGGACCGGTGTCGGCGGCGGCGCCCGGATGAAGGTAGCGGGCGTGCTGGTCATCAAGGGTGACGATGTGCAGTTCGTCCAGACCGGAGCCGGCGGCGCCCTGGACAAGCTGGTGGACGCGATTCCGGACCTCCTCGAGCGGGTCAAGGCGAGGGTTGAGACGAGGCCCGAATCCGAGGCGGCCCAGGCCTGAGCGGATGCCCTGCGAGCTCTCATGATGGGTTAAGCGGTCTCCGGGCCGGAGGTGCGGCGCGCACCTCCGGCCCGCTGTTCGCACCGCCGGGTGGACGAAACCGGGCCGCATGGACGAGCCGGGATCTAGGCGCGCCGCCGGAGGAGCCACCCCGCCACCAGCGATACCACCGCCAGCAAGGTTGCCGCGCTGATCCACGCCCAGGCCGGCCAGCCCGAAACCTCGTGGAAGCCCCGGACATCCCGGATCCAGCCGGGGAGGCGGGTGAGATCCCGCCAGCTGAAGCCCTCCCGTTGCCCGATGCTCACCCAAGCCTTGCCGCCTTCGCCCCGGGCGTCGTAGAGCACGCCGTAGTACGTGCCGGCCGAGGGCAGCCGGGCGCGGGTGTCTACGACGATGCGGGACCTGGTGCCCGTGACGGGCTCGTTGAACCGCTCCGGGCGGCCGCTGGGGGTCACGGTCAAGGCCCCCGCTCCCGCACCCTGGGGCGGGGCCACGGGGAGCTCGCCAGGTGGCTCGGGAAGCCCGGGGCCGAAGAGGACCACGACGGGTTCCGCGACCTGCTTGCGCGGTTCCTCGGGTATGCCGATCTGAATGGCGACCTCCCGGGGCTGGTCGTTCTTCAAGGCAAACCAGGTGTGCGGGGTCTCCGCGGTGAGCTCGGCGTAGATGACGTGCGACTTGGCCGGATCGGCGATGGAGGCGGCCGATTCGGGGGCGGCGGCCCGGGGCCCGGGAAAGAGCGGCCGGTGGGCCCAGCCCGTCCCGGAGAGGCAGAGGACCAGGGCAAGGACCAGAAGGGGTGCAAGGGCACGTTTCGGCAGGGGCTTGCAGGGCATCCGGCATCCTCCCGAGGTGGTATGCCTCGGGAGGGCGGGTTCGATACCGCAAGGAAGGCGGCGGTTGCCCATGACGCCGGCGGCCCCGGAGGCGAGCCCCCGGGGCCACCAGATAGGGGCCCTCAGTGGACTTCGGACGTCTCCCAGCGCCGGGCGAAGGCCTGGGTGAGCCGGTCGATGACGATGGCCAGGGCGACGATGGCGAGACCTGCCTCGAAGCCCCGCCCCACGTCGATCCGGTTGATGGCCAGGAGCACCTCCTCGCCCACGCCCCTGGCCCCGATCATGGAAGCGATGACCACCATGGAAAGGGCCATCATGGTGGTCTGGTTGATGCCGGCCAGGATGGACGGCATGGCCAGGGAGAGGCGGACCTCCTTCAAGAGCTGCCAGCGGGTCGCGCCGTATGCCAGGGCCGCCTCCTGCACCTCCTGGGAGACCTGCCGGATTCCCAGGTTGGTCAGCCGGATCACTGGTGGGGCCGAGTAGATCAAGGTGGCGAGAACGGCCGGCACCTTACCCAGGCCGAAGAGCATCATGGCCGGGATCAGGTAGACGAAGCTGGGCATGGTCTGCATCGCGTCCAGAACCGGCCGGAGGGCCGCATCGGCCTTTTCTGGGGCTTGGGGGTACCGTTCGTGACTGAGACGGTGGCACCAACCGCGGAGGCGATGGCCGCGCTTCCTGAGGGTTTCAAGATGACCGAGCTGGGGCCGCTACCCCAGGACTGGCAGGTGGTGCGGCTGGGGGATGTAGTGAAGCGGGCTAGGCATATGGATCCCAGGAAGCTTCCAGAATGGCATTTTAAATACATAGACGTGTCCAGCATCGACAATCAGCGCTTGTGTATCCTAGGGCATCAGGAGTTTCTCCGTAGGGACGCTCCGAGCCGAGCCCGGAAACGCATCAAAGCAAGAGATGTGGTCTTTGCAACGGTGCGGCCGTATCTCAAGCGCATTGCTTTGATACCTGCTGAGTACGATGGCCAAGTATGTTCTACCGCGTTCTGTGTACTCCGAGCCGATGAACGCGTTATCGTTCCGGAGTATCTTTTCTCAGCGGTTAGTCACGATCGGTTCGTGGACTCTGTTTCAGAGCATCAACGTGGGTCAAGCTACCCTGCGGTCACAGATCGGGATGTGCTGCGTGGTCTAATTCCACTCCCCCCGCTCCCCGAACAGAGGGCCATCGCCCACGTCCTGTGGACCGTCCAACGGGCCAAGGAGGCGACCGAGAAGGTCATCGCCGCAACGCGGGAGTTGAAGAAAAGTCTCATGCGGCACCTCTTCACCTATGGCCCGGTGCCCCTGGAGGAGGCCGGGAGAGTACCCCTTAAGGAGACGGAAATCGGCCCGGTGCCTGAGCATTGGCAGGTGGTGTTACTGGGAGACGTGGTCAAGGTTCGGCACGAACTTGTTCAACCTACATGCTGCTCTAGTAATGTTAGGTATGTTGGCCTGGAGCATATCGATCCTGGGCGTGTTGTGTTGAATCGATGGGGCTTTGCCCATGAAGTTCGAAGCCAAAAAGTAAAGTTCTATGAGGGCGACGTTCTCTATGGGTAAGCGTCCAATAGCCCACACCTTCCTGGTGTCGTGACGCCGAGAGATAATCTCTCCAGAACGAATGTGGGAGGTTGTCTCCGATGACGCGTGATGAGCGCCGGCTGATGTGGCAGGAACGGGTGGATCAGTATCGGGCAA
>JBMNTK010000259.1:0-4816 GCA_050945695.1 Anaerolineae bacterium | reverse complement strand
CGCGGTGCGGGAAGAGGTGGCCCGGTCCATGGGCTACCCCGAGCGCCCTATTGGTTGGAGCGACATCCTGGAACGGGCCCGCCAGGACGAGACCTTCGACTGGAGCCATGCCTCCACCAGCACCGCCAGCGGCCTCCTCGCTACCCTCGCTCAGTTCTACGCCGGTGCGGGCAAGACCCGGGGGCTCACCATAGAGGATGCCACCGCGCAGAGCACCCTGGACTACGTGGCGGCGGTGGAGGCCACGGTCCGCTACTACGGCGAGGGCGAGCTGGCCACCGTGGAGCGGGCTCTGCAGGAGGGCCAGCTCCAGCTCGACGCGTTCGTCGTCCAGGAGCAGCTGGTCGTCTACTACAATGCCCGGGGAAGCGAGCGGCTGGTGGCCGTCTACCCCGCCGAGGGTACCCTCTGGGAGGATCATCCCCTGGCTCTGCTGGAGCACGCGGACCTCGACCCCGGCGCCCGGGAGACCTTCCAGGCTTTCAAGCGCTACCTCCTTTCTTCGGAAGCCCAGCAGCTAGTGCTGCGCCACGGCTATCGCCCGGCCGACCTGACCATCCCCCTGACTGGTCAGGGGTCACCCCTGACGCCGGCCAACGGCGTGGACCCGGCTCAGCCCCAGACGGTGCTGCAGATGCCCAGTGCCGCCGTGGTGGATGTGGTGCGGGACGTGTGGTGGTACACCAAGCGCCACACCAACGTCTTCCTGGTGGTGGACACCTCCGGCAGCATGGAGGGCGACAAGCTGGAGAACGCCCGGCTGGGGCTCCAGGCCTTCGTGGAAGGCATCCGGGGCGACCAAGAGCGGGTGGGGATGATCGAGTTTGCCAGCCGGGTGGGGCGGGTGATGCCCTTGGATGAGCTGGGGCGCAACCGCGTTGCCTTGGAGCAGGCGATCGCTGCCCTGTCGGCGGGCGGCAACACGGCCCTGCTGGACGCGGTCGAGGCGGCCTACGAGCAGCTGCAGGCCATGGGTGACCGCGAGCGCATCAACGCCGTCGTGGTGATGACCGATGGCCGGGAGAACGCCTCCCGGATTCGGCTGCGCCAGCTGCAGGCGCGCATCCGCGAGGGCAACGATCATGGGGTGCCAGTGGTGGTCTTCTGCATCGCCTATGGCGGTGACGCCGACCTGGAGATGCTGAGGGCCATCGCTGAAGCCAGCGGGGGACAGGTGCGGCAAGGCGACCTGGCTTCCATCGAGGAGCTCTATCGCCTCATCTCCACTTACTTCTAGCGCCTCGGCCTTGGCCCGGTACTTGCAGTTCCCGGTGGCCAAGGTCCTTGTCGGTCGGTGGCGACGGCTGTTATAATCCCGCCCGTGCCTGAGGCTATCGGTTCGGACGCGGCCGGCGTGCGGGCGCACGTCGGACTGAATGCCCAGTTGTTAGCGCCCCCGGGGACATACCGGGGGGCCGGGATCAGCGGGTACATAGCCGGGCTCATCAGCCACCTTCCCCATTCGGCCCCCGACCTGCGCTTTACTGCCTGGCTGCCCCAACGTCGGGAGGGATGGGCCGGCCTGGAGCAAAGGGAGTCAGGCCTGTCAGGGGATCGGGTGATGGCCCGGGTGCTCTGGGAGCAAGGTCGCCTGCCAGTGGAGGCGATGCGGCTTGGGGTGGACCTGTTGCATGGCCTGGCCTTCGCGCTGCCCATGCTCTCGCCTATCCCCGCGGTGGTGACCGTGCCCGACATGAGCTACCTGCTCTTCCCCCACTACCATGCTCGCGGACGCCGGCTCTACCTGAACCTGGCTACGCGGCTGGCAGTGGCCAAGGCCCGAGCGGTAGTGGCCATCTCCGAGTGCACCAAGCGGGATGTCTGCCGGCTGCTAGGTGTGTCGGAGGCCAAGGTGGCGGTGACCCACCTGGGTGTGGACGAGCAGTTTGCGCCCCCTCTACCCGAGGAGCGCGCCGCCTTCCTGGAGAAGGTGGGCCTGAAGCACTACATCTACTACCAGGGGACGCTGGAGCCGCGCAAGCACCTGCTCACCCTGGTGGAGGCATTCGCCCTCCTGCGCCGGTCTGGGTGGCGGGAGCACAAGCTCGTGCTAGGTGGGGCCCCGGGGTGGGGTTACCAGCGGATCTACGAGGCAGTGGAGCGAGAGGGCCTGGCGGAGGACGTGGTGTTTCTGGGGTATGTGCCACCGGAGGAGAGCCCACGCTGGTACGGCGGGGCCGACCTGTTCGTGTACCCTTCGGCCTATGAGGGGTTTGGACTGCCGCCCTTGGAGGCTATGGCCTGCGGGACTCCCGTGGTTACCAGCGATGCCTCCTCACTGCCGGAAGTTGTGGGCAACGCGGGGCTCATGGTTCGCCCGGGGGATGCTCGGGCGTTGATGGAGGCCATGCTGCGGCTGTTGAGCGACCCAGCGTTACGATCAGAGCTGAGCGCCAAGGGCCTCGCGCGTGCCAGGAGATTCAGTTGGACAGCCACAGCGAAAGCTACCTCGGACTTATACGCCCGCTGCCTCGCGTGAAGACTAACGGTCGGGATTGGGTTCGGCGCTGGCTGACACCGCTCATGGTGTCGGCAGATGCTGTGGCCATCAACGTGGCCTTCTACCTGGCCTACTTCCTGCGCTACGTGGCCGAGTGGCCAACCCCGGTTGAGGACGTCTACTTCTTCCCCTACCGCTACTACTTCCCCGTGGGCCTGGTGCTCTCAGCGGTCTTGCTCTTCCTCTTCGTGGCCCAGGGACTCTACACGCACAAGTCGGGTGAGACCTGGGTGGATGAGTTCCAGCGCGTGGTCAGTGGCACCGCCACCGGCATCGTGGCCCTGGTGGTCTTCTACTTCTTCTACCGGCCCAACGTCTACTCTCGCCTGGTGTTCTTCTATGCGGCCGTGCTCATCGTGGCGGCGTTGGGGTTCAACCGCGTGCTCAAGTACCTGGCGCTCGATCGCCTGCGCCGCATCGGCGTCGGGGTGGAGCGCGTAGTCATCGTGGGGGCAGGAGAGGTCGGCCGAGCGGTGATGCGGGCCATCGTGGCCCATCCCGAGCTCGGCTATCAGATCGTAGGCTTCGTGGACGATGACCCGGAGCGCGGCGCCACCAATCTTGGCCGCATCACCGGGTTGGGGCCGATCAGCAGTCTGCCCCGAATCATCCAGGAGCGCCACGTAGACGAGGTCCTGGTGACCCTGCCCTGGAAGTACCATCGCCAGATCCTCACCGTGGTGGATGAGTGCCAGCAGCGTCAGGTTCGCGCCCGGGTAGTGCCCGACTTGTTCCAGATGAGCCTGTCGCGGCTCGACTTCCGGGACCTGGACGGCATCCCGCTTCTGGGTGTGCGCGACACTCACATCAGTGACTTCGATCGGGCCATCAAGCGGCTGCTAGACATAATCGGAGGGGTGCTGGGGCTACTGGTCCTCGCCGTGATCTTCGTGCCCGTGGCGATCGCCATCAAGCTCGACTCGCCTGGGCCGATCCTCTATGCCCAAGAGCGAGTGGGACGGGGCGGCCGCCGGTTTCGCATCTACAAGTTCCGCTCCATGCGCGCGGACGCTGATGAGCAACTGGAGAGCCTGCGTAGCCACAACGAGGCCGATGGGCCGCTGTTCAAGATGAAGGAGGATCCGCGCTGCACCCGAGTGGGGCGGGTGCTGCGCAAGCTCAGCCTGGACGAGTGGCCTCAGTTCATCAACGTACTCAAGGGGGAAATGAGCGTGGTGGGGCCCCGGCCCAACCGCCCCTCCGAGGTGGCTGAGTACAAGCCCTGGCACCGTAGGCGCCTGGACGTCAAGCCGGGGGTGACGGGGTTGTGGCAGGTAGGGGGGCGCAGCGAAGTGCCCTTCGATGAGATGGTGCTTCTCGATATCTACTACATCGAGAACTGGTCGGTAGGGTTGGACCTCAAGGTGATCCTGCGGACCATCCCCCACATCCTCTTTGGCCGCGGAGCCTACTAGGCTGCCGGCGTTCTTCGTCTCACGCAAAGCCGCAAAGGACGCAGGGACACTCAGCTTGGCGCCTTCGCGCATTTGCGTGAGCACTCCAGAGGCACTTGGCCTGGGCCGATTGGCGCGGGGCATGGGGCCCCTTTAGAATGGATGTGCTTTGCATCCACAGTAGCAAAGCGGCGACCTCGGCGAGCCGCCGGTCTGACCGGCGGTTGTAGTGCGCGGTCGGCCAGATGTTAGCGATGAGACGGTAGCGGGCCGCGCCAGCACATCGGTCAGCGGCCTGACGGGTCAGACGGAGGCTCCCATGCCAGTAACAGCCATCATCGGCGCGCAATGGGGCGACGAGGGAAAGGGTAAGATCACTGACGCGCTCGCCAGCCAGGCGGACGTAGTAGCGCGCTATCAAGGCGGCGACAACGCCGGGCACACGGTCGTTCACGGCGACTGGCTTCTCCGCCTGCATCAGATTCCATCCGGCATCCTGCACGAGGGTACGCTCTGCGTGCTGGGTGGGGGGATGGTCATCAACACCGGCACGGTGCTCCGGGAGATTGACGAGCTTCGGGAGCGCGGGGCCTTCCGGGCGCAGCTGCTCATCAGCGGCCGGGCTCACATCATCATGCCCTATCACGTGGCGCTGGATGGCGCCAGCGAGAGGCGCCGGGGATCGAGTGCCATCGGCACCACCCAGCGGGGAATCGGCCCTGCCTACCAAGACAAGGCAGCACGCACGGGCCTGCGCATGTATGACCTGCTCCTGCCCGAGGCCCAGCTGGCCGACAAGGTTCGGTCGGCAGTGGAGGAGAAGAACCTCATCCTGGAACGGGTCTACGGTCAAGAACCGTTGGATCCCGAGGCTGTAGCCCGCCAGGCCGTCGAGCATGCCGGCAAGCTGCGTTCGTTCATC
>JBMNTK010000258.1:0-4825 GCA_050945695.1 Anaerolineae bacterium | reverse complement strand
CCGGGCTGTCACTGCCAGCGGACCCTCCAGGCGGGCGCCCTGGGCCGTGTGGCTGTGACCGTGGTCATCCACGAGGTTGAGGGAGAGCAGGCGCCCCAGGTCGGCGTCACCGGTGGTGGCCAGCAGCCGTTCCACCTCGTGCCGCCGCTGCCGAGTGATAGTCCCCCAGGCTTTCACCGTCACCCACCGGGCGTCGTCCGGGTCCGGCTCTCGCTGCCACCCCTCCAGGCTAAGGGTCCAGTCCGAGTCCAGGTACCGGAACTGCACTACACTGCCCAGGCACAAAGGGGCACCGGTCTCCTTGCACCCGGACGCAGCCGGCGTGGCCGTAGGCGTGGGTGCCGTTGTGGGCGTGGCAGCAGGGGTAGGAGTGCTCGCCGGCGTCGGCGTGAAGGCCGCAGTCGGGGCCTGAGTGGGAGGCAGCGGCGGAGTCTGAGTGGGGGGCAGCGGCGGGGTGGGCGTCGGCAGGCACGCTGGCACCACCACCTGCTCCTCCAGCCAGTTGTTGTTCTCGGCCGACTCACCGATGGCGTTAGCCGGATCCACGATGACTCGCACCGATCGGGTGCCCGGGCTGGTCAGCTCACACGCGAAGACGAATGCCTCGGCCGGCTCCAACCCGCGCACCCGCCAGGGACCGCAAGCCCCATCCGTACCTCCCACCACGGTGTCGAAGCTCGGGGCCCGGCCCCCACCCCGGTTGCGCACCTCGATGAGCATCCGGGCCGAGCTTCCCTCACAGACACCCTGTGGCGGAACCTCCGTCCATATCCTCTCCAGCACCAGGTCGGGCATCTGGTAGGCCCGCTGGGCCTGAATCTCCAGGGAGTCCAGGTGCGCGGTCACCCCGCCCTCCCCTTCCGGGTCGGTCAGCTCCAGAAACACGGTGAGCGAGTTGCCCTCAGGCTGGATGCCTGGCAGGACCAACGAAGCCCAGGCCCCCTCGACTGCCCCCTCTGCCCAGGTGACGGAGGCCGCTCCCGGATCAGTCCCGCCGGTCGGGTCAACGCCCAGGCGGACCCGCTGGGTGCCACTAGCGTTTGCCGACGACAGCAGCCGGTACTGAACGCTCACGTAGTGCGGCTCGCTCGGGCGCACTCCCGCCACTGAGCGCACGATGCCCAGCCGGCTCGCCCCGTGCCCCTCCAAGAGCTGGGCCTGACCGCCCTGCAAGCCGCCGCTGGCAGACCGCCGAAACTGCCCCACGACGCCCGTCTGATAGGCGCCCCAGCCCCGGGCTACGTCCCTGCCCTGTGAGCCGGTGAAGGTATCGGGAGCATCGAAGTGCTCGGCCGCCGTTCCGGTGGACGTCAACTCCAGCGGGAGACCCGGCGCCCGCACCACGTCTATCCTCTCGGGCAGCTTGGGCTCGACCTGTCCCGCCGGTTCGCTCCCGGACACAGTGATCGTCTGCTCAGCAACCGCGGAGCTCAGCGGCTGGCCGGCGCGGTCATAGAAGTCCAGCCGCACCTGGACCCGAGCAGGGCCGGGCGTCAGGGCCGGCACCCTCAGGGGCGCCAAGCTCTCCGCGTCCACCACCGAGATCCCGCTGAGGGGCTCGGCCAGGTCCATGCCAGCGACGTAGGCCACGCTTCCGAGCGGCCCGTCCGTGCCATCCCAGCCCTCGACGCGCCCTCCGGACACCTGGGTCTCGCCACCGGCCCCGCTGATGGAGACCGTGACTTCGCCGTACCCGTCCAGGTCCGAGCCTCCCAGGTTGGCCACCGCGTACCCGATCTCTACCTCCTGGCCGGCCTCCACCCTTTCCGGGACGTTCAGGCGCAGGATGGAGGGGATGGTATCGTGGTTGTCCCCCAGGGTGACCGGGTCCTGGCCGGCACTCCACAGGCTGAAGTGCGTAGCCTGGACGTACACCGCGCTGCCGTCAGCCCGAGCCAGTCCCGGGGTGCGTGACCAGTGATGGCCGTCCCAGAACACGGCGAAGGTCTCCACTGTCTCGCCGCTGCTGGCGTCAGGCAGCAGTGACAGCACCAGCTCCACGGGACGAGCGAACTCGGCCCCGTCGGCCTCCAGAGACCACACGGGAGCAGCGAGCGAATGGGACAGGGGCACGACCTCTTCCGGGGCCACCCGAACGCGAGTGGGTCGGTCGAACGTTTGCGGTGGCACGTTGAGTTGGGCCCCGAGGGGATGGCGAACCACCAGACCCTCGCCTGGGTTGACCAGCGTCTCCAAGACGTGGGAGTCCCCAGCCGGCGCCCTGTCCAGCCTGAGCGGCAGCGGGCCCATGCGGTAGTAAGCGAGAAGGCCGGCGGCGACCAACGTCACCGTCAGCGCTAGCGCCAGTAAGCGCCTCAAGGAGCCTATCCTCCCCCATATGCTGGGCCCATTATGCTGCCGTCAGCGCATGGGGTCAGTAAGCCAGGCGTAAAGCCGGCGTAAGTTGGACGTAAACAGGCACGATGCCACTAGCACCGTGCCTGTTCGCTGAGCGCTCTAGAACCTGGGCTACGCCGACGCTGCGGCAGCCTCTACACTGCGGATGTACTCCAGGTTGCGGACCACCTTCTCTTCGGTGGTCATGCCCTGGCTGAAGTCCTCGAACGACAGGTACCCTTCGTACCCGACGCGGCGCAGGGCGCCGACCAGCGCCGGGTAGTCGGCGATGCCTTCCCACATGGCGGCGGCGTCGCACTTCCAGGCCGTGCGGCCGTCCGCCTCGCCCTCCGCCTGCCAAGCAGCGTTCTTCACGTGCACGTGCGCCAGGTAGGGGCCCAGGAGGTCAACCGCCATGGCGTAGTTCTCGAACCCCTCGTACACCATGTTGCCGGCATCGAGTATGACGCCCACGTACCGGGGATCGAAATGAGAGGCCAGCCGCTGTGCCAAGGAAGGGCTAGGCGTCAGGGTGTTCATGTGGATCTCGATGGTGGCCTTGATGCCGCTCTCGCGGGCCGCATCCTCCACCTCGCCATACAGGTCCACCGCCCGAGCGAAGACGTCGTTGTAGTTCTCGCTGCCATCGAACCGGGGTAGCCCCACCCGCATCATGGGGGCACCCATGATGGCGGCCGCCTCCATCAGCCGGCGGACGTCCTCGAGCTGCTCGCAGCTGACGTAGGTGCCCAGGGCCGGGATCTCCAGGCCCGCCGCCTCGGTCATCCGGCGCACCTCGGCCGCCTTGGCCGGAAGGCTGTCCGCATCTATGGTGCAGCGGTTCGCCGCCCAGTAGCGCACCGAGGCCGGCACGCTGGCCTGAGCCGCCGCCGGGAGCGTATGGACGCGCCATTCCACCCCGTCGTAGCCCGCTTCCGCCAGCTTGCCCACGGCCTCTTCTGGCGTCCACTCGGGAAGCATCACGGTGAACACAGCATGTTTCATGTGGGAATCCCCCTCCTACCTGAGAGCGTCGTCGCCGGCCGCGCTAGGCCCAGAACATGGGGCCCGGCTTCTCCTTGATGACCGCCAGCTTCAGGGTCTCTATCGCCTTCGTCAGCCCCTCCAGGGAGGACATGAGCGAGTCCTCGTGCTCGATGCTCAGCACGTAGTCGTAGCCTACCAGCCGCAGGTTGCTGACGAAGTCCTTCCAGAACATCAGGTCGTGCCCATATCCCACCGACCGGAACAGCCAGGCGCGGTTGATCTCGTCGGAATAGGGCTTGGTATCCAGCACCCCGTTGAGACCGGTGTTGTACGGGTCCACCTTGGTGTCCTTGGCGTGCACGTGGTGGATAGCATTCCCCAGCCCGCGCACCGCCTGCACCGGGTCTATCCCCTGCCAGAACAGGTGGCTCGGGTCGAAGTTGACGCCCAGATGGTCGCCCGTGGCTGCCCGCAGCTTCAGGGCCGTCTCCGGGTTGTACACACTCATGCCCGGGTGCATCTCCAGGGCGATCTTGACGCCGTGCTCGCGGGCGTACTTCTCCTCCTCCGCCCAGTACGGGATGAGAACCTGGTTCCACTGGTAGTCCAAGACCTTGAGGAAGTCATCGGGCCAGGGGCACGTCACCCAATTGGGGAACTTGTCGTCGGGAGAGCCACCCGGGCAGCCGGAGAAGGTGTTGATGACCGGGATCTCCAGCAGCTCGGCCAGGGCGACCGTCTGCCGCCAGGACTCGTGGGAGGCGCGGGCGAAGCTCTCATCCGGGTGCACGGCATTGCCGTGGCAGCTGAAGGCACTGATCATGAGCCCTCGACTTTCCACTGCCTGCTTGAGGGCGCGCGCCTTGGACTGGTCTGCCAGCAGGACCGCCGGGTCGGCATGAGCGGTGCCAGGGTACCCGCCCGTGCCTATCTCCACCGACTCAAGGCCCATCTCAGCGATTATGTCCAGTGCTTGCTCCAGTGGCCGGTCTTGAAACAGCGCCGTGAAGATGCCGATCTTCATAGCCGTATCCCTCCGTCGTGGCTGAGATCACTGTAGTTGTCGGTCCCCGAGAAGGCGCCGGCATTATGGGATCGGACTTCCCGGTTGTCAACGACCCCTGTCGGTGTAGTAAACTGCCGGGCGATCGTCCCCGACTAACCTATTGCTGGAGAACGAGATGCCCGACGTCCTCGTGCCGCTGCTGTGGTTGCTGCTTGGTTACCTCGCCGGCTCGATACCTTCGGCCTACCTGGCCGGCAGGCTGATCAAGGGGATTGACATTCGGGACTACGGAAGCGGCAACGTAGGCGGGGCTAACGTGATGAGCCATGTGGCCAGATGGGCGTTCGTCCCGGTGGTGCTCGTGGACGTGCTCAAGGCCGTCCTGCCGGCCTGGGGCGCCCTACAGCTGACGGGCTCGACCTGGGCGGCGGTTGCCGCAGGGGTGGGGGCAGTGGCCGGCCACTGCTGGTCACTCTACCTCTCGTTCACCGGCGG
>JBMNTK010000257.1:0-4870 GCA_050945695.1 Anaerolineae bacterium | reverse complement strand
CCACGGACGGGGCTACAGACTGGAGACAGGACGGCAATACCGCCCTGCCCGGCAGTGTCCTGCCTTGTGGCCTGGCGCCCTATGGTATCGGCAGGCGCGGGTCCTCGCTCAAGGCGCGACATCTAGGACTTAAGTACCATCCCGCGCGGAGGCCCGCCCTGGCACCTACGGACCTGTACATATGGTCGAACGTATGGTATGTGTGGCGTTTTACCATTGAAGTGACACGCGAGTCACAGTATAATCTAGCACGTTATCCTACCGCCATGGGTAGTCCTGCGCCTGCCAAGGAGGTGCTGTCGGGGCCGAACTTCCGCAGAGGCGCCCCAGGCCAACCGGTCTCACCGGCGGTCCCCTGGTGACGCCTCATCCGTTGCCGTACCAACGCATCCCGACGGGCAATCACGGCCTTGTGATCCGCCCGGTTGTCGGCTGCTCGGGCCGCGCGTACGCGTTCAGAGCAGCACTTCGACCTCTACAGGAGGGAAGCCATGGACAAGCGGATACCGGACCGGAAGCTATCTCGTCGCCAACTACTCCGCATCGGCACGTTGGGCATGGTCAGCCTTGGCCTAGGAGCCTGTGCCACAGTGACTCCCGCGCCGGCCGCGCCCGGGGCCCCAGGGCCCAGTCCCGTGGCGCAAAGACCGGCCACCATCAAGTGGGCTCACTACTTCGACCCCCTGCAAAGCCCTGCCCAGAAGTTCAACTACGAGTGGATGGAGCAGATGGTGGCCTCATTCGAGGAGGCACACCCTGAGATCAACGTCGAGCCTGAGTACTTCGACTGGGACAAGATAGACGACCGCTCTATCCTCGACTTCCAGGCCGGCATCAAGCACGATGTGCTGTTCGGATCCCCCCAGCTGATGGCCAAGCACTTCCAGGTTGGGGATTACATCGACCTGGCGCCCTACCTGGCCAACTGGAGTGAAGAGGAGCTCTCGGACCTCAGCTGGAGCCCGGTGTGGGCATCCGGCAGTCAGGGAGACGTGCAGATCGGCATACCCACCGGCGTGCACACCCGCGCCGTCGCCTACCGACGCGACATGTTCGAAGAAGCCGGCCTCGACCCAGATGCGCCGCCCACCACCTGGGAGGAGTGCTTGGAGGCTGCTCAGGCGCTGACCCAGGGCGACGTCTGGGGACTGGGCATGTTCTTCGGCCCTTCTCGCGGCACCATCGAGCTGTACTTCGCCCCTCTCATGTGGCACTTCGGGGGCGAGCTCTGGGATCCGGAGACCAAGCAAGCGACCTTTGCCTCGGACGCCGGGATAGCAGCGGCGCAGGCCATCTATGACCTTGTCTACACCCAGAAGGTGACCCCGGAGAGCGCCGTCGGCGGAACCTACGACGATGCCATCCTGGTTGCCTTCCTCGAAGGCCGCCTGGCGATGGGCTGGGGGTTCGGCAGTTACTGGATCGTCAGCCTCGAAGAGGGCGGCTTCGTCAAAGGCTGCTTCCCCGCCACAGCGGAGTGCGCCGAGGACACCGGTGGCGTGATGGTGACGCCCACGGCACCGGGAGCGCAGTTCACCAACGCCTGGACCCTCTCCATCCACGCCCTCAGTGAACATCCGCAGGAGGCGTTCACTTTCCTCGAGTATCTGCTGAACCCGGACAACCTCTACAGCTTCCCCGATGCCGGGTTGCCGGCGCGCCTCTCGCTGTGGGATCGCCCTGAGTTCAACAGCAAGTTCTACCAGACCTGGCTGGAAGCAGCCCAGAAGGGCAAGCCCATGCCGCCGACCGTCCACTACCCTGAGCTAGGCGATACCGTCGCCGCATGCCTCCAGGAGATTCTCGTTATGAAGGGGTCAATACCTGACACCCTGAAGAAGTTCGAGGATGAGTGGAACGCTAAGTACGCGGGAGCGTAACCGAGGCGAATCTCCCTCTCGTAGGACCGGGGGCCTGTACTTGCTCCGCAAGTACAGGCTTCCCTACCTGCTGCTCTTGCCGGCTGCCCTGGTGCTCCTGCTGTTTCTGGCTTGGCCGCTGGCCAGTATCTTCTACTTCAGCCTGCGAGCCACACCCCTGGGCAGCGAGTCGCAGTTCGTGCGGCTCGCGAACTTCGCCCTGCTGCTCAGTGAAAGCCGGTTTCTGGGCAACCTGCTGGCCTCATTGCGCTACCTGGCCGGCGTCCTGACTCTCTCCGTCCCCGTCGCTTATCTGGCGGCGGTCCTGATCAGCGGCAGACTGCGCGGCGCAGGCGCCTTTCGCACCCTGTTCCTGCTCCCCTGGATCATCGCCCCTGTGGTGAGCGCCATCCTCTTCCGCACCATGCTCGACCCCTATTCCGGGCCGGTAACGCAGCTGCTGGAGTGGATCACGGGGCGGAAGTACCTATTCATGGTCGACCCCAGCCTGGCCATGCTGACCATCATCCTTCACAGCGCCTGGCGCTCCTTTCCCTTCGAAATGCTGCTCATAGCCGCCGGCCTCACGGCCATCTCCCAGGAGCTGTACGACTCGGCCAAAGTCGATGGCGCCGGCGCCTGGGCGCAGTTTCGTTATGTCACCTTGCCCCTCACCCGCAACCAGCTCTTCGTGGCCGTCCTGCTCATCACCATCTGGACCCTTCAGGATGCCGAGGGGGTGTACAGTCTCACCCAGGGAGGGCCCGGTTACGTCACCGAGGTGGCCGGTGTTAGGCTCTTCAAGGAGGCCTTCATCTACTTCAACATCGGCATCGGCTCAGCCATCGGTGTGATCCTCATCCTGCTGAGCATCGTCTTCATGGTCCTGTACTTGCGCCTCCTTGGCTCGGGGGAGACTCAGTGAAGCTGCGGGACATACTGGCCTGGCTTGGCATAGCGGCCATCGCCTTGGTGGTGCTCTTCCCTATCGCTTGGGCGATCAAGACCTCACTGACAGCACCTTTAGGCGTGGGCGCGCGCACCACCGGCATCGTTCACCTGGAGAGCTATCGCTACATCCTCAGTCAGCCGCTGTTCGTCCTCTACCTGCGGAACAGCCTCGTCGTCTCGGTGGGCGCTATCCTCGCTGCCTTGCCCATGGCCATCATGGGCGGCTACGCCCTAGCCCGTTTCGATTTCCCCGGGAAGCGGCTCAGCGTCCTTCTACTGATCCTGCCCTTGTTGCCAGCCATCGCAGTGTTGGTGCCGTTGATCGTGTACATGCGGAGCCTCGGCCTCTACAACACCCTCTTCGCGGTGGTGCTGGCCAACGTCGTCTTCAACACGCCCTTCGCCGTGTGGATGGTGCGGGGCTTCTTCGCTTCGATACCGGTCGAGGTCGAGGAGGCTGCCCGGATGGACGGCTGCTCCCACATGGGGACGCTGCGCAGGATCAGCCTCCCGTTGGCAGCGCCTGGCCTCATCGCCGTCTCCATCTTCGTGTTCATCAACTCCTGGAACAACTACCTCTACGCCTTCGCCTTCACCACCTCACCCGAGCTCGCCGTCCTCCCTCAGGCGCTGCTGCGCTTCCTGGGAGCGTGGGGGACCAACTACGGCGGGCTTACTGCGGCAGCCACCCTGGCCCTGCTCCCACCGGCGCTCTTCTTCCTCCTGTTCCAGAAGTGGTTCGTGATGGGCATGCTCGCCGGAACCGGCAAGTAGGATCCAGCAGCGCAGCCCTCCACAACCGACGCACAGAATGGTCCGCGCCGCCACTGCGGAGTGCGGATCAAGGCCCGAGCAACTGGGCCAGCCGGCGCCCACCCTCGGCATAGGCTTCCTCCGCCAGACGCGGGCACTCCTCCAGACGCCGGGCCCCCAGGAGCAGCCCGAAGGCAAAGGCCATGCAGGTCGTCTCCCCGCACTGCCGGCAGTTCTCCCGAGGCAGTAGCAGGTAGGCGTCCAGCGGGCGCAGCAGCTTTCGCGCCTCGTAGCAGGGCTCGATCTCCTCTCGCCGTCGCCAAGTCTCGTTACAGAGATCCCGGAACCAGTCCAGTTGGGCTCGGGCGTCCTCGGGCCCGTCCATCCGGGCCATCAGGGCCACCCGGGGGTAGAAGGTGAGTATGCGCCACTCGCGCCGCAGAGTCAGTGACCGCGCCCCTGGGTTGTACAGGATGTTGGGCAGCACCCGGTTGAGGTACGGAAAGACCGGAGAGATGTCATCGGATAGGTCGGCGATGACCCGAGTCTTGCGCGCATCGGCGATGCAGTCCACCACGTGCACGATCCGATAGTCTCGCCAGAGGGTATCCTCGGCTCGTGAACCGTCCACTGCGTCCCTCACCCTTGCCTCGCCATCAGTTCCTCGCAACGACTCACGGCCGAGGCTGGGTCTAGGGGGCTCTCGTCGCGCCACGCATCCCACGCCAGGGCGCTCTCCCGTCCGCGCAGGCGGACGGCCAGCCGCAGGCTCCCTAGCCCCCACCTCGGTCGAGGTAGACCGCGATCCGCCCTGCCGGCTACGCCTTCCGCCCACCCACGGTGATGCTGGCGAACCCGTAGCCGTCGCCGCGGAACTGGCTGTACTCCTCGAGGTGGTGCACCTGTACCTGCTCGAACCCGGCTCCCTCGATCGCTGCCAGGTACTCGGCCTTATCGAGAGCTCCGGCGATGCAGGAAGCCCATAGCCCCGCGTCCTCGCGCACTTCGGCCGGAACGTCCCCGAACGAGACGATGTCAGAAATGGAGAAGCGACCGCCACTCTTGAGAGCGCGGTGGAGCTCAGCGAACGCTCTAGCCTTGTCTGGCACCAGGTTGATGACGCAGTTGGACAGGACCACGTCCACGCTGCCGTCGGCCACCGGCAGGGCCTCGATCTCACCCAGCCTGAACTCGACATTGGCGAACCCGGCTTGAGCGGCGTTGACCCGCGCCCGGGCGATCATCTCCGGGGTCATGTCCACCCCGATGACCCGTCCCTCCGGACCCACCAGCTTGGCCGCCAGGAA
>JBMNTK010000256.1:0-4916 GCA_050945695.1 Anaerolineae bacterium | reverse complement strand
ACGGCTGCGCCGTGACCCTCCAGCGCGGACGCGGAGTAGGCCGGGTCCCCGGGCCACAGGTTCCTCACTTCGCTCGCAATGACAATGACACCGAGAAGTGCACACCGACACCCGACGGAGTGCACTTCTCGGTGTCTCCGTGTCTCTGTGGCTACATCCCGCCTCACCGGCGGCGCCGGTACCCTGGCTCCGTCACGTTCACGCACTCGATCCCCCAGCACCGGGCCAGGTCCTCCACCAGACCCGCCACGTGGCCTAGCCCCAGAGCGAAGTGATGCGTCGGTCCCTCCAGGCTCCAATTCTCGATGAACCCGGCCACATCCGGCGGGAACCGACACCGGGTGTTGGTGTTCCCCGTTGCCGGGATGGGCCCCGGTAGCGACTCCCCCTCCGCCAGGACGAACTTGAACCGCCCGTCGTAGGTCTGCGTCAGCCCCACGCAGGTCACCGGCCCGTGCTTGAGCTGGAACTCGACGCTCACGCCCGCGCCTCGCTTGCCGTGGAAGAGCCCCAGCCCCCGCAGCACCGGCTTGACCTGGGCCAGGGTGATGTGGTGCGGCCCATCGTGCCCCACCAGCACGATATCATTGTCGAAGTCACACGGGTGGATCTCGGCGAAGCTGCCCCCCGCCCCCAACCGGTCGAGGATCAGCATGGCCACACACGTCTTTATGTCGAGTTCCCCGGCGATCGGCACTCCCCGGCCGATCAGCAGGGAACTGCCCACGATGAGCGAGGATGCCAGCCGCTCGTTGGCGTTGCCGCCCAGCCCCCGGTAGTAGTAGGCCAGGCCGGTCAGGCCAAAGGCCTCTATCAGCCGGTCCAGGCCGCAAGCCACCCGAGCCGACCATTCCAGGTCCTCCGGGGCGACCGGACCGGCGATGGGGTCGGCGCCCGGCTCCGGGAAGGTGAACGTCTCCCGGATCTCCTCCAGCTTGGCATGGACCTCGGCCTCGGTGACCGCCTCCACGCACGCGTGCAGGTCGTCCAGCTCCAGGTGCTGGCAGTGCATCCCGAAGTGGGCATCGAACATGGTGGGGTCGGAGTTCATGTCGAGCATGCCTTCGTAGACGTGCCCCATCACCCCAATACGGGCATCCCGCACGGCGGCGTACGCCTTCGCCACCCGGCACCAGCCCTCGATCCGCCTCCAAGCGGCCTCGTCGTGCAGCGTGCCCACCACCAGACCGGCCACGTCAATGCCCGCCCGCATGAGGGCGTTGCACACCTCGGGCAGGCTGGTCTGGTTGTCGTGTTCCAGCTGCATGAAGGTGGTAGCGTGCTCGTAGTCCATGGCCCGGTTGGGCTGCAGCGAGATCACCACCACCGGAACACCCGCCCGCTGCACCACGGGCAGCACGGTGCTGCTTAGGGCGTACGTGCTCATGTAGCACATGAGGAAGTCGATCCCCTGCCGGCGGAAGGCCTCGCCGGTCCGGGCTGCCAACTCGGGCGTGTCCACCAAGCCGCCGGAGGTCACCTCCACGCCCAGCTCCCGCAACCGCCCCTCGAAGTAGTCCTGGTAGCCGATCAGCCTCTCCTTCAGGCCCGGGAACTGGTCCCAGTAGAACCAGCACCCACACCCAAAGACCCCAATCCGGGGCCGGCTGCCCGCCACCCGGGTCTCGCTTCCCCCTGAGGGCATCATCTCACCTCCGCTACCGGGCACCAGGCCCCGCCATCCGCCGCCGACTGCTGCAAGGCCGCCACCACCCGCTGCGCTTCCCTCCCATCCTCGAAGCTGGGCGAGTAGTCGGAGAGGTGACCCTGCTCGACGTTCAGTAGGAAGTCATAGGCGCTGGCCACGTGGAAGCGCAGCCAACCCTGCGTGGACTTGGCGCCCGGCAGGGCTCCCTTCTCCGGGTACCGGCCCAGCACGGCGATCTGCTTCCAGCCCCGCTCTCCCCCCAGTGGCGCGTCCGATTCCCGCGCGTCGTAGGCGTAGAGCCAGTCCGGCTCCATGAGGCTGAAGCGCAGCGCCCCTCGATCGCCGTGGATCTCCAGGCGCAGGTCGTCCTCGGTGCCCGTGGCCAGCCGGGAGAACTCCAGCGTGCCCACCGCGCCGCCGGCCAGCTCGACCTGGGCCAGGGTCAGGTCATCTACCCGCACCTGGCCCATGCCCGTCCCATCAGGCAGCGGGCGTTGGCGAATGAACGTGCGCTCGAGAGCGGCCACGGCCCGGAACTCGCCCAACAGCTTCCGCACCAGATCCACCACGTGCACGCCTAGGTCCATGACGGCGCCACCCCCGCTGCGCTCCCGGTCCAAGCGCCAACTCAGGGGTCGGTTGGGGTCAGTGTAGCCGGAGTGAAGGTAGGCCGCTCGGAAGTGGATGAGCCGGCCCAGGAAGCCTTCGGTGATCATCTGGTGGGCCCGGCGGATGGCCGGCACGAAGCGGTAGTTGAAGGTCATCTGATGGACCCCAGCGCTGTGCCGGGCCCGCTCGGCGACTTCCGTGGCCTGCTCGAGGTTGAGGGCCAGCGGCTTATCGCAGTAGACGTGCTTGCCCGCCTCCAGCGCCGCGAGGACCACTTCGCGGTGCACGTCGTTGGGAGTGCAGACGCTCACGGCCTGAATGTCGTCGCGCTCCAGAAGCTGCCGATAATCGGTGGTGACCAGGTCGAAGGCGCCTTCCTTACGGGCCCTATCAGCGCTGCTTTCGGTGGCAGTGCTGGCTGCCACCAGCCTGGTCCTGGGCGCGCCCGGGTATGTCCAGGGCACAGAGACATAGGAAAGAGCATGAATGCGGCCGATGAAGCCGTACCCGACGATCCCGACGCCAATCTCGTCCATTGCCCCTCGCATTCACCAGTGGGGCGCCGAGCGGTCGCTCGGCGCGAGGGCCAAGATAGGCGCCGGACTGGGGGCAGTCAACTGTAGCGGTCTCGGGCATCCGCCGGATCGCCTGAGCGCCCGTCGAGAACGTTGCGCACCGCTTCGGCCAGCTCCGCGGGGGAGAAAGGCTTCTGGAGCATGGGGGCAATGCCCTCGCTGGTCCACTCGGGCGCGTAGCCGGAAATGAACAGCACCTTGGGGTGCCTTCCCCTCGAAGCCAGGTGGCGGGCGAGGGTTTGTCCACTCATGCCCGGCATGACCATGTCGGTCACCACCAGGTCCACAGATGCGTCCTGAAGGGAGCTGAGCGCCAGGGCCTCCAGCCCGCTGGCTGCCGTTAGGACCCGGTAGCCGAGCCCGGAGAGCGTCTGGCTGACCACCCGACGGATTGAGGGATCATCCTCGACCAGGAGGATGGTCTCATCACCTCGGGGCATACCTGCCGCCGCCATACCAGCCTGCTGCTCCCGCGAGCCTGACTGCGCCCGGGGCAGGTACACGCGGAAGGTACTGCCGACGCCGACTTGGCTTACGAGGGCAAGGTCACCCTGATGCTGAAAGACTATGCCGCGCACGGTGGCCAGCCCGAGGCCACTTCCCACACCTGGGGCCTTGGTGGTGAAGAAGGGCTCGAAGACCCGTGCCTGCACCTCCTCACTCATTCCCACGCCGGTGTCGGTCACCGACAGCACCACGTACTCGCCGGGCGGGGCATGAAGGAGCGTCGCGGAGCCCTCAGGGCCCAAGACGGTGTTGTGAGTCTCTATCGTGAGCGTGCCCCCGTCTGGCATGGCGTCCCGAGCATTGAGCGCCAGGTTGAGCACGATCTGGTCGATCTGGCACGGGTCCGCCATGACCGGCCAGAGCTCGGGCGAGAGCGTCATGGTCACCTTGAGGTCCTCGCCCATGAGCCGCATCACCGTCCGGCGCAGCGAAGACAGCTGGTGGTTCAGGTTCACCAGCCGCTTCTGCGACGGCTGTGAGCGGGCAAAGGCCAGCAACTGACCCACCAAGCTGGCCGCGCGGTCAGCAGCCGTCAGCAGCTCGTCCAGGTCGTTCCTGGCGGCATGGTCCGGGGGGAGGCTCTGCCGAGCGAACTCACCGTAGGCTACGATGGCAGTGAGCAGGTTGTTGAAGTCGTGCGCTACTCCGCCAGCCAGCTGGCCCAGCAACTCCATACGTTGCCGCTGGCGCAGCTGCTCGAATGGGCACTGACCGCCTGCGCTGCCTTGGGCGCTCTCACCTGCCGCCGCCGGTGGCCCGTTGGTGGCGCAGCACCGACAGCTTTCGCCCATAGTGCACTTTCCTCCCCGGACGAGACCGCCGCTGCTCCGGCAGTCATTGGCCTGTGCTTCCTCGCGTTCCAACGCTCGCTCCTCCGCCCCTTCCTGCTTCCGGCCAGGTCCTCATGCAGACTGCCCTGAACCCTCCCCCGTCCCACGCCGTCCTGACTGTTCCGTACGACGTGGGACAAGGGTGATCTCCGTGGCCGCGACGCCCTGGGTATGGGGCTCCGAAAGCCCTGGTGCCCCTCCGCAACGGAGGGGCACCGGTGATCGCTTAGTGTCTGCCGTTGCCGGACACGGCCGGCACCCGCTCGAGCTGACGCTTAGGAACCGTCGCCGCCACCGAAGCGACAGCCCTGGTCGGCGCCGGCGCTACCGTGGCTTCCTCTCCTACCCGGAACATAGCCACCGCCTGGCGAAGCGCATCGGCCTGGGCCGTCAGCGACTGAGCAACAGCCGTCGCCTCCTCGGCCTGCGCGGCCAGCTCTTCCGCTGCTGCAGCCACTTCCTCCGCCGAGGCGCTGGCCTGCTCCGCCACCGAAGCGACGGAAGCGAGGGACTCGTTCACCTGGGCGCTGGAGGCGGCCATCTCCTCGGTGGAGGCGGTGGACTCCTCTACCACTGCCGAGACCCGCTCCACTTCCTGCATCATCTGGTTGCTGGCGACGGTCAGCTTCTCTCCGGCGTCACTTATGTCCATGATCTGGCCGGCGATGGCCTCCACTGCCGCCTGGAGCCTGGCGATGACGTCCTCGGCCTGTCCGGCCAGCTTCACGCCGCTTGCCACCTCTTGAT
>JBMNTK010000255.1:0-4972 GCA_050945695.1 Anaerolineae bacterium | reverse complement strand
GGGCACCATTCTGGGCGTCCGGCTGCGCCAGGCGCTCTTTCACCATCTGGATGGTGACATCATCCGGAACCAGTTGGCCCTTGTCCATATAGGACTGAGCCAGCTTACCCAGCGGGGTTTGGTTCTTTAGCGCCGCGCGAAACAGGTCACCGGTGGCGATGTGCGGAAGGCCCAGCTCCTCTTGCAGCCTCTCCGCCTGCGTACCCTTGCCAGCGCCCGGGGCACCGAGGAGTACGATGTAGCCGCGTGCCGAAGTTGTCATTATACAGTCTCCCTGACTACCGCCGCAAGAACCCTTCGTAGCGTCGCATCAGCAACTGGGCCTCGAGCTGCCGCATCGTGTCCAGCACCACACCCACCACAATGAGCAGACCGGCGCTGGTGATCAGCATGGTGTTGGTCTCTGCCACCCCCCGAACCAGCCAGGGCAGTACTGCCACCGTCCCCAGGAACAGCGCCCCCACGAGGGTGATGCGCTGGACCACGCTGTTCAGGTACTCCTCTGTCCGCTTGCCTGGCCGGATGCCTGGAATGAAGCCACCCTGACGCTGCAGCATCTCTGCCAGGTTCTGCTGACGGAACATAACGTCGGTGTAGAAGTACGTGAACGCCACCACCATCAGGAAGTAGGTGATCCAGTAAAGGTTCCCGTTGGGCCCCAGGCTGGTGGACAGGAAGTTGCCGAAGTTGGCGATGAACGTCGAGCCCGACAGCGCCAGGTAGCTGCCCACAGCGCTAGGGAAGATCAGGATCGCCTGCGCGAAGATGAGCGGGATCATGCCAGCGGAGTTGACCTTGAGGGGCACATGCGTTGCCTGGCCCCCGGCCACCCGCAGCCGGTTGCCACGCATGGCCACCACACGGCGACCGTACTGCACCGGGATCCGCCGCTCACCCTCCTGCACCACCACAATCACGCCCACGGTGATGATGGTGAGGATGACGAAGATGATCAGCCCGGAAACGTCGCCTAGCGCCAACCGCGCCACGTTCGCCGGCACCTGGGCTACGATACCGCCCAGGATGATGATCGAGATGCCGTTGCCGATCCCCTCCTGGGAGATCATCTCTCCCAGCCAGATGGCCAGCATCGTGCCGGCCACGAGGCTAGCGAGGATGGACAGGGTTACCAGGGTCGAACCGCCCAGCCCAAACTGAGTCAGCACACCGTACTGCACCATCAGCGCGCCCTGAGCCACGCCCTGGAAGAGCGCCAGCGGCACCGTCAGCGCGTAGGTGTAGAGGGTAGTCTTGTGGCGCCCGGCCTCGCCCTCCCTCGCCAGTTGCTGAAGCCGCGGGATGAGCGGCGTCAGCAACTGCATCACGATCTGGGCGGTGATGTATGGGTATACACCCAGCGCCATCACCGAGAACTGGGACAAGGCGCCACCAGACAGCAAGTTCAAGAAGTTCAGTACCTGGCCGGCCCCGGTGCCTCCGCCGAAGGCGACACTCAGAGCTTGCCGGTCCACTCCCGGTACGGGCACGTGGGCAGCAAACCGGTACACCACCAGGATGCCCAGCGTAAACAGTATCTTCTTGCGCAGGTCCGGCATGCGCAGCGCATTGCGGAGCGCCTCGATCATCGTTTTCCTGCCTCTGCCCTAGCGGCCTTGCCCTAGTCTCAGCCTAACCCTGGATAACCTCGGCCTGCCCACCGGCGGCCTCGATCTTCTGGCGGGCGCTAGCCGAGAAGGCGTGAACGCGCACCGTCAGCGGCCGGTCGAGCTCGCCATCACCGAGCACCTTCACGCGCTCCGTGGCCTCCTTGATGATGCCGGCCTTGGCCAGCTCTTCCGGAGTGACCACCGACTGCGCCTCAAACCCAGCCAGGCGCTCCAAGTTCACCGGGGTGTACGGCACACGGTTCACGGGCGTGAACCCTCGGCGCCACGGGAGCCGGCGCACCAGGGGCAACTGCCCACCCTCGAAGTAGGGAGGCTTGGCCCCGCCGGAGCGCGACTTCTGGCCCTTGGTACCGCGGCCGGCAGTCTTGCCCTGGCCGGCGGCGATGCCGCGCCCTACCCGGTTCTTTCTCTTGCGTGACCCCTCCTGGGGGCCCAGGTCGTGGAGCTTCATATGGCCCTCAGCCTTCCTTCTCGACGATCTCTACCAGGTGTGTCACCGAAGCGGCCATGCCCCGCACTGCCGGGTCGTCCACCTTGGTCACTTCCTGTCCCAACCGGCGCAGGCCCAGGGCACGCAGCGTCCGCTTGTGCTCCTCTTTGGCCCCGATCGGGCTCTTGACCAGCCGGACTACGATCTGCCGTTTCTCACTCATCTTTCCCCCTCTCCCAGAAGGGGAGAATCTCAGCCGTGTCCTTGCCGCGCATCCGAGCGTACTCATCGGGACCGCGCAGCTTGCTCAACGCATCCATCGTTGCCAGGACTACGTTCAGGGCATTGCGGCTGCCGAAGGCCTTGGAGAGGACATCACGAACCCCAGCGGCCTCCACCACAGCACGCACCGGGCCACCTG
This sequence comes from Anaerolineae bacterium, assembly GCA_050945695.1. Lineage (GTDB taxonomy): Bacteria > Chloroflexota > Anaerolineae > DRVO01 > DRVO01 > Ch71. The sequence goes on along the minus strand of JBMNTK010000255.1, from coordinate 2,493 downwards.
CGATCACACCCGTTCCCGGGGCAGCCGGGCGCAGGAGCACCTTGGTCGCGCCGTGCACGCCGACTACCGGGTGCGGGATGGTGCGGCCCCTCATGGGCACTTCCAGCATAGAGCGTCGCGCCCGGTCCATACCCTTGCGCACTGCCTGCGGAACCTCACGGGCCTTACCGACACCCATGCCGACCCGGCCCCGGTTGTCACCTACGATGACCACGGTCCGGAAGCCGAAGCGCCTGCCGCCCTGTAGCACCTTGGCTACGCGATTTATCTCGACGACGCGCTCGTCGAACTCCTCAGCCTCGGGAAAACCCCTAGCGGCCATAACACCTCCTGAGTCTTGCCGACGCTCGCGCGTCAGAACTCCAGTCCATTCTTCCTAGCGGCTTCCGCCAGCTTCTCAACGCGCCCATGGTACGCGTACCCACCGCGATCGAAGACCACCTGAGTGATGCCCTTCTCCCGGGCGCGCAGCGCCACCGTCTCGCCTACCAGTTCGGCCTGCTGCTCCTTGGGCAGCTCGGCCAGCCGGTCCTTGATCTCCGGGTCCAGGGTGGAGGCGGCAGCAAGCGTATAGCCCTTGGTATCGTCTACCAGTTGCGCGTATATATGCTTCAAGCTGCGGAACACGTTCAGCCTCGGCCGCTCCGGAGTGCCCACCACTCTCTGTCTCACCCGGGCGTGACGACGCTGGCGTGCTAGGTTCTTCTTCCGCACATTCGCCATGATAATACTCCTCGGCTGCCAAGCTTCGATGAACAGCCGGCACGATCTTGTTACAACTAGGAAGCGCCAGCCTTGCCGGCCTTGCGGCGCACCTGCTCCCCCGCGTAGCGGATTCCCTTGCCCAGGTAGGGCTCGGGCGGACGCACGCGACGAATCCTGGCGGCCAACTCGCCCACCTGCTCCTTGTCCACACCCTCGACGGTTACGATCCGGCCGGCCCGGTCCACGCTGAACGTGATCCCCGCCGGCGGCTCAAACCTGACCGGGTGGGAGTAGCCCACCATGAGCACGAGGGCGTCGCCTTGCATCTCTGCGCGGTAGCCTGTGCCTTCGATCTGTAGCTCTCTGCGGAAGCCCTCGGACACGCCCGTGACCATGTTGGCCAGCAGTGCCCGCGTCAGTCCGTGCAGGGCACGATGGCGAGGCTGGTCGGTAGGACGCTCCACCTTCACCTGGTTCCGCCCGTCCGTGGTCTCCAGGACGATGGCCATCTCCGGGCTGAAGCTCCGGGTCAGCTGCCCCTTCGGGCCGCGGACCACGACCTGCGCCCCATCCACGTTCACCTGCACGCCCGCAGGTATGTCTATCGGTTGCTTACCTATGCGAGACATCTCCCACTCTCCTCGGGTATGAGCGACCGCGCCCTACCAGACCTGGCAGAGGACTTCGCCGCCAACCCGGCTGCGCCGGGCCTGCTGGTCCGTCATGATGCCCAAAGGCGTGGTCAGGATGGCGATACCCAGGCCGCTCATGACCCAGGGCACGTCCCGCCGGCCGCAATAAGCTCTCCGGCCAGGCCGGCTTACGCGCTTGAGCCCCGTGATCACCGGCTCCTTGTCATCCGTGTACTTAAGCCAGATCCTCAGGGTGGACCGGGGCCCATCCTGGATGATCTCGAAGTTGCGGATGTAGCCTTCCTCTTTGAGGACGCGGGCGATCTCGGCCTTCATCCTTGACGACGGCATGACCACATGGCTCTGCTTGACCATGAGGGCATTCCGGATGCGAGTGAGCATATCAGCAATGGGGTCGCTTATGGTCATTAACCTACTCCACCTTCCCTCGTTCGCCCCGGACTACCAGCTCGACTTGCGCACGCCGGGTATCCGGCCCTCGAGCGCCTCACGCCGGAAGCATATACGGCAGAGACCAAAGCGCCTCATGTACCCGCGGGGCCGGCCACAGATGTTGCAGCGATTCGTGACCCGCGTCGGGTACTTCCGCTTCGCCTCTTTAGCGATCATTGATTTCTTTGCCACAGTCCCTCCGCCAGTTCAGACGCTGCCCGCTCAAGCGGCCATAGCGAATGGCATGCCCATCAACTGCAGCAGCCGACGGCCTTCCTCGTCCGTCTTCGCCGAAGTGACGATGGTGATCTCCATGCCACGCACTTGCTCAACCTTGTCGTAGTCAATCTCCGGCCAGACAAGCTGCTCGCGCAGGCCGAGTGTATAGTTGCCCCGCCCGTCGAAGGCGTCCGGGGAGATGCCCCGGAAGTCTCGCTGACGCGGCAGCGCGACGTTGATCAGACGGTCCAGGAAGTCGTACATCCGGTTGCCCCGGAGGGTAACCTTGACTCCCACGGGGGCACCCTCGCGCAGCTTGAACGACGCGATGGACTTGCGCGCCCGCCGAATGGCCGGCCGCTGCCCAGTGATGGCGGCGATGTCCTCGGAGGCGGCATCGAGCGCCCGCGCATTGGTGAGCGCCTCACCCACGCCGATGTTCACCACCACCTTCTCAACCCGCGGAACCTGCATGACGTTGGCG
>JBMNTK010000254.1:0-4986 GCA_050945695.1 Anaerolineae bacterium | reverse complement strand
ACCAAAACAGGTACTAGGCTGCCCCGCGCCCAAAAGCGAGGCAGCACGGCAGTACCACGGTCGGAGGTGAGGCATGTAGTCACGCCTGGCGGTCGTTCGCCTATGCACCCCGCTATCTCCTTTGGCCGTCTCAGTAAGCAATGTCGTTTGGAGGAAGCACGATGGTTACTCGCAGGCAGATCCTCAAGGGAGCAGTCGCCGGAGGCGCAGGGCTATTCCTGGCGCCGAAAGGCTTCAGTGGACAGGCCCAGGCCCAAGGTCAGGGCATTGGCCCCGCTGACGTACCCCCATTCCTCCTCGACCGCCCCGTCACCACTGCCGACCGGCTCAAGGCGGCAGCGAACGCCAGGGCGGCCGGCCTCAAGCCCGGTGCGGCCGGGGTCGAGAAGGCCGTGTGGGCTCCGGGCACCGTGCCTCACTACTTCGGCCCCTACCCCAACTACGCCAACAGCCCCATGCCCAGAGGTCCCGTGGCGACCATCACCGTTGCGGAGGGCGGCAGCGGCTACACCAGCCCCACCATTACCATCGCGGACGTCTATGGTCGGGGGACGGGTGCCACTGCCTCGGCCACGGTTGATCCCACGACCGGGGCCATTACCGCGATCACCCTCATCACCGGCGGCTCTGACTACTACGCCCCCATCGTCAGCATAGAGGATCCCACTGGCACCGGTGCCACTGCCACCGCGGCCATCGGCGGGACGCTGACCGGCGGCCTGCGCAAGTTCGTGGACTCCCTGCCCTTGCCCAACCAGCCCAACACCCTGGGCCAGATGATCCCGGTGGCCATCCCCCAGACGGTCACCTACTCGGGTGAGGAAGCAGACTACTACGAGATCGCCCTCGTCGAGCATTCCCAGCAGCTACACTCCGATATGCCTGAGACGAGGCTCCGTGGCTACGTGCAGCTGTCCACCGATGCCGTCCCCGGTGCCCAGGTCGCGTTGACCCACCCGGACGGCTCCCCCGTCCTCAAGCCCGACGGCAGCCAGGCCTACGGCGTGACCGAGCCTCACTACCTCGGTCCTCTGATCATCACCCAGAGGAACCGTCCGGTCCGCCTCCGGTTCTACAACCTGCTGCCCACGGGTGAGGCCGGCAACCTCTTCATCCCCGTGGACAAGACCGTCATGGGGGCGAGCGAGCAGTACCCCGAGAACCGCGCCACCGTCCACCTGCACGGCGCCTTCGTCCCCTGGATCAGCGATGGCACCCCGCACCAGTGGACCACCCCTGCGGGCGAAAACCCCGCCTACCCGCGTGGCGTCAGCGTCTACAACGTCCCTGACATGGAGGACGCCGGGCCAGAGCCGCCTCAGGGCGTGCTGACGTTCTACTACAACAACCAGCAGAGCGCTCGGCTCCAGTTCTACCACGACCACGCTTGGGGCATCACCCGCCTCAACGTCTACGCCGGCGAGGCCGCGGGCTACATCATCCGCGACGAGGTCGAGAACGACCTGATCAACGGCACCAACAACAGCGGCGTCAACCCGGGCCTCCTGCGGGTCATCCCGCCCGACGAGATCCCTCTCGTCATCCAGGACAAGACATTCGTAGACGCCGATACCATCCCCGCCCAGGACCCAACCTGGAGGTGGGGCACCGGCGCTCCGGACGCCTCGGGCTACCGCGTGCCCACGACCGGTGACCTGTGGCTGCCCAGCGTCTACATGCCCGCTCAGAACCCTTGGGACCCCAGCGGTGCCAATGCCTTTGGCCGCTGGCACTACGGCCCCTGGTTCTGGCCGCCCACGCCCATCCACCACATGCCCATGGGCAACCCGTACTACAACCCGCAGGATCCATACAACCCCTCTGAGCCGCCTCAGATCCCCCACATGCCCGATCCGTCCATGGGTATGGAAGCCTTCATGGATACGCCGCTGGTCAACGGCACCGTGTATCCGTACCTGGAGGTGGAGCCTAAGGCCTACCGGTTCCGGATCCTGAGCGTAGCCAACGACCGCTTCTTCAACCTGCAGTGGTACGTGGCTGACGAGACGGTGACCACCGCCGACGGCAGGACCAACACGGAAGTGAAGATGGTTCCTGCAGGCTGCGTGGACCCGGCCAACCCCTTCCCGCCGACGTGGCCCACCGACAACCGCGAGGGCGGTGTGCCCGACCCGTCCACCAAGGGCCCGGACTGGATCCAGATCGGCACCGAGGGTGGTTTCCTGCCCGCGCCGGTGGTGGTTCCCGCCCAGCCCATCAACTGGCAGGCAGACCCCACCCTCTTCAACGTGGGCAACGTCACCGATCACTCGCTGCTGCTGGCCCCGACCGAGCGGGCGGACTGCATCGTGGACTTCTCGGCCTTCGCCGGCAAGACCCTCATCCTCTACAACGATGCCCCGGCCGCCTTCCCGGCCCGCGACCCGCGCTATGACTACTACACCGGTGACCCCGACCTCACCGAGATAGGCGGCACGCCCACCACCCAGCCGGGCTATGGCCCCAACACCCGCACCGTCATGCAGGTCCGGGTGGCGGCCACTGCCGCGGCCGCCCCGTACGATGTGGTGGCGCTGGAGTCTGTGTGGGCTAAGGCGGCAGACAAGCCGGGGGTGTTCGAGTCCACGCAGGACCCGATCATCATCCCGCAGGCGGCCTACAACACGGCCTACAACGCTGCATTCCCCAGCGACACGGCCTCCCAGTACGTGCGCATCTACGAGTCCTCCAAGGAGATCATGCCTGTCAATCCGGATGGCACCGTGGCGCCGGCTCGGACCATCCAGTTCGAGCCCAAGGCCATCCAGGACGAGATGGGCGAGGCCTACGATCCTCACTTCGGCCGTATGAGCGGTTTCCTTGGCCTGGAACGGCCGAACACCACGGCCGGCATGCAGAACTTCATGCTCTACGGCTACACCAGCCCGCCCACCGACCTGATCCAAGACTCGGCCACCATGCTGGGCACGACGTCCGAGGGTATCCAGATCTGGAAGATCACCCACAACGGCGTCGACACCCACCCCATCCACTTCCATCTCTTCAACGTGCAGCTGATCAACCGGGTGGGCTGGGACAACCTCATCATGGCGCCCGACCCGAATGAGCTGGGATGGAAGGACACGGTGCGGGTTAACCCGCTCGAGGACACGATCGTGGCCCTCAAGCCTCGGATCCCGACTCAGCCCTTCGAGGTGCCTAACAGCATCCGCCTGATAGACCCCTCCGGGGCCGAGGGCGAACCGATCATGATGCCGCCGCCCGGTGGCTTCTTCAACCCCGACGCCGAGCCAGTCAGCGTCATCAATCACTATGTCAACTTCGGCTGGGAGTACGTCTGGCACTGCCACATCCTCAGCCACGAAGAGATGGACATGATGCACTCCCTGGTCATGGGGGTGAAGCCGGTGGCCCCGTCTGGTCTCACCGCCACCGTGCTCTCGGGCAACGCGGGCGTGCAGCTGACCTGGACGGACAACTCCATCGTCGAGACCCACTGGCTCATCGAGCGCGCCAACGCGGCGGACGGGCCATGGGTTGTGGTGGGTGTCCCAGTCTCCGAGACCGGACCGACCAAGGGCACGACGGTGTCGTACGTTGACTCGACCTACAGCACCGGCACCACGCCGGTCTGGTACCGGGTCACGGCGGCCAACATCATCGGTGATACGTGGGACTACTCAGACCCCGTCCTCAACCAGCAACCGGCCAACGCGGGCTTCCCCAACTGGTCCGTGAACTCGGACGTGGTCATCGCATCGGTCTCCGCTGCCCCTGGGCCGCCGGCAGGCACGACCACCATCGTGTCCATGACCAAGCAGCGCACCGGCGGCAACCAGGCCATGATCACCCTCAACTGGACCTACAATGCCGGCGACCAGACGTCTTTCACCATCGAACGGGCGCGCAATGCCACCTTCACCCAGCAGCTGCGCCGGACGACCGTCCAGGGCAACGTCACGTCCTTCACGGACCGGGCGGCCCCGTGGATCCAGCCGGTGTACTACCGGGTGGCTCCGGTCAACAGCTACGGAATGGGCACCTGGTCCAACGCCTTCTCGTCTGCTCAGGCCACGATCATGGCGGTAGATCCAGGCTATGACGGCTGGACCGGCGAAGAGTTCTTCCTGCCGCAGGTGCAGACGAGCGACGAGTAGACGCGCACCTAACCGTTAGCACGACTGCGTGACGATCCGCGGGGGAAGGGAGTTACGTCCCTTCCCCTGCAAAGCCGTGGGCAGGTCTGGGCACGAGGACATGGGCAGGATGCACAACCTCATGATCGTGGACCGCTCCCTGCCCGCCACGTAGGGCCGGTTCCGCTAAGGGACGGGGCGTGCCCTCGTCCCTTCCACTTCCTACCTGTCCCTTACCCACCGCCAACGAATTAACAGCCCCTTTATGAATTCACACAGTTGCAGGCGGTATACTCACATGATATGTGACGTGAGGCACAATTTCACCCCTTCTTCCCCCCTCGTGTCTGCCACTCACATAGATGACTGAGACAGGGCGCCCACGCCCAGGGAGTCCCGACTCCCACTACGGTTTTCTGGAGGTAGTATGGTAGACCAAAGACGCACTACTCGCCGAGGACTCCTCAGGGGCGCCGCCGTCGGCGCCGGCGCTGCTGCCGCCGCTTCCCTCCCCTTGGGTGCCGCTGCCCAGGAGAAGGAGGGCCGGGTTGAGGAGGCAGAGGTACTCATCATTGGCCTGGGCTTTGCGGGCCTCATAGCCGGCGTACGCGCGTCGGAACTAGGGGCAGACGTGTTGGCGATAGACAAGATGCCCAAGGGCTTCTGGGCCCCTGGCGGTGCGTTCGTCGTTTCCGGCCAGCTCGTCATGCAGCCCCCCAAGCCCTACCCGCAGTTCGTGGAGACCTTCGGCATGGAGGAGATCCAGCGGGCCATGCAGTGGTTTGAGGGGCTGGGCATCGAGCTCGGGCAGGCCGTCAACGTGGAGGGTGTCTCCGGCGGCACTGTGATGCCCGTCAAGCCCGTTGAGGCCCTGGGGATGTGGGGCCTG
>JBMNTK010000253.1:0-5022 GCA_050945695.1 Anaerolineae bacterium | reverse complement strand
CTCTCCCACACGTGGGAGAGGGGGGGCAGGGGGGTGAGGGCGTTCCCACTGCTCTCTGAGCTCTGCCCGACAAGACCCCTACCGGGAGTAGGGATCGGCAGCGTCCCGGAGGCCGTCGCCCACGAAGTTGAAGGCCAGCACGGCCAGCACCACCGTCAGCCCGGGCAGCAGCAGCCAGGGAGAGGTGGCCACGGCGCGCAGGTTCTGAGCCTCCTGCAGGAGCACGCCCCAACTGATGACCGGTGGGCGCAAGCCCAGACCCAGGAAGCTGAGGGAGGTCTCGGCCAGGATCATGCCGGGGATGGACAGGGTTAGGGAGGCGATGATGTGGCTGAGGAAAGAGGGCACCATGTGGCGCACGATGATGCGAAACTCGCTGGCGCCTGCCAGCTTGGCCGACATCACGAAGTCCTCTTCCCTCAAGGACAGGAACCGGCCGCGGACCACGCGGGCCATACCCGTCCAGCCCACCAGGGACAGGATGATGGTGATGGCGAAGTAGACCCGCAGGGGAGACCACTCCTTGGGGACGGCGGCGGAGAGGGCCATCCACAAGGGGATGGTCGGGATGGAGCGGATGAACTCGATAATGCGCTGGATGATGACGTCAACGGCGCCGCCATAGAACCCGGAGAAGCCGCCGATGAGGACACCCAGCACCAGGCTTATGCTCACCCCCACCAGCCCTACCGACATAGAGATGCGAGTGCCGTAGACGATGCGGCTGAACATGTCTCGGCCCAGGCGGTCGGCCCCGATGGGGAAGTAGAGCACGTCGGGGTTGTCCACGCCGAAGAGGTGCCTGTCGGTTTCTATGATGCCCCAGAGCTTATAGGGTGTGCCCCTGACCCAGAAGCGTATCGGGTTGATGGATTCATAGTCGGTGGTGAAGACCATGGCCATGGTGCGGGGGTCGCGCTCCTGGGTGAGCCCATAGACGAAGGGGCGAAGGTGGAAGTTGCCCTCGTGGTCCACGAAGCGCAGGGGCATGGGCGGGGCATAGGTGAAGCGCACGTCGTACTTGTTGGGGTCGTAGGGGGCCAGAACCTCGCAGAACAGGGCCACGAAGTAGAGGATGGCCAGCAGGCCGGTGGCCAGGATGGCTGCCTTGTGTTTGCGGAAGCGCCACCACATAAGCTGCCACTGCGAGGCCACGTAGATGCGCTCACCTTCGCGCGCGGTTTGGGGCTCCGGGGCTGATTGTGCGACCGTTACCTGGCTCTCTTCGGTTGCCATTGCGGTACTCCCGCTATTGGAGGCCATGGCGGATACGCGGATCCAGCCAGGCCAGAAGGATATCGGATATCAGCGTCCCGATGATGGTGAGAGCGCTAAGGAGCAGGACGAAGCTGGCCGCCAGGTACATGTCCTGGACCATGAGGGCATTGAGCAGGAGGGGGCCGGCCGTCGGCAGGCTGAGCACCACGGAGATGATGGTGGCCCCGCTGATGAGATTGGGCAGGGACCAGCCGGCGGTGCTGATGAAGGGGTTGAGGGCGATGCGCACGGGGTACTTCATGAGGAGCTTGCGCTCTTTGAGGCCCTTGGCCCTCGCGGTGATGACGTAGGGCTTGCGCAGCTCGTCCAGGAGGTTGGCCCGCATGATGCGGATCATGCCGGCCGTGCCGCCCACCCCCAGCACGATGAGGGGCACCCACAGGTGCTTGAGCATGTCCACGAACTTGGCCCAGGACCACGGGGCGGTCTGGAAGTCACGGGAGAAGAGGCCGCCCACGTTGGCGTCGAAGAAGCGAAAGCCCAGCCAGAGGAGGACCAGGGCTATCAGGAAGTCGGGTATCCCCAGGCCCACGAAGGAGACGGCGGTGAAGGCGTAATCGCCGAGTGAGTACTGGTGGGTGGCCGAATAGAGGCCTATCAGGAAGCCTACTATCCAAGTGAAGATCAGGGCGCTGAACGTGACCACCACGGTGAGGGCCAGCCGCTCCCAGATCAGCTCCGCAACCGGCTTGTTCCAGCCGAAGGAGTAGCCGAAGTCGCCCTGCAGTACGCCCCACATCCACTTGGCATAGCGGACGTAGACGGGCTGGTCTAACCCGAAGCGGCGTTTGAGGCCGTCAAGCTCCGCTTGGTCAATGGAGTCGCCTGAGGCGCGGAGAGTGGCGGCGTAAGCGGTGAGGTAGTCCCCCGGGGGTAGCTCGATGATGGCGAATGCGACCACTGATACCGCAATCAGGGTCACGATCATGAGGCCGAACCGTCGGATCATGAACTCAACCAAGTTGAGACCTCCGTCCGCTGTGACTGGAGTATTGATCGTGGCGGTGCGTACACCTGATTATAAACCCGCCTGCGGCGTCTTGCCTACAGGAAGGCAGACTCACTTTGGCTTCGGCGTCGGCGAAGGCCGACGCCCGGCCGAAGGCCCGTTAGCCCGGAATTCTGTCCGAGGGCCCAATGATAGATCCCTCGCTTCGCTCGGGATGACATGAAGGGGCGTCCTCGGGTGACCGGGACGCCCCTTGAGACGGTGCCCGGAAGGCACCCCCCGGGAGACATGGCGCCGAATGGCCCTGCGGCCGCGCGCTGGCGGCTCATTACCCGCACGATCGCGGCTACTGGTTGACGTCGGGCCCCCGGCGGCGGTAGACTCTCCGGCACAGGTGTTACAGCTGTATCGGCATTGTTAGCGCGACGGTGCGATCCGCTCTAGCGAGGGTCCGACCGGGGCGGGATTCTCCGCCCCGAGGAACTGAACTCCGGGAGGGAAGTCATGTCGATCAAGCTGAGCCGCCGTACCTTCATGTCCGTGAGCGCGTTGGCCGCGTCATCGGCCGCCTTGGCGGCCTGTGGCGGCGGTGGACCCGCTCCCGCTGCTACTTCGGCGGCACCCGAGGCAACAACCGCCCCTGCTGAGGCTCCGGCTGCCACTACCGCGCCCGCCGAAGCCCCGGCCGCTACCAGCGCCCCTGCCGAAGCCCCAACCCGCTACTCCGAAGCCCCCATGCTGGCCGAGAAGGTGGCGGCGGGCGAGCTGCCGCCGGTGGACGAGCGCCTGCCGGTGGAGCCCCTGGTGCAAGAGGTCGTGGACGAGATCGGCCAGTACGGCGGTACCTGGCACCGCGCTGCCGTCAACGCCGGCGATACCTCTATCCACTACCGCCTGTACCCTGATGCCCTCGTCTATTTCGACATCGTGGGCAACATCGTCCCGGCCGTAGCCAAGAGCTGGGAGGTGAGCGAGGATGGTACCGAGTTCACCTTCCACCTGCGCGAGGGCATGAAGTGGTCCGATGGTCATCCCTATACCGCCGACGCGATAACCTGGTGGTATGACCACATCTTCAACAACGAAGAGATCACTCCCACCAAACCCTCCTGGATGCGTGTCAAAGGCCAGTATGGCACCGTCGAGAAGGTGGACGACTACACCGTCCGCTTCAAGTTCGCTGCCCCTTACGGAACCTTCCTCGAGTGGCTGGCCACCAACTTCTTCTTCGGTGCCCCCGGCCACTACCTGGAGCAGTTCCACATTGACTTCCGCGATCGGGCTGAACTGGAAGCTCTGGCCAAGGAGAACTCCTTCGAGCAGTGGTTCCAGCTCTTCTCCTACAAGAACACGATGTACAACAACCCCGAGCTGCCCATCCTGGGCGCCTGGCGGTTCACCACGCTGCCTGACCAGAACCCGCTCATCGCCGAGCGCAACCCGTACTACTATCGGGTGGACCCGGAAGGCAATCAGCTCCCCTACATTGACCGGATCCAGTGGAACATCGTCACCAACCCCGAGGTCCTGAACTTCCAGGCCATCGCCGGCGAGCTGGACTGTCAGGAGCGGCACATCAACCTGCTCAACTACCCGCTCTTCGTCGAGGGTCAGGAGCAGGGCGACTACCGCATCCTGGAGTGGCCGGGCGATGGCGGTGCCGACGCTGGCCTCATGTTCAACCAGAATGCCGGCCAGCAGGAAGGCGCCACCGACCATCAGAAGGTCATCGGCGACTTGCTGCGCTCGGTCGAGTTCCGTCAGGCCCTCTCCAGCGCCATTGACCGGGAGGAGATCCTCAGCTCCGCCTTCCTGGGCTTTGGGGAGCCTCGCCAGGCCGTGCCCATGCCTTGGTCAGAGTACTACGAGGAAGGGATGGAGACCCCCTTCATCGAGTACGACGTGGAACTGGCCAACCAGATGCTCGATGACCTGGGGCTGGACAAGCGGGATTCCGAGGGCTTCCGGCTCGCTTCAGACGGTCAGCCCGTGGACATCGTCATCTCCGCGGTGGACCTCTTTGGCCCCTGGGTGGACACGGCTCAGCTCACCAACGACTACTGGAACGCGGTAGGCATCAAGAGCTCGGTGAGCATCGAGGAGCGGTCCCTGCACTACACCAGGATCGCTGCCGGCGAGATTCAGGTGGCGGTGTGGAACACCGGTGGTAACGGCAAGGTCCTCATCTACCCGTCCTGGGTGATGCCGTACTCCACCTCCACCCGTATCGGCCCGCTGTCTGGCCTGTGGTACCAGTCCGGTGGCACCCAGGGCGTGGAGCCCGAAGGTGACCTGCGGAAGGTGATCGAGCTCTTCGATGAGGCTCAGACCACCGTCTCCGAAGAGGACCGGATCGCCCTGGCCAAGGAGATCTTCTGGCTCATGTCCAAGAACCTGTGGATCATCGGCACCATCGGTGGCACTCCGTTGGAGCAGGGGCTGGTGATCGCCAAGAACAACTTCCTGAACGTGCCGGAGAGCACGCCCGATCGCCACGTGTTCAACGAGGACTCGGTCCACACTCCGGCCAACTGCATCCCGGCGCAGTACTTCATGCGGCAAGCGTAGGGACGACAGTCGCGCACGATCGCTCTGGGTACCGGTACGCCGGTACCCAGAGCCCAGCACCGGCCGGCGGTGGCAGACAGACTAGCCGCCGCTGGCCGCTGGTCCCTTCACGAGAACTTAGGTACCCAGAGTAGTCTCTCTACCCGGGTCAGCTCATGACCCGGTGGCCAGCAAGGCCTCGCCCGATGGGTACCGGTGATAGCCTTTGCTGGCACTGGCTTCATTTA
>JBMNTK010000252.1:0-5096 GCA_050945695.1 Anaerolineae bacterium | reverse complement strand
GTGCTGGGCGGCGTAGTCTATCACCTTGGCCACCTCAGCCGGGACGCTTCCACCCCGGAGGATGCCCGCCGGGGCGTCAGCCAGTTCCCCGCCGGGGCCGAACTTGTCGCGGAAGGAAGTGAACAAGTCCAGGTGAGCGCGCTCGTCGGTGAGGATGCGGTCAATGAGCGCCACGATCTTGACGTCCGGGATCACCTTCTGGTGAGCCTCGTACTGGGCTATGGCATCGGTTTCTGCCTGGATGTCCCTCGCCATCCACTGGTAAGGCACCGTGCCGCCCAGGTCCATCTCCGTCCGGTCCAGGATAGGCTCGCCCCCCAGTTGGGTGATGGCCTGGGCCAGCCACTTGAAGTGGCGCATCTCGTCCCGGGCGGTCTGCTCGATCTCGGCCGCCTCCTCGCCTTCTCCCAGCAGGTAGGCATGCTGCAGGTACAATATGATGGCGCCGTGTTCGTCCCTCATATCGTCGTACAGCAGCCGAATAACCTCTTCCCGCGATATCATTCAACTCCTCCTAACACTCACTGCCCATCTCGAGCCAGGCCTGTTGCAAGCGCTGGGCATCCTCACCATTGACCGGGCTCTCGCATATGATGCGACCCGATACACCCATGCGCCGAAGCACCCGCAGTAGAGCTATGTAGTCTAGGTCCGCGTCCTCCAGTGACAGATGCCTTAGCTCGCCTCTGTCACCATACTGTATGCCACTCAGGTGGATGTGTATGTCCTGGAGCGACTCCGCACCCAACGCCTGCTCCATCGCCCTTAGAACATCCTCGAACTCCACCTCCGTGTTCACGAGCCCGCTTCGCGCGTGCAAATGCGCGAAATCCAAACAGGGCTTGATGCCCGGTACATCCTGTGCCAATTGCAGCAACTCGTCAAGGTCGCCGAACTGGGCCGGCTTCCCGGTCGTCTCCGGGCGCAGGGTGATGCCGACGCCCTCCTCCCGAAGGGTCTGTACCATTTCGGAGACGTGGGAGCGGACGGTCTCATAGACGCGCTCCGGTGCGTCCTGGTGGCGCCAACCGGCGTGGAACACCACCGTGTCCGCGCCACAGCGCCATGCCACCCGGGCGGCCTGCAGTACCCGGTATCGGCTGGCCTTGACCTTGCTCGCATCCGGCGAGTTGAAGTTGATGTAGTAGGAGGCATGGGCGCTGAGGGAGACGTCCAGGCGCTCGGCCAACGCCCTGATCTCGGGGGCTTGGCTGGGGCTGACGTTGACCTGGCGGACGAAGGCCAGCTCCATCGCCTGCAAGCCCAGGCGGTGAACCTCAGCGATACCGTCTGCGTGGCTCCCGCCTATCAGATTCCGGGGCACGCCCGACGTTCCGAAGCGCAGGTGCCCGCCACCACTGCGGACTTGGGACTCAGGCTGCACGGACAGAGCGATCAGTCCGAAGGAGCCGACTCGGATACGGATTCACCGTCCCAAGTCCACTCATGCTCGACGACCTCTCCCGCCCCGCCCAGGGTGCCAAGCTCCTCACCATTGACCACCAGCTCGGTGCCTCCGGCGTTGCCGGTGCGCACCAGTACGGACTGCTGACCGTACCACTCCCTGACCTCGCCCGCTTCCAGGGTGCCTTCGTGGGCGACCTCGCCGTCCGTCACCACCCTAAGCCAAGCCGGGCTGGTGATGCGCGCCACCACCCGGATGCCCGGCGCGGTCGTGGGCGTAGGTGTGGGTGAAGGGCGCACTGGCTCGCTGGTAGCCGTGGGGCCCGGCGTCGGCAGAGGAAGCGCCGCCGACGTAGGCAGGACCACCGCCGTGGGCTCAGCCGTCGGGCTGGGCATCGCCGACGTGGGAGAAGGCGTAGCGGTACGGAGCTCGATGGTGGCTACCTCGAGAGTGGCCGTCGAGGTAGGGTCGGAGAGCGCCAGGGCAGAAGTGCCCGCCACCGGCGGCGCTGTCACGGCCGGCCGGTCCGTCTGCCCCAGGTTGAGGGTCTCTCGTGCCCAGGACTCAATCACCGGCCAGTACCACCATACGACGGCGGCCACCACTATCGCCGCCAGCAGCAGGAGACCGACGGTCATGAACACCCGCCCGGGCCCCACCAACGGTTCGCTCAGGGGCTGATGCGAGTCAATGCGCCTGCCGCCCTGAGGTGCCCGGCCGTACTCCTTCTCGAACACCGCCCGGACTTCCGCCGGGTCCAGGCCCAGGAACCTACCGTAGCTGGTGACCAACCCTCGCAGGTAGACGAGATCCGGCAGGTCCTGCCTGCGGCCTTCTTCAATCGCTTCTATGTGGACACGTCGGATGTGGGTCTCGGCTGCTGCCTCAGGGACGCTCAGCCCCTTAGACTCACGCGCTTCGCGTAGGAGAGCGCCTAGTTCGCTCATCGGCCAAGGACTCCCCGCATGCCCTGGCGGGCATGGAATGCAGCGACTATAGCAGCCTCTTAACGACCCGGCAAGGACATAACCAGTGGCCGTCTGCGGCCGGCAACCCGATCTCTCAGCTACCAGAACCCGAGCACAGGGCCCGGATCTTCTCCTCAGGTGCCCCTAGTCTCCGCAGTTCGTCCACAGTCTGCTCGTAGTCGGTCAGGAAGCTGAGCCAACGCTCGAAGTAGTAGTCCGCCCGCTCTCCCTGCTCGGCCTCCTCGCTGCGGATGGCAGCGCGGCCCTTCTGTAACCGGGTCGCCAGCACTGCCGCTTTCTCCAGCAGTTCCTCCACCCTCTGAGAATCGCTCTCGTTCACGCTCCGCTCCTGTTTGACAGGCCCAGGCCCCATGGCCGATCCTGTACTTACCGTATCCTTCGCCCTGGGGGCATCACATGGCGTCCTGTTCAGATCTCATGCCACGGATCCAGATCGGTGGTCACTCCCTCTCGCGACTGATCATCGGCGGCAACCCCTTCAGTGGGAACTCCCACCAGTGCCCGGATGCCGACCGAGAGATGCGTGATTACTACACCGGCCCCCGAGTGCTTGAGACCCTGCGCCGGGCCGAGAAGTGGGGCGTCAACACCTTCCAGTCCCGTGGCGACAACCACATGATCCGCCTGGTGAACGACTACCGGCTGGAGGGAATACGCCTCCAATGGATCGCGCAGACGGCTAGCGAGCGAGCCGACATCTTCGCCAACATCACCCAGATCGCCAACGCCGGTGCCATCGGCATTTACCATCACGGCTCCCGCACTGACCGCCTGTGGCATGAGGGCAGGATAGACGAGGTCGAAGCCTACCTGCGCGCCATCCGCGATGCCGGCTGCCTGGTTGGCCTGGGCACGCACATCCCGGAAGTGTTGGCGTACTCAGAGGAGCACGGGTGGGATGTGGACTTCTACATGGCCTCGCTGTTCATGCTGAGCCGCCGTCCCGGCGATGACGGCGCCCCAGAGCTGTTCCGCAACAGCGACCGCGCTGTCATGCTGGAAGCCATCCGCGCCACACCCAAACCTGTGCTGGCCTTCAAGATCCTAGGCGCCGGACGCCTGAACGCCGATGCGGCCTTCGCCGAGACCCTGGCCGGCATCAAGCCCACCGATGGCGTCGTGGTCGGGGTGTTCACCAAGTACGGCGATCAGGTGGCCCACAACGCCCGCCTGATGATGCGCCTGGGCGCCACTGAGCCCGCGACCGCCTAGCGGGCTACCCGGCCGTGCCCCCGCGCACCTCGACGTCCGACAGGTCCTCGATCACCTGAATCACCGCCGAGTGATCCAGGCGTCCCTTGCCGTGGGTCACCAGGGACTGGAACAGCTGACGCACCACGGCCGTAGTGGGAAGGACGGCGCCAGCCTCGTGGGCGGCCTCTAGGGCGATCCGCAGGTCCTTGAGGTGGTAGGCGGCGTAGAACCCCGGCTCGAAGTCGCGCTCTAGCACCCTGGGAGCCCGGTTCTCCAGAGCCCAGCAGCGAGCCGCCCCGCCGGAGATGGCCTGCACCACCTTGGCCGGGTCCACTCCCGACTTGGCGGCCAGCACCAGCGCCTCCGCCACCGCCGCATGGGTCAGCCCCACCACGATCTGGTTAGCAGCCTTGGTGACCTGGCCGGCGCCATTCGGGCCCACGTGAACCACGGTCTTGCCGATCACTTCCAGCAGAGGCCGCACCCTGGCGAAGGCATCCTCAGGGCCACCGACCATGATGGAAAGGGTGGCATTCTCAGCCCCGATCTGCCCGCCGCTCACCGGGGCATCTAGCATCTGGGCGCCCTTGGCGGCGATAGCCTCAGCCACCGCCTTGGCAGTCGCCGGGGAGATGGTGCTCGTGTCCACGTAGATGCTGCCCGGCCGGATTCCCGAGATGATCCCGTCCTCGCCCAGGGCCACTAGCTCGACATCCGGGCTATCGGGCAGGCAAGTGAACACGATGTCGGAGGCGGCAGCCACTTCCGCCGCCGACTGGGCAGGCGTCGCCCCCATGCCGGCCAACTCCTCCACTGGCCCCCGGCTGCGGTTGTGTACGGTGAGCGGATAGCCCGCCTTCAGCAGGTGGCGTGCCATGGGCTTGCCCATGATGCCCAGTCCGATGAAGCCTACTCGCTCCGGCATCGTACATCCTCCTTGTGTCTGTCCGGGGCGTCATTATGGCACCAGGCTCGCCGCAGGGTCAACGGCCTCCCGCTGAGGCCCTCGGCGCAACGCCCACCTCGGCTTGACACTGGCCCCATGACGCGCCACCCTTGGTGGCCGGACAGGTGCCGCTGCGGCGGCCTGCCATCGCACCAGTAGGGAGGATCACGATGCCCAAGCGGGTGGGAGTGCTTCACACCAGCTTCGTCTTCATCAAAGTCGAGACCATGATCAACGATCTCTTCCAGGAGATCATTCCGGACGTGGAGATCCTGCACTTCGTGGACAGTGAGGTGCTGGCCGCCGTCCAGAGGGCAGGCAAGGTAACGCCGGAGGCAGTGCGGCGGATGACTTGCCTGGCTCAGGCCGCCGAGGCAGCCGGGGTGGATGCCATCTTCTCCGCCTGCTCCTCCCTAGGTCCGGCCGTTGACATCGCCGCCCTGTTCGTGGACAAGCCACTGGTGAAGATAGACGAGGCCATGGCTAGGGAAGCAGTCCGCAAGGGCCAGCGCATCGGCGTGCTCGCCACGGTGCCGACCACCCTGGGCCCCACGGCCGACCT
>JBMNTK010000251.1:0-5114 GCA_050945695.1 Anaerolineae bacterium | reverse complement strand
ACTCGATGCCGAAGCCGAGGGTGTCGGCCACGATGAGGGCGGCCTGGCCCGTCCCCTGGCCGAGTACGAGGGCCCGGCAGAAGAGGGGATCACGCACCCCCTCGGCCGGCCCGAGGCGAGCGAGGTCGCCGGTGAGGGTAGTGCCCACGGGCGGGGTGATATCGATCTTGGCGAACCCGGCAAGCATGGCGTCAGTCTCCCTGAGAAGGTGTGGTGAGGCGGCTCAGTCTAGCCCTTGATGCCGCTCATGACCACGCCCTGGACGAAGTACTGCTGGGCGACCATGTAGAGGATGATGATGGGAATGACGCTGATGGTGGCACCGGCCATTAGCAGCGCCCACTCCGTGCCATACTGACCGCGGAAGAAGGCCAGGCCGACGGGGAGCGTCAGCTTCTTGTAGGTGGTCAGGTAGATGACGGGCCCGAGCAGGTTGTTCCAGCTGCCCATGAAGGTGAAGACGGCCAGGGTGGCCAAGGCCGGCTTGGCAAGCGGCATCATGATGTTCCAGTAGATCCGGAAGCGGGAGCAGCCGTCCACGATGGCGGCGTCCTCCAGTTCCATGGGGATAGTCATGAAGAACTGACGCAGCAGGAAGGTGCCGAAGGCGGAACCAAAGAAGCTGGGGATCACCAGGGGCAGGTGGGTGTCCAGCCAGCCGAAGGACCGAAACAGTATGAACTGAGGGATGAGGGTAACCTGACCGGGGATCATCATGCAGCCCAGCCAAGTCAGGAACATGGCCTCCCGGCCGGGGAAGCGGAGCCGGGCGAAGGCATAGGCGGCCAGAGAGGCAGACAGCACCTGCCCGATCACGTTCAGAAACGCGATCTTGAGGCTGTTGTAGGTGAACCAGGTGAAGGGCATGGCCCGGGTCACCTCGATGTAGTTGCTCCACAGGGGCGTCCGGGGAAGCCAGCGAGGCGGGAAGATGAAGATCTCCGGCTGCGCCTTGAGGGAACTGAGCACCATCCAGATGAAGGGCAGGGCCATAACCAGGCTGGCGGCGATCAGGAAACCATGGACTACGACCGGTTTCAGTACCCGGCGCAGCAGGGACCAGATTGCTGCCTGCCCTTGGTCTGCTCGAGCGGCTCTCGTCTTCACGCTGGAGGTCATGGGATTGCTCCTCGGCTAGCCATAGAACACCCACTTCTTTTGGAACCAGAACTGGATCATGGTCAGGACCATGATGATGAAGAAGAGCACGTACGCCAGGGCACACCCGAACCCCATGTGCAGCCACTGGAAGGCCTGCACGTAGATGTACCAGCTCAGGGTGGTGGTGGAGTAGGCGGGACCGCCCTGGGTCAGGATGTAGGTCTGCTCGAACACCTGCAGCGACCCCATCACCGTGGTCACGATGACGAAGAAGATGGTGGGGGTCATGAGTGGCAGGGTGACGTGCAGGTGACGGCGCCAGCGGGTAGCCCCGTCAATGGCGGCCGCCTCGTAGAGTTCTGGAGGCACCCCCTGGAGCCCGGCCAGGTAGATCACCATGGTGTAGCCCAGGCCCTTCCAGACGCTCATGATGACGATGGAGATCATGGCCGTCCTGGGGCTGGCCAGCCACATGGGCCCCTTGATGCCCACCAGGCGAAGGAAGTAGTTGATGACACCGAACTCGGGGTTGTAGAGCCAGAACCAAACCAGAGCCACGGCCACGGTCGAGGTGACCACGGGCAGGAAGAACACGCTGCGATAGATGCTGATGGCACGGGCCCGCTGGTTCATGAAGATGGCCACCGCCAAGGGCAGGACTACCCCAGGGGCCAGGTAGAGAATGGTGTACTGGAAGGTGTTGGTTAGGGTCTTCCAGAACAGGGGCATCTCGGCCATCTGCTTGTAGTTGCCCAAGCCCACCCAGATGGGAGGGGTAAGAAGGTCCCACTGGGTAAACCCCAGGACGAGCGCAGCCACGACCGGGCCGGCGATGAACACGAAGAAACCGATGATGGTGGGCAGAAGGAAGGGGAGCGCTTCCAGGAGTTGCTTGAGCCCACGACGACGACTGTCAGCGGTGGGCGATCGGACGGTGCCCCCAAGTGAGGCAGGCGCTGTTACCACGGGCGACCTCCAGCAGTTGTGGCAAGCCTAAGAGCGCCCTTGGGGCCGAAACCGGCCCCAAGGGATAGATGCGCTGCCGACTACTCGGGCCACTGGATGCTGTCGAGTACCTGCTGGATGGCGGCAGTGGCGGCTTCCACGGATTCCTCCACCGACCGCTCCCCGAGGTAGGCCAGGTCCAGTTCCTGGTTCATGATGGTGACCCGCCACTCCATCCACTGGGAGCCGAAGTCAGCCCCGCGGCCGACAGAGGCCATGTCGAGGATGGACTGGATGCCCTTGGGCGTGCCCTCACGGTTGAGGAAGGTGTCGGAGTAAGCGGCCTTCTTGAGGAACGGCACGCCGCCGATGATCAGGTCATCCATGGCCATCTGGTTCTTTTCCCCGACCCAGTACTTGATCAGGGCCCAGGCTGCGTCCTTGTGCGCGCTCTGCTTGGCGATGGAGATGCTGTCGGGCCCGGCATACATGACCCGGCCGACCTTGCCCAGAGGCACGTAGGCGACGTCCCAGTTGAACTCGGCGTCCTTCCAGTTGTGCGCGGCGTAGCTGCCTTCGAGGATCATGGCTACTGCCTGCGAGGCGAACGCGCCCTCCGGGAAGCCTGCCAAGGCGGCGGGGGTGGGAGCTACCTTATGCTCAAGCACGCAGTTGACCGCCCAGCGGATGCTCTCGATGGCCTCAGGCTCGTTGAGCAGGCAGGTCTTGTAGTCGGGGCTCAGAACCTGGCCCCCGTTGGCCTTGATCATCGCGTCGAGAGCGATGTGGCCGGACGGAGCGACCATGCCGTAGATCTCAGTGGTGTCACCGCTGACCTTGGTGAGGTTCTTGGCCGCGGCCAGCATGTCGTCGTAAGTCCAGGTCTCGTCGGGATAGGGGGCGCCGACGGCGTCGAAGATGTCCACGTTGTAGAAGAGCCACTCGCCCACCCACCGGACAGGGAACGAGTAGAGGTCGCCATCGGCCGGGTTGGGATAGCGATGGCACCCCAGTTCCATCTCCATGAAATAGTCGTCGGTGTTCAGGTCCGCTTCGATGTACGGCTGCAGGTTCAGGGAGATTCCCTTGTTGGCGTGGTCCCATCCGTAAGCTACGCTCTGGCCGTAGGCATCCGGCATGCCACCGGAGGCCGCCAGCGTCTGGATCTTGGTCCAGTACTCAGCCCATGGCGGAGCCTCGTAGGTCACGGTGATGTCCGGGTTCTCCTCCATGAAGGCGGGCAGGGTGACCTCGGTGATCTTGGCCGTGTCGCCGATGCCAGTGTCCCAGCTCATGAGCTTGAGCTCGATCTTCTCACCGGCAGCGGCAGCTGGCTCCTGGGCAGCGGACGTTGCCGCTGCCGGGGCTTGCCCCGCCTGTTGGGCACCGGGCGCGCCGGCGCAGGCTGCCATCAGGGCAGCGCCTCCTCCAAGCGCCAGTAACCGACCCAGTGCCGCGCGTCTCGTCATCTTTCCACCGGACATGACGACCTCCCCCTTGCATCAGATAAGGCGGCGAATCGCAGTGTTAGGGTCTGAACGGAAGTGTCTAGGAGGGCTCAACGGACCGGACCGGGACGCAGCCCGTTCCAGACGCTCCAATACTACTCGGCCACGTCTCTACTCTCCATAGCCATCTGTGCCACGGTTGTGCCATAATCGTCTCAGGACCGATTGCCTTCCCGGCCACCAGACGCCCCATGCCCGGAGGATCTCGTGCCACCGGAACCGATCACCAGGGACGACATCCACCAGGCCCTCGAGGCCCTCTACGACAACGTCCAACTGGCCGACTGCCCCCTGGTGCAGCGCTTTCCTGGCTTGGCAGATATCGCCCGGCTGGACGAACGGGCCGAGCGGGCCCGGGCCCTGTTCCTCGAGGCTATCGAGGTGCTGCGCCCGGCCCGGGCTGTGCCCTTTGGTTCTCCGGAATCTCGCTTCTACGACCTGCTCACCCTGCGCTACGTCGAGAACCTTGGCCTGCCCCAGGTCATGCGGGAGCTGTCCCTGAGCCGCCGGCAGGTGTATCGCGACCTGGCCGAGGCGGAGGGGAAGCTGGCCCAAGTCCTCGCCTCCTGGCTCCCGGCCCAGGGAACTCAGCCCCAACCCTCGCGCCGAGGGCTCCTGAGCGATGAGCTGGCCGCCCTGCCGGCGGCAGCGGGGGAGATCCCCCTGGGGCCGCTTCTGCAGGAGGTGGAGGAGCTGGTGGCCGAGCTGGCCAGGACGATGGGGGTGTTGCTTGACCTGCCCGAGGTTGATCCCGCCGCCGAGCCGGTGGTCCTGGCCGACCGGGCCATCCTCAAACAGGTCCTGGTGCAGCTGGTGAGTGGGGCGGTGCAGTGCTGCCCGGGCAGCTGGGTTCGGCTGGAGGTGGAGAGCAGCGACGATACCTGCTCCCTGACCCTTTCCTTCGTCCCCACTCTGCCCGGGGCGGGGCAAGACATCATGGACACCGCCTTGGTGATGGCTGCCTCCCAGCGGCTGGTGCACACTCTCGACCGGCAGGAGGAAGGCTCGGTCGTCGTGCAGCTGGACCTGCGCCGGGGCCGGCCGGCCTCGGTCCTCATCGTGGAGGACAACCCGGGCGCGGTGGAGCTCTACCGCCGCTACCTGTCGGGGAGTCGCTGGCGGGTGTCTA
The DNA here is from genome assembly GCA_050945695.1 of Anaerolineae bacterium. Classification (GTDB taxonomy): domain Bacteria; phylum Chloroflexota; class Anaerolineae; order DRVO01; family DRVO01; genus Ch71. The sequence continues at coordinate 431 of JBMNTK010000251.1, read as the reverse complement.
CGGTGCCCAACCCGGCCTTAGCCCTGGAGATCGCCCGCCGTACCCGTCCCGACGTCATCGTGCTGGATATCCTCATGCCCGGGATGGACGGTTGGAGTCTCATCAAGGGGCTGCGGGAGGATGAGGCCACTCGGGACGTCCCCCTGCTGGTGTGCTCCGTCCTAGAGGACCCCAGCCTGGCCGGGTCGCTCGGGGCGGATGCCTACCTCACTAAGCCGGTCTCGCGGGCCCGGCTGCTGCGGGCTCTGGGGGACTGCCTGACATCTGCTGCGAACCGCTGAGGGCGGCGCCCAGCAGCCCCAACAGGTAGTCCTCGGGGAACTCCGACCGGCCCCATACCCAGAACCCGGCGGGGGTGGGGGCCTCATCGCCGGACACGGCGGCCGTCACTGCCAGGATGCGCGTGTCCTTCAGTTCCGGGCCTTCCCGCA
>JBMNTK010000250.1:0-5116 GCA_050945695.1 Anaerolineae bacterium | reverse complement strand
GGTCCACCCTTGAGCATGAACTTGAGGGTATAGGCCACGGAGTAGAGCGCCTGGACGGCCTCTCGGTAGGCGGCCGAGGTGTTGGGGTCGCCCTGGCCATCCACCATGAGGTAGGCGATAGGGGGCACATCCACCAGAGCGACCTTCTGGGTGGCCGAGTAGAGGGGGTGCCACAGCTTCCTCAGGTCCACCTTTGGCATTGGCTGTTCCTTGCTATTTCGCCCGGTGACGTGCCCCGGGGCCAGAGGTTGAGGCTTACATCTCTTCCTGGAAGGTGAGCCGATATCGGCGGCGAGCATCGAGCATCGCCCGGCGGATGATCTCGTGCACCTCGACTGGGTCGGTGACATTGCGCAGGATGATGGTGGGTTGGGCGGGATCGTGGCTGTGGATGATGATGTCGCCTAGGTTGAGCACGCGCTCGCCCACGTTCTGCTTGTGGTCAATGTCCTGCACCCGAACCAGCTCGATGTCCTGCCGCTCCTTGCCCAGCAGCCCCCGGGTGACCCGGATCCGCTCCGAGGTCACCATGTAGTGCTCTACCAGGGACAGGAAGGGCCGTCCCTCCCAGAGGACCACCTCCTCACCCCCGGAGGGGAGAGCGTCTGCCGGCGCCTGGGAGGCGGGCACAGCACCGAGTAGCCCGTCCACTTCCACGAGAACGTTGTCGGTGATCGAGGCAACGAGGACCTGCATCTGCTCGGGCGGTATGGACGATACCTCGACTCCGCTCTGGGCGATGGCCTGCCAGATGCGCGCTGAGACCTTGGACCTTACTTCCTCTACCGATGACATGTGCCCCTCCGTAAGTGCGCCCGGACACGCCCGGTTGCCACCTGGTCTTCCTGCCCTGAGAGCGTCCATGGGCGGGGGAATGATAGGGCCAAAGGGGGCAGGCAACAACCGGCGAGGGCTATGCTCAGTCGCGCCCGTCTTCTTCCATCAGGGTGTCGGGGGGCTCGCGGCGCCAGCGCAGGCCGGCCATGTAGCCGGCCTGATAGGCTTCCCAGGCGTCGGGCTCGTGGCTGTGGCTGAAGCCGTTCGCCCGGGGCATACCAATGTCATCCACGCCGTCATGTACGCCGGTGATGAACCACTGGCGCAGCCGATCGTCGCGGGCGAAGGCTTCTGGTACCTCAATACCTTCGGGTAGATCCGCCGTATCGCGGCTCATGCATGCTACCTCACTGGGGCTCTTGCGGTCCCCACTAGAAAGCGATCCTACCGGTACCGGGACTCGGACTGCCACATGTCGGGGTTTGCCCCCAGCTTGGCCTTCAGAGCATCCGTCGCCCGATCCAGGCGGTCAATCACGTCCGGATCCAGCCGCAGGTCGGCGGCCAGGGCATTGGCCCGCACTTGGGCCGGGTTGCCTGCGCCGGCCAGCACTGAGGTGACCCCGGGCCGATGCAGGAGCCAAGCGAGGGCCAGGTCGGCCATGGGCTGGTCCACGTCGGCCGCGATCTGCTCGATCTGAGCTAGGGCCTCGAAGACCTCTGGCTCGGCACCCGGCTCACCATGGCGTGCTCCCGGACGCGCGGAGGAGTAGAAGCGAGTGACGGCGCGGCCCTGGGGCACCTCGTCGGCGCTGCGCCAGCGGCCGGAGAGCAGGCCCTGGGCCAGGGGGCTGTAGCAGAGGATCGAGATGTCGTTGGCGACACACAGGTCCTGGATTTCGTACTCGATGGCCCGCCAGAGGAGGGAGTAGGGCAACTGGTTGGACTCCACCCGGCCTACAGCCAGGACCTCACTGAGGTCCAAGGGCCCGAAGTTGCTCACCCCCACGGCGCGCACCTTGCCCTCCTCGCGCAGCCGCTGGAGCGCTGCCATGGTATCCTGGATGGGGACCTCTCGGCTGGGCCAGTGGATCTGGTAGAGGTCTATGTAGTCGGTCTGCAGCCGTCGGAGGCTGGCCTCACAGGCCAGGCGCACGTCATCCGGGGCCAGGTGGCCCGAGCTGACCTTGGTGGCGATGATGGCCTCCTGGCGACGCCCGGCCAGCGCTCGCCCGACGATCATCTCTGAGCGGCCGTCTCCGTAGCCCTCGGCCGTGTCGAGGGAGTTGATGCCGGCATCGAGGGCGGCGTGGATGGTCTCGATGGAGCGCTCGTCGTCACGGTCGCCCCAGTAGGGGCCACCCCCAAAAGCCCAGCACCCGAGGCCCAGGGCAGAGACGGTGATGTCGGTGTGACCTAGCTGGCGGTATTGCATGGCTGCTCCTGTTGGCGAGTAGTCGGACGCTGGCCTAGGCTGGGCGAGAGGGCCGGGGTAGGCGGCCCCGGCCCGCAGACTAGTCCTCTTCGATGCCGGCCAGCACTTTCTTCCGAATCTCCTCGGTCATCTCCATGTTGTGTCTTTCGCGATTGTGGCGGGCGATGTCCTCGAGGATCTCCTCATCGGTCTCGCCGTGAGCCACGTACTCGCAGAACGCGCACTTGAAATGCTTCGCCATAGCTAACTCCTATTGGTGACACTGCTCGTCTATGAGGCTAACGGAAGGCGACGGGCAGTATAGATGTGTCCAGTTGTGCCAGTACCTGGACGGTGACAGCAAGCGGCTGGTTGTTATCCAAGACCACCCCGCCGTCGGTGGCCGTAGCCTGTATACCGATGGGGCAGGCGGCGGTGGCGCCGGGGTCGGTGCTGGGCAGGAAGGCAGGTACCAGGCTGAAGGTGATGCTCTGTCCCGCCGCGCCTACCAACCTAGAGGCGCGAAGCCAGGGGCAGGAACCCTGCACGGCGATCCAGTTGAAGTTGCCACTGCCCACGTTCTCGATCACCACAGTGTCTGCGGTGCCCCGGCCGGTGCTGAGGTCGTAGAAGAGGTTCACCTGGTCCAGGACCCTCAGCCGGGGCCGGAGTTCCACGCCGGGGCCATCCAGGTTGGCAGCGATGAAGTTCTGCCAGTAGGGGCCATTGGCCACCACGTCGGTGGTGCCCCCACCGGGGTGGAAGTCCCACACCCGCAGGAAGGTGCCGTTACGTTCCACCAGCATGCGCTCGGGCCGGCCGTCGCCGTTGGCGTCTCCCACGCGCAGCACGGGCCCCCACATGTTGTCTCCGATGAGCAGGCGATCCTCGATGCCGCCGGTGTCGGCGGGCAGGCGCGGGTTGAGGGTGTAGATGGAGGCGTTAGCGCCGGCGGTAAGGGCGATGACCTCGGGCACACCGTCCACGTTGATGTCGCTGAGCTGGATGTCTATCGGAGGGTCAGCGAAGCCCCAGCGGGCTGCGTCCGCCCAGGTGGAGAGGCTGGTGGGCGTGATGGCCAGCACCGCGGGAGGCACGTCACCTGAGATAGTCGGTTGTGGCCGCAGAAGCACCAGCTCTGGGGCGCCGACGCCGTTGATGTTGCCGGCTTTGGCCTTGGTCCAACTGGCGAGGCTGCCCACTTCGGCCTGGAAGTGGGTGACGGTGGGGGCGTCGCCATCGTTGACGATGATGATGCGGCCCTCGCGGGTGAGGACCACGTCAGCTGCCCCATCGCCATCGAAATCGCCCAGGTCGAGGTCCACGAACCCGCCCGCCGTGGGCAGGTCCCACAAGGGGCCAGTGCCCCATTGGCCGGTGTTGACGTTGAAGTCGTAGGCCACGACGTGAGCGCGGATGATGCCCTCATCGGCGGTGCGGATGGCGACGATCTCGTCGCGTCCGTCGTGGTCAATGTCGCCGGTGGCTACATGGGTCCAGGTGTTGGGGCTGACGTTGACCGAGAGGTTGGGGAGCTCCGGCTCGCCGGCCCGACGGGAGACCGGGTCCCAGACGTTGAGGATGGGACCGGGCTGGGTGACGGCGAGGCCACCGATGACGACTAGCTCCAGGCGATCGTCACCGTCGAAGTCGCCGGCGGCAACGTCGTAGTAGGGGCCGCCGAACTCGTCGTACTTGCCGGTGAGGTCAACCGTGCCAGGCTCGACGGCGAAATCCTGGATCACGATCCGCCCGTCGTTGCGGTTGATGAGGACAACCTCGTAGGCGCCTAAGTGGACGGCGGCCTCAATGGGTGGTTCGGCCTCTTCCTCGCCCTGGGCCGCCACGGTCAGGGGTGATGCGGCCAGGATAAGAATGAGGCCGGCAAGCAGAAGGATGCGGGACCAACGGTCAGCGGTACCGATGCAGGCGCGCATTCCTCACTCCTTTGCCTACAGTAGAAGCGGCAAACAGCATACTAGAGCTTACATATTGCCCTGACTATAGAGGAGAACGCGGGAGCTGTAAAGGGGACTGGGAGGCGCGGAGGGGAGCCCTCACCCCCGGCCCCTCTCCCACGTGTGGGAGAGGGGAGCCCCCTTCCCTGACAGGGAAGTCCGCCATTACGCGGAGCGAAATGGCTCGGATTGGGGGGTGTAAGGTTCCCTGCCCGCTGCCCCTGGCTGACGCGCTGTCACAGCAGAGCCCCGGAGTGCGTGCGCCCACGCGCGCCGGGGCCATGGGCGTGATCGGGATGGCGTCCGCGCTGGACGGTCACGGCTCCGCCGTGACCACGTTCATAGATCTGCTGTGAACCCCGGACGCTCGGCCGAAGGCCCAGCAGCCCCGATTTTAGTCGAGGGCTTCGCCACCAGCGCGCCTAGGGCCTGGGCGCACCAGTGTGCGCCTAGTAGCGCGCACTCCTCAGTGGGGTCACGTGTCACTCGTCACGTGTCATCCTCCGGTCCACAGGGGGCGCGAAGTGTGGCATAATGCGCCACAGACGTAGTCCGCGTCTGTTTGGAGGTGTGAAGTGCGCAGAAGACCGGATGGTGTGAGCATCATCGCAATTTACTACTTCGTGATGAGCTTCCTCTTCTTCCTGGGAAGCCTGGCTATCGTCCTGTTCGCCATTCTCCCCATCGTATTCGCGGCCAATGATCCAGATGCGGTCTGGGGGCTGGTGGCCGTGAGCTTTGGCCTCCTGGTCGCCCTGATCCTCGCGGTCGCGAACCTGGTGGTAGGCGTGGGGCTATGGCAACTGAGAGAGTGGGCACGCTGGGGAGCGATCGTCCTGGCCGTGATCGGGCTGTTGGGCTTCCCGATCTGGACCGTGATCGGAGCGCTGATCATCTACTACCTGCTGCAGCCGGAAGCCAAAGAGGCCTTCCGAGCAGCTTAGGCGGCACCGGGGGGGCAGAATGGC
>JBMNTK010000249.1:0-5276 GCA_050945695.1 Anaerolineae bacterium | reverse complement strand
CGCCGGGGCAAGGAGAAGCTCCGGCAGGAATGCAGCCCGCAGGCTGTAGGCCAGAGAACCATGGAGGTGTATCGGGCCGCCCTCGCCGATCACCGTGAGCGCTTGGGCGCCCGCGCCCGGAGGGGAGGAGCAAGGTGACCGAACCGACCCTGCGTCCGCACCCCTATCCCTACCGAGCAGCGCTCGCCATCTGCAGCGACCTCGATGACACCGGCACCCTGGAGCGCTACCTGGCCATACAGGAGTTCCTCAACTGCGAGGAGGAGACCCCGCTAGGGCCGGGCCTGGGCCTGGAGGTCGGCAACACCTTCTTCCCCTATACGCCCGACGACTCCTTCGCATACTACTCCAGCCGCCCCTGGGAGGCGGAGATCCTGGAGGAGCTCATGCGGGCCGGCTACGTAGACTGCATCCATTCCTTCGGTGATGGCGTGCGGGACCGGGCTCTGGCGCTAGCGGCTCTGGAGCGCCTTGAGAGCCGAGGCTGCCGTCTCACGGTTTGGGTAGACCACGCTCGCGCTCCCAGCAACCTGGGCAAAGACGTGACCGCAGGGGAGGGCGATGTCCCCGGCTCGCCCGTGTATCACGCCGATGCCACCTGGGCCTATGGGGTCCGGTTCGTGTGGCGGGGCCGGGCCAGCAGCATCGTGGGGCAGGGCGTGCCCCTGCGGTCCCGGAACCTCTTGCGGGTGCTCGACCCTGCCCAGCCGAAAGCGACCGGCCTGAACCTGGCCAAAGACGTAGCCAAGATCGTCTTGGCCCGGCTGGGCAATCGGCGCTTCTCGCTGCATGGGACCAACTGCCTCACCCGGGTGACCGAGCTGGCCGATGGGCAGCGGGTCATCGAGTTCAAGCGCTGCAACAGCCACTGGCGTGGCCTCTCCTACGGGCTGGACGCTGAGGGGCTGGCCTACGTGCTGGGCCCCCGGGCGCTGGGCCACCTCATCCAGTCGGCCGGCACCATGATCGTCTACACCCACATCGGGCGGGGCCCGGCGCAGGGGCCCTGCCTGCCGGCGGCCACGGTGCACGCTCTGCAGGGGGTGGCAGTGGCATATCGCTCCGGCGCCCTCTACGTGACCACCACCTCCCGGCTGCTGGCCTACCACGTCAACCGCCAGTACCTGCGCTGGAGCCACGAGCAGCGGGAGGGCGAGACGATCATCCGGGTCCACGGGGTGGATGACCCTCTGGAGGGACTTCGCATACCGCGTGAGGACGAGCTCCAGGGCCTGACCTTCTACGTCCCCGATGCTCGGGCTACTCGGGTCTACATAAGAGAGCGGGAGCTGGCCCACGTAGACCGGAACCCGGCCGACCATACCGGACGGGAGAGCGTGGGGATACCGCGGACCTACCTGCGCTACCCGCTGCCCGTGGGCGTGGCCGCCAAGGTGCGCGCATGAGCGCTCACGTCCTGCACGTGGTCAATGAGCTCTGCCAGGCCAGCTCCAACCTCATGGTGGCCAACCTGTGCCAGGGGCTGCGGGAGCGAGGCTACACGGTCAGTCTGGCCAGCCTGGGCCCTGCCGATGAGGGGATGAGCGCTCGCCTAGGTGAGCTTGGCATCGAACCGGCCTTCGTGGGCAGGGGCGGGCCGCTTGGTGCCGTCCGCCAGCTGGCGCGCCTCGTCCGGGACAGGGGCGTGGGCCTGGTGCACACGCACGTCCTGCGCGCGGATCTGCTGGGCGCGTTGGGGGCGCGGCTAGGGGGCGGGTGCCCGGTCGTGTCTACCAAGCACAACACCGGCTACGTGCCGGGCCAGCGCGGCTGGCGGGTGCGCAACGCGCTCTACGGGCCGTCTGCCCGCCTGGCCGATCACCTGGTGACCGTGAGCCATGCCCAGCGCCATGAGCTGGCCCAGCGCTTCCGCCTGGACCCCGCCCGGGTGACGACGATCTACGCCGGGCTGGACACGGAGCGCTTCTGGCGGCCCGACGCCCGAGATAGGATCCGCCGGTCGCTGGGCATCGCCGAGGGCGAGGTGGTCATCATGTACGCCGGGCGGCTGGTGGGCGGTAAGGGGCTGGAGACACTGTTGGACTCTGCCCCGGTCGTCCTGGCCGAGTGCCCTGAGGCCCACTTTGTGATTGTGGGAGATGGATACCTGGCTCCCAAGCTGCGGGCCGCGGCCGAGTCCCGGGGCCTCTCGGACCGGGTGACCTTCACCGGCTTCCGGCGCGACATCCCCGAGCTGCTGGCCGGTGCAGACGTTTTCACGTTGCCCTCTCGCAGTGAGGGGCTCCCCCTGGGGGCGGTCGAGGCCATGGCCGCCGGCAAGCCGCTGGTCGCTACCGCCGTCGGGGGCCTGGCAGAGCTGGTGCAGGACGGGGTGACTGGCCTGGAGGTGCCGGTGGACGACGCTGCTGGGCTGGCCGAGGCCCTGGTGAGGCTGGCCAGGAACCCGGCACTGCGAGAGCGGATGGGCGAGGCCGGGCGACGGTTCGTGCAGGGTCAGTTCTCGGTCGAGACCATGGTCGCCGCCCACGACGCCCTGTACCGGCAGCTGTTGGCCGGCAGGGCGGTGCTGGCCCAGAGCCAGCCGGGCTGGAGTAACGGGCGAATAAGTCGTTAGTGTGGAGAGTGAGTGTGAGGCAACGAGCCGATATTCTAGGTTATCTGGTGGATCGCGTGAGCTTCCCCGGCGTCCTCGCGCGCATGGAGGAGTTCATAGCTTCCGGGACCTTCCACCAGGTGGTGGTGGGCAACATCTACTGTGTGATCCACGCCCGGCAGGACCGGGAGTTCCTGGAGATCGCCAACTCCGCCGATCTCACCGTCGCCGATGGGATGTCCCTGGTGTGGGCCTCGCGCGCTCTGGGCGAGCCCATCCCTGAGCGCAGCCCCGGCCCCGACATCCTGGAGGCCTTCACTGAGCTGGCGGCCCAGAAGGGCTACACCTTCTACTTCGTCGGCGGCGGACCTGGAGGCTCCGAGCGGGTGGCGGAGAACCTTCTTCGCAGGTATCCGGACCTGCGCATACTAGGCACCCACTCTCCGGAGCTGGGCCCGATCCCCGAGGAAGAGAACGACCTGATCGTCGAGAAGGTGAGCGCCGCCTCCCCCGACGTGCTCTGGGTGGGGTTGGGCTCGCCCAGGCAGGAGAAGTGGATCTGGCGCAACCGGGACCGGCTCAACACCAGGGTGGCCCTGGGGGTGGGCTCGGCGTTCGACTACCAGATGGGACGCCAGCAGCGGGCCCCGCTCTGGATGCGTGAGCACGGCCTGGAATGGCTCCATCGTCCCACGCAGGACCCCTCGGTCCTCTGGCGCAAGCGCTACGACCGCTACTTCCCGCGATTCGTCTTCCCGGTAATGCTGGAGGCGGCCCGGCGCCGGTCGGCCCGCGTTCTCGGGGCCGGCGGGAGAGCGTCATGACTGAGAGGGTGCTGATCACAGGAGGGGCAGGGTTCATCGGGTCGCACACCACCGATGCCCTGCTGGAGGCCGGCTACGCCGTGCGCATCCTCGACAGCCTGGACCCGCAGGTGCACGGCCCCGAGGGCCGTCGTCCGGAGTACCTCTCGCCGGAGGCGGAGCTGGTAGTGGGGGACGTGCGCGATGCCGACACCCTGGCTCGGGCTCTGGAGGGCGTGGATTTCGTGTACCACATGGCCGCGCTCACCGGCGTCACCCAGTCCATGCACGACGTGCGCCGCTACTTGGACGTTGGGGTGACCGGGACGGCCACGCTCTGGGACGTCTTGGTCAACCGGAAGAACCGGGTGCGCAAGGTGGTGCTGTCCTCATCGCGGGCCGTGTACGGAGAGGGCGCCTACCGCTGCGACCATTGCGAGGGCCTCGTGTACCCCAAGCCGCGAGGGGAGGCACAACTGCAGCAGCGGGACTGGGATTGCCACTGCCCGACCTGCGGTGGGGTCGTCACCCCGGCACCCACCCCGGAGGACAAACCCCTGGATCCGCTGTCCGTCTATGCCCACTCCAAGCGGTTCCAGGAGGACATCTGTGACGCCATGAGCCTGGCGTACGACCTGCCGGTGGTGACGCTGCGCTACTTCAACGTGTACGGACCGCGCCAGGCCCTGCGCAACCCCTACACCGGGATTGCCCCGGTGTTCGCCTCGCGGGTCCGCAATGGTCTCCCCATCGACGTGTATGAGGATGGTCTGCCGGTGCGGGACTTTGTTCACGTGCGGGACGTGGTGCAGGCCAACCTGCTGGCACTCGACTACCCGGGTGAGGGCATGTCGGTGTTCAACGTTGGCACCGGCGAGCAGCTCACGGTGCTGGACATGGCCAAGGCCATCTGCCAGGAGATGGGCCACGAGCCCCGGCTCGAGTTCAACGGTCGGTATCGGGTGGGCGACATCCGAAGCTGCTACGCCGACCTCACACGCTCCCGGAAGGAGCTGGGCTTCGAGCCTACCATTCCTTTCCGGGACGGAGTGGCCGAGCTGGTGGAGTGGGTGCGCACGCAGGAGCAGGAGGAAGATAGGTACGAGCAATCGCTGCGTGACCTGCGCACCAGGGGCCTGGTGCGGGAATAACCGCCTGCAACCCAGCGGTTGACGGGCCTGTGCAGGTAAGTTAGAAGGTAACCTGGATGGAATTAGGTCTAGATCGGCATGTTGTGGGTTCGTCATTGAGGAGGCGTTAACAATGAGACAGCCAATTCTTGCCTTCTGTCGGATCGCGATCATCCTCGCTCTGATTGCCCTGGGCCCCGTCTTGGTGGTGGGTGCATCTGGGCCGACGCCTTCTGCCGGCGCCGAAGTCGTCCGTCAGGACCAAGCCGGGGTTACGCCGCAAGCGCTGCGGCCCGGCGTCCACACCGACAACATCCAGCTTCTGGGCCAGCTGGGAGGATCGGCCACCGCCGTCGCCTCCGCTGGCAACTACGCTTACCTGGGGATTGGCCCCTACTTGGCCGTAATAGACATAAGCGACCCGGCGGCTCCCGTTGAGGTGGGGCGCACTGCTATGTTGCCCAACATCGTGGAGGACGTGGTGGTGGCCGGCGACTTCGCCTACGTGGCCGCCGGCGCGGCCGGGCTGCGGGTGATCAACGTGGCCAACCCGGCCCAACCGGCCGAGGTCGGCTTCTACGAGGCGCTCGATGCCGCCAAAGGGGTGGCGGTGGCAGGTACCACCGCCTACGTGGCCGATGAGGACGCGGGGCTGGTGACCGTGAACGTGGCCGACCCAGCCAACCCGACCCTGCTGGGAGCCTACGATAGCCCCGGCGTAGCCACCGGGGTGGCGGTAGCCGGCAACATCGCGTACCTGGCCGATGGCCCTGGCGGCCTACGCCTGGT
>JBMNTK010000248.1:0-5279 GCA_050945695.1 Anaerolineae bacterium | reverse complement strand
CGCCGCTTGGCCCGGGCCAAGCGGCGCCCCTCTGACTTCTCCTGGTGATTCGTTCGTGACCTTCGCGGCTAGCCCTTCCAGGACAGGACGGTATCCACCATCGCCTTGTACTGGGGATAGCACTTCTCGCCCTCGCCGGGGATGTAGGGCGAGGCGGTGGGCGAGACTATGAGGCCGCGGTGGTCGTCGAAGGTGTCGCGGATGAGGGCTTCCACTTCGGCCCGGATCTCATCGGGGCTAGCCTCGTACATGCGGGCGATCTGGATGTTGCCTTCCAGGGTGAGCTTGCCCCGGGCGAATTCCTTGGCCTCGCGGGGGGTGATGTCTCCCATGGGTGGGGCCTCGAAGGGATGCAGGACGTTGACGCCCTCGTCTATGAAGCCTTGGATGACCTTCTTGATGCTGGCGTGGCAATGGACGTGTATGCGGCCGCCGGCATCGTGGATCAGGTCCATGATGGGCTTGTCGTAGCGGACGTTGAAGTCGTAGAAGTCCTTGGGCCCATGCAGGGGCGGCACGATGTATTCCTGGCCCTGGAGGCTGAAGTAGGGGCCGATGCCTGCGGCCAGGAGAGCCTTGACGCTGTTCATCATGATCTGCATGTGGCGCTCAAGCAGGGCGTGGATGATGTCGCGGTCGGTGAGGGACATGATGGCGAAGGCGTCGGAGCCGCAGAGCCCGGCCACGGTGCCACCGGGGTTCTGTCCGATGCTTGCCTCAACGATGCCGGCATCGCCGATCTCGGCCCAGAGGGCATCGTAGCCCGACCGGTCCACCGGCCCGAGCTCGGGCATAGGCAGGGAGAGATACTTCTCGGCGTCCTCGCGGTTCTTTATGAAGTAAGTCTCGTCCAGCCCGGGGTGGCCGTGCAGGCTGACCAGGCGGGTGGAGCGCAGCTCGCCTTTGGGGGTGGGCAGGACGGTGATCCGGCGTTCGAAGTCCTCGCTGTAGGGCTCGGTCCAGTGCTGGACCTCGATCTGAGACTCGAACTGGCGGCCATTCCAGCCGAGCTTGAGGTCGCCGTACTGGGCAAAGAGGGCCTTGACCTTATTGTAGGTGGGGTCATTGGCGGGGTAGCCGGTGCGAGTGTAGACGGCGGGGCGGTCCATTTCCTCGTGGAAATAAGCGCGTCGCATTCGTTCTTGCCGCGTAATGGCCACTGCTATTCTCCCGATGATGGTCTGGGCTGCGCCGCCAGGCTAATGCCTGAGCAGTTTGGTGTATGGTATGGGCGAGGGGAGCGGGAGGCAAGGGGGGAGGGGCTGCCCAGCGGCCAAGTGCGGTCATGTGGACAGGATCATTACAGGCCAGTCGTCAGCGGCATTTGTGGCTAAAGTGCGCTTTTCACTTGGCCGATATTTAGCTAACATGGCGCGCTGGCCGGCACTGGGCGGGGCGCTTGCGCCCAGGGGCCCGATGTGCGGTGGCTCACCGGGGGGACGCCCACGACCATCTCGTGGGAAGCCGCAGGCCAACGCGTCGGTGGGGTGCCTGCACGCCCAGCAGGCGGCTGTGTTCGCTTGACTGCCAGAGGTAATGACTGCTGATTGAGTAGTATCTGCTCCGGCTAACTCGGCGCTCTTCTCGCGCCGTGACGTTTCTTGGCGCCTCCAGGAGGATGGCTGGCGATGGATGTAGTAGTTCACCGAGAGAAACTGGCCACCTATCCTACCCTGCTTGATGAGCTGCAGATCAGCTTGCCCTACGTGGCCCTTACGGCCCCAGTTCTGTGTCTGGGCCTCTCGCGCCGCGCCCGGAACTGCCTCGAACGTGCGCACCTGGTAACGGTAGGCAAGGTTGCTAGCGCCACGTCATTCGAGCTGGCTGGGCTCAGGAACTTCGGCGCCAAATCCCTCTTGGAGGTGCAGGAGAAGCTACGCCAGTTCGCAGGCATCTGGGAGTGCGGACCCAGTCAGGCGGAGTGGGCCAGAATCGCCGATATCCCCATCGAGGCGATGGGGCTGGCGGAAGGTACCCAGATGGCGCTACTTCGCTTGGGTCTCACCCGGGTCGGGCACCTCAGGGGCCTGACCGTGGAGGACCTGACCGACACCGGCTACCTGGATGTGTTCTCGGCAAGGGAGGCGCTACGTACGCTGGCGAGGCTCTTGGGAGAGAAGGAAAGCAGCCCACACCGACCGTGCGAGCCCACCGGGCAGGAGCTGGGAACACCCATAGATCGCCTGGGCCTGTCACTTCGACCGCGGAACGCCCTCTTGAGAGCCCGGGTGATGACGGTCGAGCAGCTTGAGGCCCTGAGTGACGAGGAGCTGCTGTCTATCCGCAACCTCGGCCGGAAATCCCTAGCGGAGGTGCGTCAGAGACTGGCGGAGTACCTTCTCCGCCCTTGCGACCCCAATCCCGCTCCCGACCTGCACCGGGCTCAACCTAATGAACCTTCAGCGCTCGTAGCGCCTGCGTACAAAGCCATTCTGGCAGGGCCGGCGATCGGCATATCACGCCTCGGACTAGACGCGCAGGAGACAGCTCGCCTGATCGCCTCAGGCATTCATACAATCCAGAAGCTAGTGCACGATGCCGCAGGGTTCAGCCAGTCCAGGCCGGAGGTCCTTGAGCAGCTTAGGATCTACACCGACTGGCTCCTGGCGCAGGGAGAAGATGCTCTCAAGCAAGAGGCGCTAGGACTCGAGCTGAACCCATTCCAGCGGGAGGCACTGGCCCGTCAGACACTGGAAGAGGTTGTGGATGCTTGGCTGAGCTTCGTGGGCGAGCGCAACACTCGGATAGTCCGGCTTCGGCTAGGCCTACAAGGCGAGCCGCAGACCCTCGAGGAGATCGGTCGCCAGCTGGGCCTTACGCGGGAGCGAATCAGGCAGTTGCAGGGGAAGTCATTCCGCATCCTGCAGCACCACCTGCGCGTGAAGGTCGTGGCCCCTCTCCGCCTGCTCCTACAGGAGGTTCTGGCTGAGGCGGGAGGGGTCATGACGTCGGAGCGACTGGCGAGAGCACTAGCTCATGCAGTGCCGCCAGGTGCGGTTGATCCAGCGGCGGTGATACGGCTGATCGCCGAGGCTGGCAGCTTCTCAGGTTGGAATGACGAGCTAGGTGTCTGGGTGCATCCGAACCACGACCTGGCACACGTGCGCCAAATATGGGAGGCACTCCGTGACCTGCTCAGCGAATACCCTCTTGGCCTTTCCAGGACCGAGTTGATCCAGCGACTCCGGGAACGCCAGGCGCCTGGCGGACAGGGCTCTGCCTGGGACGACGCCTTCATCTCTGTCTGTCTGCGCACCTGTCCGGGCTTACGCCATGATCCTCGCACTGGTGACTGGTACCTGAAGGGAAGAGTGCGTCCTCGCACGCGGCAGATAGCGCTGGCGCTGCGCCGCATTGGCAGGCCAGCCCATTACCGGGAGATTGCTGCCGAGGTCAATGCTCATCTGGGTCCAGGCAAGGCCATGGCCCCGAACAGTGTGCATGCCCGTCTCAACAGTGAACCACAGTACTTCGCCTGGGTGGGCAAGAGGGGCACCTATGGCCTTACCGAGTGGGGGCTCACGGATCTGCCCAAACGCGGCCGGGGGGTGGTCAGAGCCCAGTCCAGGGCCATCCTGGCTACCCTGCGTGCGCACCGCCGGCCGATGAGCCTTGAGGAGCTGACGAGCGAGGCGAATTGGAGGCTTCCCTCGCACCAGCACCTGACGCCGGAGGCAGCACGGGCCATCCTGGAGTCTGAGACCGTCAGGTTCACTGCCGTTGGTGACATGTACAACCTGACCGAGTGGGCGAAGGAGGGGCGAGACTCAGGCACCTCGCGCACACCAGGGGCAGATGCAGGCCAGGGGCTGTCCCAAGCAATCGGCCAGATCCTGGAGATGGCCGGCTGCGCGCTTACCGCGGAGCAGATAGCGGCGCAGTTGCCTCTGCTCGGGTTGTCTCCATGCCTTGAGGAGGTGGTTGTCGCCCTGGGCCGGCGTGAGTTCCGTGCCCTGGGCGATGGCCGGTACTGCCTGGAGCGCGAGATCGAGATCGCCGAACCGTCCCGAGGTTACCGGGACGAGCAAGGCACCTTGTGGGGTGCCGCGGGTCCGTGGACCCGCGCGAGCAAATCCGATGCGGATACGGGGGAGTGGCGGTGAGTTACCACACCATCTGGGACGAGGAGACGGGGGGTGTCCTCCTCACCGACGGCGACGATGGCGCCATCCAAGGTGAGGTGCGTCCTGTCTTCTTCGAGGAGCTGGACCTATTCGGGTTCGACACTGAGTGGCAGTACGACCGGGTACAGGAGCCACTGCTCTGGGCGGTGGACCGGCGGTACTACTACCGAGGCCGCCAGGTGGCGGAAGCCAAGGGCGGAGGCTTTTTCGAGAGGCCGAGGATCGAGTTTCAAGAGAAAGACCTCCGGCTAGAGCCGGTAGATGTGCCGGCAATGTTGAGCAAGAACGCTTACATCATGAGCGGGCTGGTCCACCGGGCGATCGAGTTCATTGACCGCACCTACAATCAGTACCGGCGCAAGGTGGATATCGCCACCGTAGCCTTCAGCGGCGGTAAGGACTCCCTGGTAGTCCTGGACTTGGTGCAGCGAACCCTGCCACCGGACCAGTTCGTGGTCGTCTTTAGCGACACCACGATGGAAATCAGTGCCACTTACGAAGCGGTGGAGCGGGCGAAGGCACGGTTTCCTGAACTGACGTTTCTGACCGCTCGGTCCCAAAAGCCGGCCACTCAGACCTGGCGGGAGCTGGGGCCGCCGAGCCGTCTGCAGCGCTGGTGTTGCACGGTGCACAAGTCAGCACCGACCCTCGCGGTCTTGCGGGCTCATCTCGGCAAGGCCGCGGTACGTGCCATGGTCTTCGAAGGCACGAGGCATGAGGAGAGCCAGAGGAGATCGCAGTACCCGCAGATATCAGAGGGAGGCAAGCATGGCGTCCAGGTGAACGCCCGCCCGATCATCTCTTGGCCTACAGCAGCTGTCTATCTCTACTCGGCTCAGAGAGGCTTACTCCTGAATGAAGCGTATCGGTACGGTCTTGCACGAGTAGGCTGCGTGGTATGTCCATTCGCATCCGCATGGAGTGAGACTGTCGTCTGGGAGCGGTTTCGAGAGGATGCTGATACCTTCGTGAGTGCGTTGCTCAGCAACGCGCGGGACGGTCGCTCTCAGCAGGAGGCCGTTGAGTTCGTGTGCCAAGGTCGCTGGAAAATGCGTGCTGGCGGTAGGGCGTTACCGAACGGTGGCAACCGAGTCGTCGTTGACGATGCAGGTGACACGATGTCCTTTGGGATCCGTGAGCCAAGTGAGGACTGGC
>JBMNTK010000247.1:0-5283 GCA_050945695.1 Anaerolineae bacterium | reverse complement strand
CTTCCGGTACGGCATCGTCAGCCCCAAGACGACGGAGGTGCCGGCCTCGGAGCCGGTGCTCATGACCGACATCGTGGAGAAGCCGCCGCGGGGCACCGCGCCCAGCAATCTCGCCGTGGCAGCCCGCTACGTCTTCTCGCCGGCCATCTTCGAAGTGCTGCCCCGGGTGCTGCCCGACCGCAAGGGTGAGGTGCAGCTTACCGACGGGATCCGTCTCCTCATCCAGATGGGGCTGCCCGTGTATGCCTGGCTACTGCCGCCGGAGCACCGCCGGTACGACATCGGGAACTTCGAGAGCTACTTCCGTACCTTCATAGACTTCGCAATGGCCGACGAGCGCTACGGGTACATGGTCCGTCAGTACATCAAGGCCAAGGCGTATGAGCTCTAAGCGAAGGCTGGTGTGCTCGGCCCCGGGCCGGGCCGGGATAATCGGCAATCCGACTGACATGTACGGGGGGTCAGTCCTGTCCTGCTCGGTAGGGATGCGGGCCTGGGTCACCATCACCTCGGCCGACGACCCGGTGTTCTGCACCAACGGCACCGAGGTGGTGCTGGCCCGCCGGGAGGACCTGCGGCCCCAGGGAGACTACTTCGACATTCCTCGGGCCATCCTGGACTACTTTAGACTCCCGCGCCTGGCCTGCCGGGTGGAGTACTACAGCGAACTGCCAGTGGGCAGCGGGATGTCCAGCTCTACGGCGCTGCTGGTGGCCATGCTCCACGCCATCCTTACCTGGCAAGGGCGCCCTCGCGGCAACTACCAACTGGCGGAGACGGCCCGCTACATAGAGCTCAACCACCTCAAGATCGTGGGCGGGTACCAGGACGCCTACATGTGCACCTTCGGCGGGCTGAACTACATGGACTTCCGGGGCAAGCAGTTCTACCGCGAGACCGAGGCGGAGCTGTTCGCCACCGTGGAGCCGCTGGCGGGATACGTCTCCCGGTTGCCCTTCCTGCTCGCCTTCACCGGCGTGCATCACTCCTCTAACCGGGTGCACAAGCCCCTGCGGGAGCGCTGGCTGGAGGGCGACCCCGAGGTCCGTGCCGGCTACGAGCGCATCACCGAGTTGGCCCGGGCAGGCAAGAAGGCCCTGCTGCTGGAGGACTGGGACTCGCTGGCGCGGCTGATGAACGAGAATCACGCCGTCCAGCGCCAGTTGGGGGGATCGGGAGAAGCGAACGAGGCTCTCATCGCGGCAGCACTGGCCGCCGGCGCCCCCGCGGCCAAGTTGGCCGGGGCCGGAGACGGCGGCACTATCATCATCCTATGGCCTGACGAGGACATGTCCCCCCTGGAGGAGGCCATGCGTCGGGCCGGGGCCCAGGGGGTGTACCGCCTGGAGATCGCCCGCGGCGCTACCGTCGAGAGTGACGGCCCCGTGGAGGAGTGACGCCCGCGGGCGGGCTGGGCTCGCTCCGCCCGGCTGCTGATACAGGCACCCTACGCGCCACGGCCTGGTAATCCAGGTCGTGGCGCTCTGCTTTCGCGCTTGTAGGGGCTGCCTTCATCCGGTAACCTAGGGGCACGGTGCCGCCAGCGTGGTGCGGTCCGGCACTATCGTTAGTGTCTAGAGCTGGTCCGTTGGTTGTGGAGTTAGCTGATGAACATAAGGTCTGTATTCACGCTGCTCAGGGACACGTACCGCGAGTGGAGCGAGGATAACGCACCCCTGCGGGCGGCAGCCCTCTCTTACTACGCTATCTTCTCGCTTGCCCCCCTCCTTCTGATTGCCATCGCCATCGCCGGGATCTTCCTGGGCCGGGAGTCCGTCCAGGCCGACCTGTTGGAGCAGGCGGAGGCGACGATCGGCCCGGAGGCCACCGGGCTGGTGGAGACGATGCTGGCGCGTTCGGATTCTCTACGGGGCGCCTCCGGCATCGTGGCCACGGTGATCGCCCTGGCCACTACTCTGCTGGGCGCGGCCGGCATCGTTCAGCAACTCAAGCAGAGCCTCGACCACATGTGGGAGGTGGAGACTCCCAAGGGGGGCGGGATCATGGGGATGGTCCGGCAGCGACTTGGGGCCTTCCTCCTGGTGGTAGCCACCGGCTTCCTGCTTCTGCTCACCCTGGTGGCCAGCGCGGCCGTGTCGCTGGTGGCTACCCAGTTCCAGGGAGTGCTACCGGGCGGCGAGGCGATCTGGCAGATCATCAACCTGGTGGTGTCGTTCTTGTTGGTGACCCTGCTGTTTGCGCTGCTGTTCAAGTACGTGCCCGACGCCGAGATAGCCTGGAAGGACGCCACAGTAGGGGCAGCATTCACCGCCCTACTGTTCACCATAGGCAAGTACGCGCTCGGCCTCTACCTGGGCCGGGGAAGTACGGCCTCGGTGTTCGGGGCGGCGGGATCGCTGATCATCCTGCTGCTGTGGATCTACTACTCGGCCCAGATCCTCTACTTCGGGGCGGAGTTCACCCAGGTATACGCGAACCAGTACGGCTCTGGGATCCAGCAGAAGGCCCGCACCTGACGGGGAGATAGCCGGAAAGGCCAGTCCCGACGTGACCCTGAGAGAGTTGTGGAACCTCCTCACCGAGGCCTATGGCCATTGGGGCGCTGACCGAGCCAACCGCATGGCCGCTGCCCTGTCGTTCTCCATCACCCTATCGTCGGCGCCCCTGCTGGTGGTGGGCATTGCCGTCGCCGGCCTGGTGCTGGAGCAGGAGTCGGTGCAGCAGACGCTGGCCGCGGAGCTGGCCGGGATCCTGGGAGAGGGTGCTGCCGAGTTCGTGCAGGCGGTGCTGGCCAGCACCATCCAGGTCGTGAGCCGCGCAGGCCTGGTGCCGCCTGCGGTTGCCCTGGTGGTGACGTTCCTCGGCGCCTCGGGGGTGGTGGGGGCGCTGCGGGGGGTGCTCGATGACCTCTGGGGCGTGCGCCCCCGGCCACGGCTGGGCCTGGTGGAGAACATCGTGGGCACGGTGAAGGAGCGTCTCTTCTACCTTGCGGTCGCGCTGGGGGTGGGGCTGGCGCTGCTGGCGTCCTTGGCGGTGAACACCCTCGTGGCCGGGGCGATCCGCTACGTGGCCCAGGTCCTGCCCGTCTCCGAGTTCATGGTGCGATTGGGCAACCTCCTGGTGTGGACGGTGGTAGCCACGTTCGTCTTCGCTGCCATGTTCTGTGCCATACCGGACGTACGCATAGCCCGCAGGGACGCTCTGCTGGGGGCAGCCGTCACCTCCATCCTGTTCAATCTGGGCCAGTTCGGCATATCCATCTACCTGGCCTTCAGCACCGTCACCTCTGTCTACGGTGCCGCCGGGTCCATCGTCGTGATCCTGCTGTGGATCTACTACTCCGCGCAGGTGTTCCTCTACGGCGCCGAGCTGACCCAGTTGTACGCCGACCGCTATGGGCAGGGCATTCACCCCTCTCCGGAGGCCTATGCCGTGCGCTACGATCGGGTGAGCGCGGGCGTCCCTGTGGACGCGGAGTCCCCAGAGACACCCGCGCGGGTGTAAGGGAGTGCGATCTAGCCCTCCCGAGGTATCTCCTGTACCCGGCCTTCCTCCATGGACCGATCGGCGCGGAAGCCGATGAGGTGGCCGCGAATGGAGTCGTCGAGGCTGGTGCAGGCCAGCGAGGGCTCTTCTCCCCGCACGAAGCGGATGAAGTCTGCCGCTAGGCGCATGTCACCGCCGGCGTGCCCGCCGAAGGCACCGTGCATGTCACCAGCCACGTTCAGGTCTACCACCTCTTCCGAGTACTCGTGCCCGGGGCGGGGGTCAATGTGGCGAACCACGAACCGGCTGTCCTCTAGGACTCCCTGTATCTCGCCGATGGTTCCCACGAGGTGAATGGAGCGGGTGGGGCGCGACGTGCCGCCCACCATATTGTGGGTAGCGGTGGAGCCGTCCTCGAACTCGATCATGACCGACTGGTGGTCCACCACGTCGTTGTCACACTTCCACACGCAGCGACCGTAGGGGTTGTCGGTCTTGAGGGAATGGATCTTGTCCTCGATGGTGGGGTTCTCCATCTGCTCCAGCCCCGCCCAGACGTAGAAGCTCCAGCGCTGGGGGTGGTCAATGTAGTGCTTGCGGGCGGAGTAGAGGCAGGACTCCTCGATAGGGCAGTCCACCAGGCAGCGGGTACCGGCACCTTCGGGGGCTTTCTCGGGCCGAAACTGCATGTTGCAGCCGAAGCTGCTCACCCGCACCGGGGCAATGCCACTCTTCATCCAAGCTATGAGGTCCAGATCATGGCAGCACTTGGCCATGAGCATCGTTCCGTGGAAGTCGGCCTTCTTGGCCCACTTGCCGCGGACGAAGCCGACGGCGTGGTGGTGGTAAGAAACGTGCTCCACCGTCTGGACGCTGATGATCTCGCCGATGTCGCCCCGAGCCACCCGCCGGCGGATGTCCAGGTAGAAGGGAGCGTAGCGCAGGACGTGGCAGATCATGACCTTGCGCCCGTGACGGCGCGCGGCCTGCACCAGCTCCCACATCTCGCTCTCGTTGGTGGCGAAGGGTTTCTCCAGCAGGATGTCGTACCCAGCCTCGAGCAAGGGCAGTGAGGTGGGGACGTGCTGGTGGTCCATGGTGCCGTTGATGACGGCATCGGCGATCTGGGGGCCGGCAGCCAGCTCCTCGGCGGTCTCGAAGCACTGATCGGGCCGCAGGCCATAGAGGTCGGCCACGTAGCGCCGCCTGTATTCCATGAGGTCGGCCACGCCCACGATCTTGAGCTCGTCTGGGTGCTCACGGGCGTACGAGGCGTAGGTAAGGGCGCGGTGTCCCGCGCCCACGATCACGGCAGTGAGAGGTCCCTGTGCCATGCTGCTTCTCCCTGAGTGTGCGCCCATCACCAATCGGTGGGGATCTCTACCACCCGGCCTTCTTCCATGGCCACGTCAGCGCGGAAGCCGATGAGGTGGCCGCGGATTGAGTCTTCGATGCTGGTGCAGGAGATGGAGGGTTCCTCGCCGCGGATGAACCGGATGAAGTCCGCCGCCAGGCGCCCGTCGCCACCGGCGTGCCCGCCGAAGGCGCCATCCATGTCGCCCTTGACGTCCACGTCAATGACCTCTTCCGAGTACTCATGCCCGGGGCGAGGGTCAATGTGACGGAGCACGAAGCGACTGTCGTGGAGCACGCCCTGCAGTTCGCCAATGGTGCCCACCAGATGTATGGACCGCATGGGCTTGGAGGCCCCGCCCACCATATTGTGGGTAGCGGTGGAGCCGTCCTCGAACTCGATCATGACCGACTGGTGGTCCACCACGTCGTTGTCACACTTCCACACGCAGCGACCGTAGGGGTTGTCGGTCTTGAGGGAAT
>JBMNTK010000246.1:0-5353 GCA_050945695.1 Anaerolineae bacterium | reverse complement strand
GTTGCTGCCGCTCGGTCGTTACTCCACCGAGAGCAAGGCCATGAAGGCCTCCTGAGGCACGGACACGCTGCCGATCTGCTTCAGGCGCTTCTTGCCCTCTTTCTGCTTCTCCAGCAGCTTGCGCTTGCGGGTGATGTCGCCACCGTAGCACTTGGCGGTGACGTTCTTGCGCATGGCCTTGACGTTGGCTCGGGAGATGACCCTCTTGCCCACGGCCGCCTGCACGGGCACCACGAAGAGCTGGCGCGGGATGAGCTCCTTGAGCCGCGATACCAGGGCCGAGCCTTTCCGGTAGGCGTCCTGCCGGTGCACGATCATAGAGAGGGCGTCCACCGGCTCCTCGTTGACCAGCACGTCCACCCGCACCAGGTCAGCAGCCCGGAAGCCGATGGGGCGGTAGTCCATGCTCCCATAGCCTCGGGTGCGAGACTTCAGCTGGTCGTGCAGGTCAATGATCAGCTCGCTGAGCGGCATCTCGTAGGTCAACAGCACCCGGCGCTGGTCCAGGTACTCCATGTTCTTCTGGATACCCCGGCGCCCGGTGACCAGCTCCATCACCGCGCCCACGTACTCGGTGGGTGTGACCAGGGTTACCTCAGCCCAAGGCTCCCTGACCTCCTCGATCTCTCCCTCGTCGGGCAGGTGGGCCGGGCTGTCCACCGTGATGGTCTCGCCCCGTTTGGTGAGCACCTCGTACTCGACGTTAGGAGCGGTAACCACGATATCCAGTCCGTACTCGCGCTCCAGCCGTTCCTGGATGATCTCCATGTGGAAGAGCCCCAGGAAGCCGGCCCGGAAGCCGAACCCCAGCGCCTGCGAGGTCTCCGGCTGCCAGACCAAGGAGGCGTCGTTGAGGGTGAGCTTCTCCAGCGAGTCGCGCAGCAAGGCGAAGTCCTCGCCCTCGGAAGGGTAGAGGCCGGCGAACACCATGGGCTTGGCGGGCCGATAGCCGGGCAAGGGCTTAGCGGCGGGCTCGGCAGCCAGGGTAATGGTGTCGCCCACGGCGCAATCGTGCACGCTCTTGAGCCCGGTGGCCACGTAGCCGACTTCCCCGGTGGTGAGCTCCTCGGTCGGCGTCATGCCGGGCGCGAACACGCCCACCTCGATGGGCTCGAACCGCTCGCCGGTGGCCATGGGGCTGAGGAGCGACCGGCGGGACAGGGTCCCATCGAAGACGCGGATGTAGGCCACCACGCCCTTGTAGGGGTCATAGTGGGTGTCGAACACGAGGGCGCGCAGGGACTCGGTCTCGTTGGGCCGGGGTGGGGGGACCTTGTTCACCACCGCCTGCAGCACCTCGTCACATCCGCGGCCGTCCTTGGCCGAGGCATGGATCACCTCGTCCGGGTCGAAACCGAAGAGATCGGCCAGCTCGTGGGCCACCTCGTCCGGGCGAGCGCTCGGCAGGTCAATCTTGTTGACCACCGGGATGATCACCAGGTCGTGGTCGAGCGCCTGGTAGAGGTTGGCGATGGTCTGCGCCTCCACGCCTTGGGAGGCATCCACCACAAGGAGGGCGCCTTCGCACGCGGCCAGGGCGCGCGACACCTCGTAGGAGAAGTCCACGTGGCCGGGGGTGTCTATGAGGTTGAGCTCATAGCGCTCGCCGTCCGGCGCGTCGTAATACATGCGGACCGCCGAGGCCTTGATGGTCACGCCCTTTTCGCGTTCCAGGTCCATGGAGTCGAGCACCTGCTCGGTCATTTCTCGTTCCGAGATGGTGCCGGTGCGCTCCAGGAGGCGGTCAGCCAGGGTGGACTTGCCGTGGTCTACGTGCGCTATTATGCAGAAGTTGCGTATGTTTTCTCGTTTCATACTGGTCCAAACCACTATTATAGCGCACCAGGCCGCGCTGAGCCATCTGTTGTAACGGCTGAGAACATCGGCGGCATCCTGCCCCGGGCACAGGGGGCCGATTGGCCCCTGCGCATGAGCGCGCGCACTCCTCGGCGGTCCTGGGACGAGGCTGGTGCTCCATCTCGGGCGCCCACGCGCGGCCGCTCGGGCCTGCCGGGCCGTTGACAGGCAGACCCTTCCCCTCTATGATCCAGCTGGCTCCTGACAGCCATTCCATTCCACAGTGAAAGGAGCGTTCGACGTGACACAAGTCAGACGTACTAGCCGACGGCATTTCCTCGGTGGTGCTGCGGTGCTGGGCGCTGGAGGGGCGCTGTCGGGCTTGGGCGTCAAAGCAGTCGAGGCGGCGGGCCCCGTCGTGTCGTGGGAGGCGGTGGCGGACGTCGTCGTTGTCGGGTTCGGTGGGGCCGGTGCCGTGACGGCCATCGCGGCTCACGACGCCGGAGCTGAGGTGCTCATCCTTGAGAAGCAGGCCGAGGACGCGCACACCCCGAACACTATGATGTCCGGTGGTCTGTGCCATCTGGCCACCGACCCTGAGGCCGCGGCTTCGTACTTCAAGGCCGTCGCCTTCGGGATTGGCCTGCCCGAGGCGTTCGGGGATCCGGCCGATGCCTATCCTCACTACCCGGAGGAGTTCGTCGAGGAGATCGCTCAGGTATGGGGCGAGGGGGTGGTCAACACCGCCGAGTACCTGCGCTCCCTGGGCGAGATCCAACTCCTAGAGAGCATGCCCAACGCGGCTTTCCCCGAGTTCCCTGGCGCTGAGGGCTATGGAACCTTCAGCGCCGCCGGGAGAGGCGTGGCCGTCTTCGAGGTCATGGCCGATGCGGTTCGTGAACGCGAGATCCAGATCATGTGGGGCACGCCCGGCAAGCGGCTCATCATGGACGCTGAGGGACGGGTCATCGGCGTCGTCGCAGAGCGCGATGGCCAGGAAGTGAACATAAAGGCGCGGCGGGCTGTGGTGCTAACCACGGGCGGCTTTGAGTACGACGATGAGCTGAAGGAGGCCTTCCTGCCTGGCTGGCGCTGGGTGTTCATGGGCAACCCGGACAACACCGGCGACGGAGTGAGGATGGCCATAGGGGCAGGGGCCGCGCTGGGCCACATGTACCACAGCGCCGCTCGAGTAGTGGCCGGCACCCCCGAGCTTGTGGAAACCATCGGCACGGGAATGCGGATAGCGGTCGATCAGCCCGGCATGCTCCTCGTGGACAACTATGGCAAGCGGTACATCAACGAAGTCTTCACCTCGGTAGATCCGCAGCGGTACCAGTTCTACAACGAGGTGATAGTCTACGACATCTCTCGGCTGTCCTATCCTCGGATCCCCAGCTGGCTCATCTTCGATGAGACGGTGCGACAGGCTGGGCCGCTCCCGTCCCTCTTCTACGGAGCCCATGCCGTGGGCCTCTACGAGTGGAGCGAGGACAACAGCAAGGAGATAGAGGCCGGCTGGATCCTCCAGGCTGACACGCTTGAGGAGCTGGCGGCACGGATCGCAGAACACCCGCACAACAAGAGCCGTATGGACGCGGCGACCCTCGCTGCCACCGTTACTACGTTCAACGAGTACTCAAAGGCGGGCGAGGATCCGGACTTCCAGCGCGATCCGGAGACGCTGGGTGCCCTCGAGACTCCGCCGTACTACGCCATCGCCATGTACCCTGGCGGCCCGAACACGGAAGGCGGCCCCATCAAGAACGCCAAGTCCCAGGTGATCAACGTGCACGGGGAGCCTATCCCCAGGCTGTATGCGGTGGGTGAGCTCGGGTCCCTGTTCGCGTTCGCCTATCAGGGCGGCGGCAACATCGCCGAGCTCATCATCTTCGGCCAGATCGCCGGGCAGAACGCCGCGGCCGAGCCGCCTCTGGACTAGCGTCTCGACCGCCTAGACGACTGTCCTCACCGGGGAGCGCCAACACGGCGCTCCCCGGTTTGCGTGTCGGGCCGACCTAGCGGTTCAGGGCCTGTGTTCGGCCCCGGGGCGCAGCCTTCACTTCACGCGGAGCGTCCCCAGGTCCAGGGTGCGGCCGTAGCTCTCCAGCGAAGGGTACTGGTACATGCCTCCCAGGAGGTGGTAGGTTCCGGGGGCAGCATCCTCGGGAACAGTCAGGACGTGCTCGTCGCGGAT
Source organism: Anaerolineae bacterium (assembly GCA_050945695.1). GTDB lineage: Bacteria > Chloroflexota > Anaerolineae > DRVO01 > DRVO01 > Ch71. The sequence goes on along the minus strand of JBMNTK010000246.1, from coordinate 1,359 downwards.
CACAGTGCCCGGGATCCACAGGTCGGCGGGGTAGAAGACACCACCAGGCCGATGGTCGCTTCCCGGCCATGCCGGCTGCCCCTCCTCGTCCAGCAGGTGCACGTAGGAGGAGTAGGGCAGGTCGAGCGGCTGGGTCGGCTCCCAGTAGAGGGCGACGCTCAGCCTCTCGCCGGGGGAAGCGGTGGAGGGGGTCACCTCGATGCCTACCAGGTCCAGCTCCGGAGCGAGCTCCTGGCGGCTGGCGGCTTCCGGAGGGGCCTGCCAGGCGCCTTGCACTCTCACCAGCGCCCCGCCGGTTGGCTCCAGCTGGAACCCTACTTCCATCCCTGGCATGTCTTTGATGAGCATCACCGGCCGGCCGGTGCCCAGCGCCCGGTGGGTCAGGGCGCCGATGTGGGCGTAGTCGGGCTCGGGTGAAATGAGGGGGAAGAGGCCCAGCAGATCGGGGCGGCTACCCAGGGCGTACTGGTGGTACCACATTGGCACGATCTCGTTGCGGTCGTTGGACAGAAGGATCGCTCCCGGCGGCGCCTCCTCCAGGAGGGCAGGCCAGCGGCCGGCCGGCGGCTCGGGAACCGAAGCTAAGGCCGCCGCCCGGGCCTCGGGCAGCTGCACCAGGGTCAGGGCCACCATCGCCATCGCCACCAGGGGGGCGAGGACGGCCTGACGGCGGGCTGTGCCCAATGCGGCCACGGCGGCGCCGGCCAGGATCACCGCCAACTGATACACCGGGACGTAGAAGACGTGGATGTCGCCAATGGCGTAAAGCACGTTGAAGGCCACGTTCAGCACCAGCGACCCGCCGAGCAGGATCGCCGCCGGCCGGCGATGCCGCGCCAACCAGACGAGCCCCGCCAAGGCCAGGGCCCACGCCAGCGGGCTGAGCTCGGCGATGGCCCCGCTGGCGGCCGCCCGCGCCCGGTCAGCCAGGCCGGCAAAGGTGAGGGCGCTTCCGAAGGGCTGGCCGGACACGAAGCTCAGGAAGCCGGCCAGGTCATTGCGATACAGGATCAGCTCATCGCCCGGGGCCAAGCCCAGACGCAGGTAAGGGGTGTGCGGGGCTCGGAGCGGTAGGTAGACATAAAGCAGGAGCGGCAGGAGAGCGGCCAGAGCGGCTTGGGTCAGGTCTGTTCGGCGGGGGCGGGGAGGCCTGGCCAGGACGAGGGCGAGCAGAACTGCCGGCAGGTAGAGTATGGTCATGCGGTGATGGGCCAGACCCAACCCGGCGATGAGCCCGATGACCCACCAGCGGTCAGGGCGCTGGGCGAGCTTGAGCGTGGCCAGCGCCAAGCCGGCCAGCAGCAGGGCGTGGAGGGTGTAGACCTCGGCCACGATGCTCTGGGACCAGAAGGTCGCCGA
>JBMNTK010000245.1:0-5398 GCA_050945695.1 Anaerolineae bacterium | reverse complement strand
GAGTATGGCATGCAGGCGTTCCTGTGGTGGCGACCAGAGACGGCTCACCGGGACCTGGGGCTCATCCGCGATGCCGGCTTCACCTGGGTCAAGCAGAACTTCGGCTGGCGCGACATAGAGCTGTCCAAGGGCCAGTTCGACTGGTCGGTCACTGATCGCATCATGGACCAGGTGGATGAGTTTGGGCTCAACATCCTAGTGCGCCTAGACCACCAGCCGGCCTGGGCCGGTGGGGGATACCCCCTAAATGGGCCCCCCGATAACCTAGAGGACTTCGCCGACTTCTGCCGGGCCCTAGCCAGCCGCTACCGGGGCAGGGTGGATGCCTATGAGATCTGGAATGAGCCCAACCTGGCCCGGGAGTGGGGAGGGCGGGCTCCCAACCCAGCTGAGTATGTGGAGCTTCTGAAGGTAGCCTACCGGGCCATCAAGGAGGCAGATCCGGGGGCAGTGGTGATCACCGCTGGCCTCACCCCCACCGGTACCCTACCCCCGGAGGCCATGCCGGACGATGAGTTTCTGCGGGGCATGTATGAAGCGGGCATGAAGGGCCACTACGACCTGGTGGGGATGCATGCCGCCGGCTACAAGGCTCCCCCGGAGCTTTCTCCCGATGAGGCAAAGCAGAGTGAGGAGTATGGGGGAGAGCGGTTCTTCTGCTTTCGGCGGGTGGAGGACCTGCGGGCCATCATGGTAGAGCAGGGGGATGCCTCCACTCAGGTAGCCATACTTGAGTTTGGCTGGACCAGTGACCCCAGGCCCGACTCTCCCTACCACTGGCATGCGGTGGATGAGTTCACCAAGGCGGAGTACCTGGTGCGGGCCTATGAGTATGCCCGCCAGAACTGGAGCCCGTGGGTGGGGCTGATGAGTCTCATCTACATGGGCAACCCCGACTGGACCCCGGCCGATGAGCAGTGGTGGTGGTCCATCAACAACCCCGACGTGGGCTCCCCTCGCGCTGCCTACATCAGGCTCGCCGAGATGATCAAGTAACGGGATCAGCATCGGGCACCCTTAGTGCCCCGAGAGAGGATGATTGGCTGGGGCGCACCTACGGGTGCGCCCCAGTTGTGCTCTCTGCCTCTAGTCCGTGGGCCCGCTTGAGCCAGGAGGGCATGGGCAGGCATTGGGAGTGGTGACGAATGGGGGCAGGGGGAAGTAGGGGAGCAGCGTCTCCGTATCTGGAGTCGCCGTGGGAGCGGATGGCTGCATGGGTGACGCCGGCGTGGCCGTGGCCTGGGGACTCAGGGGGGTGGCCGTTGGGAGCACCCCGGGCGTGGCCGTGCCGGTGGTGGCCTCAGGGCTGATGAGCCCCACCGGGAAGGTGAAGATGTAGTCGTTGGAGCGCACGGCACCGTGGCAGGAGATGCAGCCCGGCACCTTTCCCGCCTGGGTTACCTCGCCATCCGGCCCCAGCTGGGCCCAGAACCAGTCCCCGTGACTGGGGTAGTACCCCGACCGCTTCGCCATCAGGGTGTAGGACTCCAGCTCACCCTGCTCATCGTAGTTCTCGGTCAGGATCACCGCCCCCTCGGGCATGACACCCGGGAGCCGCTCGATGGCCTGTTGGGCTTGCGGGTTGACGTAAGTGGTGAGGAGGGCCCCGTGAGGTGGCTGGCCCTGATAGAGCGATCCCTTGCCCGGCGGCATCGCCCAGTTGATGGGGTAGTTGGCATCCATGGCCATCTCCCACAGGTCCTCCGCCAACTGGCGGTCGCTGACCGGGGCCGGGGTCTCGGTGGGGGCGGTTCCCAGTTCGCGCAGGAAGGCGACGATGGCGTCCAGCTCCTGGGGGCTGATCAGAGTGGCGTAGTCGGGCATGAGCCCGGGGAACCCGGCCACCAGCTGCTCGTGGGCGGCGACGATGGACCGGCGCAGGTAGCCCTCATCTGCCAGCACCCTGGTCCCGTCCTGCAGGGTTACGGTGCTGCCGTAGAGGCCCAGGAAGGTGGGGCCGATGGAGGTCTCGCCGGTAGTGGTGTGGCATACCGTGCAGCCCAGGGCGCGCACCTGCTCGCGCCCTGCCTGGGCTAGGGCGGAGAGCTCGGTGCTGGGGATGGGGGTGGGGATCTCCTCCGGCAGCGGGGTCAGGAACCCGTTGATCACGTGGACGATGCCGCTCCCGGCCCTGAGGTTGGGCAGCAGCACCGGGATCCCGTTCACGGCCACGGTGTCATCTTGCCGGGTGATGGCTAGCTCGCGGCCGGCCAGGTTTGTGACGGAGCCCGCTTGCTCGAGCTCGGCGAGGGTGAGCGTCTGGCCCATCACGATGTGGTTGAGGAGCAGCTCACGCAGGGCCTGGGCGTCGCCCAGGAAGCCCTGGGCCCCACCGGGGAGGGTGGCGAAGGCCTGGTCACTGGGGGCAAAGATGGTGAACGGGCCGGCGGCCTGAAGCTGATCAATGAGTCCGGCATTGGTGAGGATAGTCACCAGGATCTGTAGGCCAGAGGCCTGCAGCCCCGGGAGCAATGTGGCTTCCGGCATTGGGGTGGCGCCTGGCGCCGGGGCGCCTAGGCTACGGATGTAGGCCACCAGCGCCTCCACCTCCTGGTTGCTGAGGACACCGGAGTAGTCGGGCATGATGTTGGGGGCGAAGCCCTGCCGGATCTGCTCGTGGGCAGCGAGGATGGAGCGGCGGATGTAGTCCTCGTCTGCCGTGATGACGGTGCCGTCTCCTAGGGTGACGGCGCTCCCGTAGAGGCCCAGGAACGAGGGCCCGATGAGGTCGGCGCCGGTGGTGGTATGGCAGTTGAAGCAGCCGTATTGAGCGGCTACGCGGGCCCCGACGGCGGCCATGCCGGGGGTGGGTCCCTGCGCCAGCACGGCCGCAGGTGCGCCGAGGTCAGCCAGGCCGGCAGCCGCTAGGGCCAGAACGATCACCAGGGTGAGGATCGGTAACGCGCGTCTCATTATCTACCTCCAACAGCTTGAGAAACGGCGACATAGCCTCAGGACTGGGGTGCGGTGGCTCTTGGGGGGCCGACGAGGGACTCCTGCCGGGAGTCTCCCGGTTTGCTCCCGATCTCTGTACAGCGGATAGGGACCGCTGTCAAGGGTAGTATCAGCGGGGACGTATCAGAAATGCGTCAGAGCCAGCCCCGCCGCCGTAGGCAGGAGGCGGGGCTGGCTCGTGGCCGGACTCAGCTGGCAGCGCTCTACCCGAAAGCGTGGGGCAGGATGGTCTTGGGCACGCGCACGTACGCGGTTGCGTCCATGTCCAGTTCCGCCGCCTGGCCGATGCGTGCATCCCCCGCAGCTCCCACCAGCTGGAAGGCCTCCTCGCGGGATATGCCGAGCCTCTGCGACAGAAGGTCCACCATGTCTCGGGTCGCCATTCGCACTGCCTCGGGCAGGGTAGGGGCGTAGGCGCAGGTGCTCCAGGCGTCAGCCGTCTCGATCAGCGGGCGCGGATAGGCGAAGCCCCGCAGCAGGGAGACCTGCACGGTGACCTCCGCGGGGATGTCTATCCCGCCGCCGGTGAGCTCACCGTCTCCCATGTGGGCGTGGACGTCGCCGATGGAGAGGAGCGCTCCGGGCACGCTCACCGGCAGGTACACGGTCGCCCCCGGGCCCAGGTCGTTGATGTCGAGGTTGCCGCCGTGGGCGCCAGGGTAGAAGGTGGCGATGGGCCCAGACGACGGTGCCACCCCGACCACGCCCACCATGGGCCGGGCCGGGAAGCGGATCTGCTCGTTAAAGATCACGGTGCCGTCGCGGACGTAGACCAGGTTGGCGCGTGGCGGGTTAAGCTCGTTGATGATGACGCCGGAGCCGGCCCGGATGCGGCTCTGGCCGCGCTCGGCCAGCTCGATTCGCTCCACCTTCACCACCAGGGTATCGCCCGGCTCGGCCCCAGCCACGTAGACGGGCCCGGTGGCCGGGTTCAGCTGCTCCGGCGGAAGGACGAGGGTGAGAGCGTCCTCGACCGTGCGCACCCGTCCTCCCAGGGCGTCCCAGGTTTCGAAGAGCGCCCTCTGACCGGGCTGGATCTCGGCCACAGGCTCGGCGGCGGGGTCGAAGACGCAGGTGGTGTGATTGCGGGTGATGCGGATCGGATCGGACACAGCGCACCTCTCCAGGATGTGTGGTGGCGAGGATCGCACGTCCAGGCACTGGGGCGCAAGAGGGGGCAGGGCCTTGGGCGGCTGCCCCCTATCCGAGTCTACGGCGCGTCCTCCAGCGCCTGGTAGATGATGGCTCCCTGGCAGTCCCTGGGCACCGGCGTATCCAGGAGGGCGCAGATGGTAGGCACGATGTCGGTGAGCCACACGGTCCGATCCAGCTCGACGCCGCGCCGGATCCCCGACCCTCGCATCAGTAGCAGCGAGGTGTTGGATCCCAGGCCCCAGACGGCGGTGGAGAGCTGCTCGCCGTGGTTGCCGCCGAAGCGCTCCTTGAGGGTGAAGAGCACGTCGCCGATCTTCTGGTTGGTGGGGTCTCCGTATAGGCCCACGTAGCGCATGTCCGCCTTGCGCAATACCAGGTTGTAGGGATGGAGGCCGGTCCGGGGCTCGACGTAGGCATGCAGTGCAGCCATGATCTCGTCCAGCGTCTTGTCGTAGTCCTGATGAGGGACGATCCCCTGGGGCTCGCGTCCCTGCAGGTTGACGTTCACGAACAGCCCGTTAGTGAGGTAGGCCCGACTGCGGCTCCAGTCTACCTGGCCGTCTTGCCCTCGCGCCATCAGCCCCGCCTGTTCCAAGACGGCCCGGTGGTCCACGCGGATGTCGCCGGGCAGGCCCCCGTGGTCGGAGACGACGAACACGGCTGTATCGTCGTCGGCCAGGTCCAAGATCCGGCCCACCATGGTGTCGAGGCTGTCCATGAGACGCTTGATGAACTCCAGATGACGGTCGCCCTCCCTTCGGTTGTCCGGGTTCGCGTGAGGATCGGCGACGTTGAGGCCGTGGTGATTGGCGCAGTCGATGGCATGGGCTTGCATCATCAGGAGTGACCAATCCCGTGTTCGAGTGAGGTACTCGATGGCTCGGACGAACCAGTCATGCTGGTAGTCGGCCAGATCGAGCATCACTGACTCGTCGACCCAGGATGTAGCTCCATAGTGCCCCAGTCCCTCCCAGGCGATGTCGGTGATGAATGGGCCGACCGCCTCGAAGAGCTCCCGACCCACCCCCGGAGGGCTGGCGTAGTGATCGACATCCATGACCTGAGTGGCGTAGAGCCGGACCGACCTGCCGTCTGGCGACAGCTCTTGGAGCTTGAGGCGGAAGGAGCCCTCCCGCTCCCCGTCGATGGTGCGGAAGGTGTCGGATATCCAGCCCGACCACTCCCCAGGGGCGATCTCCGCCAGCCTCCGGCGGCCCGCCGCGTCCTTGGCCAGGACGATGTGATCGTAGCGGTTGCCGCCACGAGAGACGACGAAGAGGTGATAGGC
>JBMNTK010000244.1:0-5468 GCA_050945695.1 Anaerolineae bacterium | reverse complement strand
GTAGATTCCTCGCTTCGCTCGGAATGACACTCATGAGGAGTGCGCGCCCCCAGGCGCGCGTGGGCGCGCTCCTCAAGGCAGTTGCTGCTGGTAGTCACGTGTCACGCTTCACGCTTCACGTATCACCCCCCAGTCCCAACCTCCTATTCAGCCAGGGGCCTTGCGGGCCTATGCTATAATTACCTTCGGTTTGGATCTCATCGGCCTACCGGGCGAGAGGATGACAAAGGTTCGCAGTCAAACCAGAGTCTTCGGCGGCGCGAACAGCGTCGAGAACCAGCTCATCTCGGCTATGGGGCCCGAGGCCGCTACCGGCCCCGGCGCGCCCAGGAGGGGCCGCCATCTCTCGGCCTCGATCCGTGAGCGGCGCAGGCGTCCAGCCCTCCTCTCCCCACATGCCCCGGTTGGCCGAAGCGTGATCCCGGCCTGGGCCGCGCCCACGGCACGGCATCCGGCCCTAGACGGGCTTTCCCCTGCAAACAGCACAGTCCCACAGGACAGCAGCTTTGCCTCTGCAGAGGTGTTTGGCAGTCTGAGTACTGTAGACGTTTAGATTAGTGTCCGTGAGTAACACTGGTCGCCGGAGCGCGGCGCTGTCACCAGAGGACCCAGGACCGGTCCCAACGGTGAGATCGGTCAGGTGAGCGTGCGCGCATACGGCTGTCCCAGCAGCAACTCTGCGCAAGGATGAAGCGGAGGCAGCTACGATGAAGGTAGATCCACGTGTACCGACTGGACCGGCAGTATCCGCCAGGATGCGGCATACCCAGGCCCGGGTGCATAGCCTTATCCGGAGGCATCTGCCCTCGCGGGCATCCCTTCCCGCTGCGCCCCCCGGAGATTCGCCCCTATAGTGGTCCCTCAGGTGCCGTTTCTGCCGCAGGCACCTCCCTTGCACGGTAGTATCGCTCGTTTCACAGTTATGCACAGGAGAGCCAGATAGTGCTACAGCTCAGTGCCGACGAACACGAGGCCATCGTCCAGCAATTGGAACTTCGGGCAAAGGAGAAAGGCAGCCTAGACTACGACGACGTTCTTGAGGCCCTACCAGAGTTGGATGAGAGCGGAGAGCAGGTTGATTGCATCTTCGCGGCGCTCGACGACCGTGGCGTCCCTATTTCCTACAGTAAGGCCGACCAGAAGGACGAGTGGTTGGCCAGGCGCTTGCGGGCTCGGGTGAACACCGAGGAAGACGACACCCAGCTGAGCGGGCTGGACACCAGCGACGCCGTTAGCCTTTACCTACGAGAGATCGGCCGCGTGCCGCTGCTCACAGCCGAAGAAGAGATCGAACTGGCCAAGCGCATGGAGGAGGGCCGCTTTGCCACCCGCCGCATGCGCAAGCCCGGCCTCTCGGAGGAGGAGCTTGCCCGCCTCCGAGCCATCGCCATCCGCGGCCAGCAGGCCGAGCAGCACCTCATCAAGGCCAACTCGCGCTTGGTGGTCAGCGTAGCCAAGAAGTACATGGGCCGTGGCGTCCCCTTCCTGGACCTCATACAGGAGGGCAATATCGGCCTCATTCGCGCCGTGGCCAAGTTCGACTATCGGCGCGGCTTCAAGTTCAGCACCTACGCCACCTGGTGGATCCGCCAGGCCGTCACCCGGGCCATAGCCGATCAGGGGCGTACCATCCGAGTGCCGGTTCACATGTGCGAGCAGATCAACCGCCTGGCCCGCGCTACCCGCAAGCTGGTCCAGGACCTGGGCCGAGAGCCCAGCGCCGCCGAACTGGCCGAAGAGATGGAGATGCCGGTTGCCAAGGTGGAGCAGATCCTCAAGGTCGCTCAGCGCCCCCTGTCGCTGGAGACGCCGGTCGGCGAGGAGGAAGACAGCGCTCTAGGCGACTTCATCGAGGACGGGGATGCGCCCAGCCCGGTGGAAGCAGCCTCCGTGAGCATGTTGCAGGATCACCTGGAGGACCTCTTCAACAGCCTTACCCCGCGCGAGGTCAAGATCCTCCAGCTTCGGTTCGGCCTTATTGATGGTTATACCTACACCCTCGAGGAAGTAGGGCGACGCTTCGGCGTCACCCGCGAGCGCATCCGGCAGATCGAGGCCCAGGCCCTCCAGCGGCTCAAGCATCCTCGGCGTTGCCGGCGGCTCAGGGATTATCTCCAGTAATCACCGCAGCGGGCTCCCGCCGCACCCACTAACGCAGAAGAGGCGGTCGCGCGATGCGACCGCCTCTTCTGCTGCAGCGCCCCTGTCGGCTTCGCCGCGGATGCCCTAGATGTCCAGGTTGCGTACCTGCCGAGCGTGGGTCTGGATGAACCGCTTCCGCGGGGCCACGGCTGCCCCCATCAGCATGTCGAAGGTGCGGTCGGCCGCCGCAGCGTCTTCAATGGTGACCTGCAACACCGTCCGGGTCTCCGGGTTCATGGTGGTCTCCCACAGCTCGTCCCAGTTCATCTCGCCCAGACCCTTGTAGCGCTGGACCGAGACTACCTGGTTGCCCAGCTCCTTGATCAGGCGCTCCTGCTCCTCGTCCCGGTAGGCGTAGTAGTCCTTGTTCCCCTTGCAGCGGATCCGGTAGAGCGGTGGCTGAGCGATGAAGAGGTGCCCCTCCTCGATCAGCGGCTGCATGTAGCGGAAGAAGAAGGTCAGCAACAGGGTGCGGATGTGGGACCCGTCCACATCAGCATCGCACATCAGGATGATGCGTCCGTACCGCAGCCGGGATATGTCGAAGTTGTCGCCGATGCCGCATCCCAGGGCGGTGATGAGTGCCCGCACCTCGTTGTTGTCCAGGATCCGGTCCAGCCGGGCCTTCTCCACATTCAGGATCTTACCCCGCAGAGGCAGGACAGCCTGGAACCGCCGGTCCCGGCCTTGCTTGGCCGTGCCGCCAGCGGAGTCACCCTCTACCACGTAGACCTCGCACAGGTTCGGGTCTCGCTCGGAGCAGTCGGCCAGCTTCCCGGGTAGGGACATGCTCTCCAGGGCGCTCTTCCGAATGACCAGGTCGCGCGCCTGGCGGGCCGCCGCCCTCGCTCTGGCTGCGGTCAGGCACTTGTCAATGATGGCCCGTGCATCCCGAGGGTTCTGCTCCAGGTACTCGGCCATGGCCTCCGCCACGACCGTTTCCACCTGTCCCCGCACCTCGGCGTTACCCAGCTTGGCTTTGGTCTGGCTCTCAAACTGAGGATCGGTCAGCTTGACGCTGACGATCGCCGTGAGCCCCTCCCGGACGTCGTCTCCGGTCAGGTTCCCATCCGAATCCTTCAGGCAGTTGTTGCGCCGGGCGTAGTCGTTGAGGGTGCGGGTGACCGCTGAACGCAGACCCGTGAGGTGGGTGCCCCCGTCCACGGTGTTGACGTTGTTGGCGAATGAGTACACCGACTCGGAGTAGCCCGTAGTGTACTGCACCACCGCCTCAACCATCGTGCCGTTGATCTGCTTCTCCACGTAGATCGGCTCGTGGACAACGGTGCGGTTGCGGTTGAGGTAGCGCACGAAGGACGAGATGCCACCCTGGAAGTAGTAGGTAGCCTCCCGGCCGTCGCGCTCATCCCGGAGGGTGAGACGCAGCCCCCGGTTGAGGAAAGCCATCTCCCGGAATCGCTGGGCCAGAGTATCGAAGCGGAAGTCAATCTCAGAGAAGATCTCCGGGTCGGGCCGGAAGCGAGTGGTGGTCCCTGTGCCCTCCGCGGGGCCGATCTGCTGGACTTCCGTGACCGGTACGCCCCGCTCATAGCGCTGGCGGTAGCTGTACCCATCCGGTGAGGAGGTCACCTCCATCCATTCGGACAGGGCGTTGACAGCCGAGACTCCCACGCCGTGGAGGCCAGAGGCTACCTTGTAGCCGCCTCCGCCGAACTTGCCACCGGCATGTAGGATAGTATGCACCACTTCCAGCGCCGACTTGCCCGTCTGCGGCTGCACACCGACAGGAATGCCGCGGCCGTTGTCCGAGACCGTCACAGTCAGGTCCTTGCCGATCACGACCTCAATGTGATCGCAGACCCCTGCCAGCGCCTCGTCAACAGAGTTGTCCACCACCTCGTACACCAGGTGGTGCAGACCCCTGATGTCGGTAGACCCGATATACATCCCGGGCCGGCGACGCACCGCCTGCAGGCCCTCCAGCACCTGGATCTGGTCGGCACCGTATGCCTGCTTCTCTGCCGTTGCCAAACTATGAACCTCCCTGCATCATGTCGAAGCGCGGCCGCTGCCAGAGATCCTGGCCACCAGCGCTTCATAACGCTCCCGATAGAACACAAAGCTCGCCGCCACCAGCCCGCTGCCGATGAAGGTGTTGCCACCCACAGCCAGCGCCGACCCCAAGGGCCCGCTTACCGCCACCCACTGCCATACCACAGACAGGCCGGCGGCCAGCACGTTCACCAGGATGATGAACCCAAGCGCCGACCAGAAGCTGGAGCGGACCACGATGACGCTGTTGAGGACCGCCCTCTGAAGCCCCACCTCCTGGAGCACCATGGCATCAACGACGAAGAATAGGTAGAAGAGCATCCAGAGCCCGATCCATATGGCGGCGATGCTCAGCAGGCTCAGTGACATGGACGCCACCGTCGGGCTGATGATCGCCAGCAGCGAGACGAAAAGGCTGGCCGGAATAGCCACGCCGATGCTCAATCCGATAAGCGTCAGCGCCGCCACGATAAGCCGCCTGCTCGTGGCCCAGGCCCTCTGCAACAGGGCAGCAATGCTCAGCCGCTGCCCCTGCACGGCGCTGGCCACAGTGGTGAGGTACAGGGCCGCCAAGACCAGACCGATCAGGCCCAACCCCACCGTCAAGATGAGGGCTATGGGCAGGCTGGCCACTTCGATGCTCAGCCCCGGCCGCCACATCCCCTCAGGGATGCCGCCACCGAGAAGGCTGGGCATCCCCACCAGGCTGCTGGCCAGAAGGCCCAGGAGATTCGAGCTCTTGCCGAGGCTCAGCAACGCCTCCCGAGCCATATCCAGGGACTCCGCCGGCTGTACGCCGCTTGCCCCCTGGGCTATGGTAGCGGCTAGCCTCACGGCCAACGGCTCCACAGACAACTGCGGTGAGAACCACAGGCACAGGTCCACCAGCACGGGCATCAGCATGATCGCTGGCCGCCGCCGAACCACCGCCAGGCCCTCTGAAACCGAGTCAATTACCCCCATACAGGCAGCGCCCTCTCCGGAACTCTGCAGATACTGCGCCAACACTTCATTATACCACCGCGAGAACGGCGCAGCGAACCGGTCGCTCGGGCCAAATAGCACATTTGTTCTATGATACCATGATTCCAGCCGGGAAGCCAGTGCCTGGTCGGTGAGGCAGGTAACCCACCCCCCGCCGCCCCCTTCCCTCTCCCACGTGTGAGTGGGCGCTCGCTGGAGCTCGGACTGACACTCACTCCGGGGAGTGCGTGCGCCCATGCGCGCCGCGCGGGGCCCTCGACTCATGAAGGTTGTCAAAATAGCCGGGCAATAGAGATGACAGGTAAGCGATCCTGTACTAGGCTGTGGTC
>JBMNTK010000243.1:0-5484 GCA_050945695.1 Anaerolineae bacterium | reverse complement strand
TCCATCGTGCCCGTAGTGGCGAACGCTGTGCTCTGGATCTGGCTGCTCCAACCTCAGTGGGGGCTCGTCAACTACCTGCTTGGCCTCGTCGGGATCAAGGGACCGGCGTGGCTAGCATCTATCACCTGGGCGAAGCCCGCTCTCATCATGATGGCGGTATGGAGCTCTGGAACGGCCATGGTGATATTCCTGGCCGGGCTCCAGGGCATCCCGGAGCCTTTCTATGAGGCGGCCTCGATTGACGGGGCGAACTCGGTGCAGAAGTTCTTCCGCATAACCATACCGCTCCTCACCCCTACCATCTTCTTCCAGATAGTCATGGGGATCATTGGTTCATTCCAGGTGTTCACCACTGCCTACATCATGACTAACGGCGGCCCGGTCAACGCCACCTTGTTCTTCGTCCTGTACCTGTACCGTCAGGCATTTGTGCACCTCAATATGGGCTACGCGGCCGCCATGGCTTGGCTGCTATTCCTCATCGTGCTAGCGTTGACCATCGTGCAGCTACGACTGGCACCGCGATGGGTCCACTACGAGGTGTAGGGGAATGCTCAAGCAGAAGACGGACGAGAGAGCCCGCAACTACATCAAGGCGATGCTGTTCGACGATCCAGACTGGATCCCCTGCAACGTCTCCATCATGCCGGCTACCTGGATCAAGTACGGAGAGGCAGTCGAGGAGATAGTCCTCGAGCATCCTCGGCTCTTCCCTGACTACCAGGAAGGCGCGTTCAGGAATGCCTCCGTGCCCCCGCAGTACCGCAAGGGGCGCTGGGTGGACGTCTGGGGGACGGTGTGGGAGAACATCGAGGAGGGGCTGGACTCGATCCCCGTTGAGGAGGAAGCGCCGCTGCGGGACTGGTCGGCACTGGAGACGTACGTCCCGCCCGATCCCATCGAACGCACCGACCTGCTCGGGGAGCCCATAGACTGGGACGAGCGCGCCAGGACCCTGCAAGAGGTCAAGGAGCGGGGTGGACTGGCCAGGGGCGGCCTGTCCCATGGGTTCATGTTCATGAGGCTCTTCTACTTGCGGGGCTACTCCAACCTCATGATTGACATAGCCACGCACGACCCAAGGCTGGACCAACTCATCGCCATCGTCCGCGACTACAACGTGCGCCTGGTCCGCAAGTGGCTCGACTTAGGGGTGGAACTGATGCACGGGGGCGACGACATGGGCATGCAGACGTCGCTACCGATCAGCCCCCAGGACTGGCGCCGCTACATCAAGCCCTGCTACGCCGCCATAGTTGGTGAGTGCAGGGGCCGCGGTGTCCCCTTCCACCTGCACAGTGATGGCCGCGTAGTGGACATCATCCCCGATCTGGTGGAGTGCGGCGTCACGGCGATCAACCCGCAGGTTCGGGCAAACGGTCTGGAGGACCTGAGGCGCGTAGCCAAAGGCAACGTCTGCGTGGACCTGGACCTTGACCGCCAGCTCTTCCCCTTTGCCAGCATCAGCGAGGTGCGAGAGCACATTCAGTCCGCCATCGAGACTCTCAACACCCCTAGGGGTGGTCTCATGATCCACGCCGAATGCGAGCCCGACGTCCCTCTGCCGACCATCCGGGCCATCGTGGAGACGCTTGAGCAATGCGGATGTGGGCCGAAGTAACGCCCGCAGCCCATCCAAGCTGAAGGCAGCGAGCCCCGTGGGGAGCGGAGGCATCTAGAGCCGGTGATCATCTCGGAGGCTTGAGGTGTCAACCATTACTATGGAGCAGACGGTGCGCCGTGTCGATGTGCGGTACGTGCTCAGGCGTAGGCTGCTTCGCGCTCTGACATATCTAGCGCTCATCACCGGGAGCATCATCTTCTCTATACCGTTCTTCTGGCTGATCACAACCTCTCTGAAACCCACCCGCCAGATCGTGACCTTCCCGCCCCAGTGGATTCCCGACCCCATAGTATGGGGCAACTACACAGACGTGTTTCTCTACGCGCCCTTCGACCTGTACTTCCGGAACACGATGTTCATCGTGGCTTTCCATCTGCTCGGCGCTGTCGGCACCTGCTCGCTGGTAGCCTATGCGTTCGCCCGACTCAGGGCGCCCGGCCGTGATGTCCTGTTCGGCCTGCTTCTGAGCACCATGATGGTCCCTGCATGGGTGACGCTGGTACCCCTGTACCTTCTGTTCTCCAAGATCGGCTGGATCAACACCTTCTATCCCCTAATCGTTCCGGCGCTAACCGGGAACGCCTTCTACATCTTCTTGCTGCGCCAGTTCTTCCTGACCCTGCCCAGAGAGCTTGAGGACGCGGCCCTCATTGACGGGGCTGGCTACTTCGCGATCTGGTGGCGACTGGTGCTGCCGCTGTCTGCACCGGCCCTGGCCACGGTGGCCATCTTCTCGTTCATGGGTACCTGGAATGAGTTCATCGGCCCCCTCATATTCCTCAACTCCAGAACCAAGTACACACTGGCCCTGGGCCTGCAGGTCTTCGTACGGGAGCACGGCGCCGACTTCGGGCTGCTCATGGCTGCCTCGACCATGATGATCATGCCCATCATCGTCATGTTCTTCTTCATGCAGAGGCAGTTCGTCCAGGGGATCACGCTAACGGGCATGAAGGGATAGGAGAGACCGCGAGCGAGCATGGGCCATCTGGCTGAGTGTGATAGGGACTTCATGGAAGCAGCACCGTACAGGGATCGCATGGAAGCCATCCTCAACGGCGACCCGGTGGACGTGGTCCCGTGGTCGGCGGACCTGCAGTGGTGGCGCGCCGGTTTGGACGCGCAGGGGACGCTGCACCCCCGGTACCGTGGGGTGGAGGGCCTCCTGCGGCTGCACCAGGAGCAGCACACAGGCATCTACCTCGATGGCCTGTATATGGTCGCGGAGAACCCCGGGCCAAGGTGCTCCGTTGACGTGGAGCTCCGTGGCAGCGATGTGCGCATCGAGACCATCCACACCCCTGAGGGCGACCTGCGCACCGTAAGCCGGCGGGCTACCGACTCCTGGGCCATCGTGGAGCATCCGGTACAGCAGGTAAGCGACCTGCGCGCCGTGCGGGCATACTACGAAGATGTGGTCTATACCCCGAAGGATGAGGACTACCTGTGGCGCCAGTCCCTCTACGGCGGCTGGGGGATGTCCATGCCTCTGGTGCAGCGGACCCCTCTCATGGACATGGTCATCCGCTGGTGCGGCATCCAGTCCTTCGTCTACCTGGACATGGAGCACCAGGACGAGGTGCTCGCCACCATGGACGCAATCTCAACCGCTCAGGACCGGCTGTATGAGCTGCTGGCTCAGTGCCCCAGCCCGTACCTGGAGATAGGCGACAACATCTCGGGGGAGGTAGTGGGTGGCTACTTCCGCCGGTACGGTGCGCCGTACTATGCGAAGCGGGTGGCGCAGCTGCACGCGGCGGGGAAGAAGGTGGGTTCGCACATAGACGGGACGCTTCGGCCGGTCCTGCGCGCGGCCGCTGCTACCGGGCTGGACTTCGTCGAGGGCATCACGCCAGCGCCCGTGGGCGACCTGACTGCGGACCAGATCGCGAGCGAGCTCGATGGCCTGGACACCATCGTCTGGGGAGGAGTGCCGGCGGCCCTTTTCGCAGCGCCCGATTGGTCAACGGTCCGGGCCTACGTAGAAGACGTCGTCCGCACTCTGTGGCGCGGTGGCAAGCTCGTCCTCGGCGTGGGCGATCAGGTGCCGCCCAACGGTCACATCTCCTACTGCCACCGCATCTCCGATCTCATGGAGGAGCTGGGACCGCTCGGCGCGTGGTGATGGCCCGTCCCTAGAGGGGCGCTAGCAGCGGGCATAGGCGCGCCTGACTGCGCTTCTGTGATCCCCTTAGCGATGACTCCTGCTCCAGGCCCGGATGCCCTCACATCCGGGCCTGGATGCCGTGACTGCCTCCCACGGACGGACTGCACCAGATAACCTATCGCGCAAGTATCATAATGTCATTATCATCACAGCTAGTGCATAGTTGGGGGGACTGTGGTATAATTCACAAGTAATCCCGGTGGTGTGCGCGTGGGGGCGTACTGGTGACCACATCCCGGGCCGTGCTTCCCGTGCACTCCCGCTTGCGTGCCGTGCCGCTCGCCGACCAGCTGGGTGGGCTGAGCGAATCCAGGTCAGGCCATAGGAGGTTGCCATCGAGTCACGACTACGTGTACCGAAGGGGCATCCGCCGATGACAGACTTCAGCGCCGAGGTGAACACCATGTCTGACCAGAAGCTCCGTGTAACCCGCCGATCTTTCGTCATGGGAGCGGCCGCCAGCGCTGCCGCGATCGCCGGCTCCGGGGTCCTGGGCGCCGCCGCGCAGGATGCCGAGGAGAAGCCCGCCACCACCTACTCCTGGGAGACGCCACCGGATCCGATCCCCGCTGAAGACATCACTGAGACCGTTGACGCCGACGTAGTGGTTGTCGGTGCCGGTGTGGCTGGTGTGCTGGCTGCCCTGGGTGCGGTCGAGGCCGGTGCTTCCGTCGTCGTGGTCGAGAGGACGGACAAAGCCCAGGGCCGCGGTGGCGACAACACCGCCATCGACAGCCGCATCCAGCGCGAGCTGGGCATCGAGTTCGACAAGCACGAGATCGTCCGGAAGCTCTGGCACTGGGGACAGGGCCGGATCAACATGGACCTGCTGTACCTGTGGGCCGACAACTGCGGCATGGTCATGGACCGCATCGAAGAGATCATGAACGAGAATGGCCTGCAGGTCTACCTCGTGGTGCCCGACCGGACCGACGACAACGCCGCCGTCATTGACAGCTGGCCGCGGCCCGAGTCCCTCCACGGCTGGGACTACCGCACCGAGACCATCATCGAGTACCCGACCTGCCACCGCATTGGCGCCATCCACACCGACCAGGGCGCCTGGCTCAACATGGTGCTGGACAAGGTCGCCAGCTTGGGCGCGAGTGTGTACTTCAACACCCGGGCTGAGCAGCTGATCCGGGAGGACGGCGGCCGGGTGACGGGCGTGGTGGCCACGAACGCCGACGGCGAGTACATCCAGTTCAACGCCGCCAAGGCCGTGATCCTGTGCACCGGCGACTACGGGGCCGACCCGGAGATGGTGGCCAAGTACACGCCCGAGAAGATGATGCCCGGGATGGTCTCCACCGGCACCGGCGATGGTCACAAGATGGCCATGTGGGTCGGCGCGGTGATGGAGCAGCTTCCTCACTGCCCCATGAGCCACCTCTTCCACGAGATGGGCACCGACGCCTTCCTCCAGGTCAACTCTCAGGGCAAGCGCTTCTTCAACGAGGACGCTGACACCGAGAGCCTTGCCAACCAGTACTACGAGCAGGGTGGCGCCTGGGTGGTCTTCGACTCCAGCTGGGAAGAGGACGTGGAGAAAATGGGCGCCGGCTTCTTCCGCGTCCACAAGGCCACGGATGCAGTGCGCGCCGACTTCGAGGCCAAGCTCAAGGCTGGCCGGCTGATCCAGGCCGATACCATCGAGGAGCTGGCCGAGCTCATGGGCGTGCCGGCGGACAAC
>JBMNTK010000242.1:0-5505 GCA_050945695.1 Anaerolineae bacterium | reverse complement strand
CCATGCAGTGTTGCTGGCGGCGCTGCCTGTGGACTCCGAGAAAGGGTTGGCCTCCGGATAGTCCCAAGCCAGATGTATGTACTGGCCGCCGAATGGGTGCTCGATCTTCTCACCGGCGTTGTTCCACATTCCCACACCGGAGCCACGCTGCGCGAAACGGCTCACCCAGAATCCCAGGTAGGCAGCCACCGCCCGGCGGTACTCCGGGTCGGGCTGGGAGCGCTCCAGTTCGGCGAGGGCCTCCCGCAGGCAGGCGATGAAGGTCTGCGTAGCCAACAGCTGCCGCGGGTTGAAGAGGGAGCCGTAGGTTTTATAGCCGTACAACTGAGTGCGGAAGTCGCGCGTGTTGTCTGGCACGACGAGTTCACTCGGGCTTTCTACCTGCCTGGCCGACACAGCAGCTTCGCGAAACGCAATCAGATCTCGCTCCTCCACAGGGCGGTAGTCTTTGCCTCCGGGAGTGTCGGTGATCACGGCCACCATGCGCTCCCCCATCCTTCTGTCTAGGCCTGCCTGTCGGAGAAGTCCCACTGGCGTGATCTGCTGGCATACAGGACAACGCGCATCACCCCGTCCCCCGGGGACCATAGTGCCCTCGGTGCGCTTGATGGCCCTGCCCTTGGCGATGCCGAAGCTCACCTCTTTGCCGTTCACGCGCATATCCAGGGCGACCTTCTTGCCGCTCTTGTTGCACACTAGCAGACTGCGCAGCAGAGGGATCTCCGCCCGGCAGGAGGGGTTTGCGCAGGGCGCGGTGCGGGCCCAGAGATAGCCCACCACGGGCAGGCCGTCACTCCCGGATGGGTAGAGGTGCCCGATCCGTTCCCGGGCCCGCTCTAGGATCCAGGTGGCCCAGCGCTCTACGTCGTGCGCTAGGACGTTGTCTACCTCTCGCCCACCATCTGGCGCAGCCAGATGGTGTTTTCCCTCTCGTACGCGCAGAGTGAGCTCCGAATTCCCCCCTCCCCGGGGAAGGGGAGTAGGTCGGCCTGGCTTGCCATACTTCTGGGGAAACTCGCAGGTGGCCCGTAGGATAAGGTAAGCCACAGGGTTGTAGTCGTTAGCAACGGCCTGGCAGCCCAGCCGTCCCGCTTCCAGGGGTATGGCGCCTCCGCCCGCGAAGGGATCCAGCACCGTGGGGGCCCTGCCCCCATTGGCTACCCGGATGAGCTCCCGCGCCACCTCCAGAACTGCCCGGCCCTGGGGGCTCTCCGGGTCGCTGGTTTCCCACTTCACCAAGCAGCGATCGTCGAGACGGTCACGGGTGGCCGGCTCCTTGCCGTTGCGTTCCTTCTCGAAGGCAATCCACTGCGGCGACCACTTGGCGATGAAGGCCAAGAGCCGGTTTCTGAGGGTGTCCGGGAGGTCGGCGTACGGCCGATAGGGGTCGCGATCCCTCACCCACTCTCTTCCTTGCTGCTGGTAGGTGAGGACATCAGGCACCTGATCGCGAAGAAGCCGGGCCACCGCGGAACGGAACTCGGGCGGACACTCGGGATGATCCGGGTCCGGGACCAAGGAAGCAAACACCAGCGCCCGGGAAGCAGGCAACGGTCGCCGGGCCCACCATAGGTGCAAAGTGGAGGGATGGCCGTGGCGCAGTGACTTGTCCCGCACGCTCTCGGCGGAGATCTCGCGGATGGGCAGGGCCACCTCAATCAAGCGTGGGCAGGTCATGTATGTCTTCTCCACTAGGCACGGTAGTGTCCACTTGCTGCTGCCAGTCTCGCTCGTCCACCAGGTATTGCACCTGCCGGTAGAGCATCTCCGGCGTCAACCGGCTCATGGGATCTTGTATGATGTGTAACCTCGGCCGCTCCTGGCGACAGAAGGTCACGATATACAGGTAGGCGCGATCTCCCAACTGCCGTAACTTATCCACCTCCGCCGCGGTGAGCATCACCGGGCCGGATTGGGCGCGGCCCTTGACCTCGATGTAGCGCTTCTCTCCCTCTGGAGACTGGGAGCGCACGTCATAGTGCTCGCCCTGTTGGGACACGTCGTAGGGAGTCCAACCACGGCGTCGCTCGTAGTGCATGGCCACGTCCATGGCAATGCGTTCGATCTCATCATCCCGTCTCATGGGCACACCCTGACGGACGGCTTCAGGCCGGTCTTCGGCCGTGGCCACCGGCGCTGGCAGTACCAGCGCCGAGGTGATGATATCAGGCAGGTTAGCGCTCAGCCGCAACATCTGGTCCAGCTCGGCCAAGCGGGCGGCTTTGCGCGCCTTAAGCTGGGCGATCCGCTGCTCTAGCTTCTGGCGCTCCTCCACGTCGTCATCGCCAAAGAGCTGTGCCTGTTGGAAGTCGTTGAGCCGGTACTGTAGGTCCATGATGAGATCGGTGAATGTAGTCTCCAGGTACTTCTGCCTCAGGTCACACTCGCGCTGGCGCTGCCCGCACACCCGTTTCAGCTGGCTCTCCGTCAGGTGCTCGTAAGCCCACATCTGCACCTCGTCGGTGGAGTGGGAGGGGACAGGGGGATGCACCACCGGCCCTTCGGGGGTGGTGAAGTTGAGCAGATTGGCGGGGGAGGTCTCCCGCAGCCCCAGGTGATCGGCCACTATGACACTGACCTGCTGGTGGGCCAGGCGACGGCGCTCCTCCCGCCTGCCGTCCTCGATGGTGGAGCGCACCAGCCACACCCGCTCCGGCTGGGCGATGTTGGGGTCTATCAGGGTGACCCCGCGGGCGAAGGCATCGCGGGCCCGGCGCAGAGCCCACTCGATCACGGCGTCGAACAGGGGATGCCCGGGCCCCAGGAGCTTGGTCTGCTCCGGCACCCGGACCTTGCTGGCCACACTCACCAGATGCTTATCGAAGACGAAGGGAGTGTCATACTTCTCCGCCACCGGCAAGCGCGCTCTTCGGGCAGCGTCTAGCACCGGAGTGGGGGTGCGGCCCAGATGGAACACGGGAAAATGCCGGTCCTCGATCACGGTGCCGCCAGCAGCCTGGTAGGCCCTCATGAAGAAAGCCTGGACGAAGCGGGGCTGCAGGCGCCGCTCGTCAGAGGCATCTCGGAGGTTGCGTGCCTCTCTCAGGTCCAGGCTGGAGGACAGGGTCTTCCGCTTCTGCAGCTCCACCAGCTGTTGGGCCCGATGCTCCAGGGCTTGACCCAAAGTGTACTGCTCGGCCTCCTGGATGACAGCCCGCGCATCCTCAGCGTCAATAGAGCGCTCGATCAGATGCAGGAGGGGGACATCCTCCATCAGCTCCTCGATGACATCGTAGACCCGGTCGTCGCCCATCTGTTCCCGCATGACGTCGAGCTTGGTGAGGATCTTCTCCAGCACCGCGCCCTCGCGGGTATTGGTAGCAACCAGGTTGTAGACCCAGACGTCATTCTGCTGGCCGTAGCGGTGGATGCGCCCCATGCGCTGCTCCAGCCGGTTGGGGTTCCAAGGGATATCCCAGTTGATCAAGTAGCGGCAGAATTGGAGGTTGATCCCCTCCCCGGCGGCATCGGTGGCCACCATGATCTTGTCCCTATAGTGGAAGTCGCGTTGCCGCTCCTTGCGTTCGTCCGGCCCCATACCGCCGTGGATGTTAGTGACGGAATAGCCGCGGCGCTCCAGGCGCTCGGTGAGATTGATCAGGGTATCCTTGTGCTCGGTGAAGATGAGCAGCTTCTCGTCCTCACGCCGGATGACATCCGAGGAGTCCAGCACTCGGAGCAGCTCTGCGAACTTGGCCTCGGTGTGGCCGCTTAGCGCCCGAGCCGTAGCGAGCAGCTCGGCGACCTCCTCTCTTTCTTGCTCCACTGCGGCCGGGTCGGCGGTGAGGACCTGGCGGAAAATGCGCTTGTCTATGGCATCCCGCTGGTTCTCATCCAACTCCTCGTACTCCGCCACATTGTCAGGAATGTCCTCGCCACCGGTCTGGAGCAGGCGGCGCTTCTCCGCCCAGGAGCTAGAGGGATCGCGGAGGATCTCCAGCACCTCATTCAGGGCGTTGAGACGGTTTTCCAGGGTGCGGGTAATAGCGTAGATGCTGCTAGCCAGGCGACGCTGCATCACCATCAAAGTCAGTTCGACGTTACGGTTACGCTGCTCTTTGGCCTGCCGGCGGCGTGAGCGGACGTAGCGGGTGACGGCGTTGTAGAGCTCGAGCTCCTCCGGCGTGAGGTTGTACCCCAGGGTCTTGGTGTGGCGGGGCTTGAAGAGGGGCTGGTTGTTCCAGTCGACCATCTCTTCCTTGAGGCGGCGCAAGAAGAACCGGTTGCGGGCCTTGCTGATGGCCTCCTCGCCCTCAATGGGATCCGTGCCGGTGGAGTACTCAGCCACAGCCTCATGGATGCGCAGGGTGACGTGCTCGTCCTTCAGGAACAGGTCCTCATCGAGCAGCATGAGCAGGCGCCGGAAGGTGTCCCTGCGTCCCCGGTGGGGGGTCGCGGTCAAGAAGAGCAGATGATCCGTCCTAGAGCTGAGGGCTTCGATGGCCTGGTAACGGCCGCTTCGCTCGATCTTATTGCCATACTCGTAGGCGGACAGCTTGTGCGCCTCGTCCACCACTATGATGTCCCACTGAGTCTCCTTGGCCGCATTGAGGCAGCCGTCGTGGCGAGAGATGAAGTCTATGGAAGTGATGAAATAGCCTTCATCGGAGCGGGCAAACTGCCCTGGTTCGGCTTCGAAGGAGGCCCGGTTTATGAGG
Organism: Anaerolineae bacterium; assembly: GCA_050945695.1. GTDB lineage: Bacteria > Chloroflexota > Anaerolineae > DRVO01 > DRVO01 > Ch71. The sequence goes on along the minus strand of JBMNTK010000242.1, from coordinate 847 downwards.
CGAAAGGTAAGCCCGAACTTCTCCTGCATTTCGTCCTGCCACTGCCGGGTCAGGCCGCCGGGCGTGACGATGAGGACCTTGCTGATCACTCCGCGGAAGAGGAGCTCCTTGATCAGCAGCCCGGCCATGATGGTCTTGCCGGCTCCGGTGTCATCGGCCAGGAGGAAGCGGATCCGAGGCAGGGGTAGGAGATAGCGGTAGACGGCCTCCACCTGGTGAGGAAGCACGTCCACGATGCTGGAACTCACGGCGAAGAGGGGGTCGAACTGGTGAGCGATCCGTATGCGCTGGGCCTCGGCGCCGAGGAGAAAGGCCTCGGGGTCGCCATCGAAAGAGTACTCATTGCCCCTGACCTTGGTTAGCTGCTTGAGCTCCTCTTGGTCGAGAGGACGCCTGATCTCTCTTCGCGAGTTTACGCCCACTCCTTCCAGGAGTACCCGACTGCCAAATGGAGTAAGGCGTCGAACTTCGACATGCTCGTCCGGTTCCAGGCCGGCAACGACGTCACCTGCAGCGATCTCTTCCAGCATGCACAGCACCCCTGGGTACCTTCTCAACCGGTGGCAGGACCGAAGGCCACGCGCGCCAACCGGTTGAGAGATGGTCACGAAGCCAAACTGGTTCGGGATAGGCTTAGCCTATTGACACAAAACGGTCGTGTCAATAGGTGTCTAGCCTTGGACGTGTAATTCGAGACACCCGCAGGCGCGAGACTGACGGGGGAACGCCACGAGGCACACAGAGCTTCGAGGGCTACTGCAAGGGCCGGTTGTTCACCTGCAGGTGGGAAAGCCGGTTGCAGGACAAGAAGAAGCCGTGATGAAGGGGACCGACGTCGGCCCACTTG
>JBMNTK010000241.1:0-5578 GCA_050945695.1 Anaerolineae bacterium | reverse complement strand
CAAGCCGCCCACAGGTACAGGGCCTCGGCCGGGGAGACCAGCGGCCCATAAGCCCTGATCTGACCATCCTCCAGGGCCCTTCGGGCCGTCTCGGCCAGGTCGCTCGCCTGCACCACCTTGGGCTCCGGAGCTACCAGGGCGTTCATCTCCCGCACGGTCTTCAGCTGCACCCCTGGCAGCCGTGAGATTCCCTCCGCAAACCGGCGAAGGTTGCGCTGGGCCCTCTCCCACTCCTCCTCGCTCCGGTAGGGTGGCATCCGCCATTCGGACGCGGGAGTATTGACGCCCCGGTTGTAGTTCAGGAAGTCCCAGAAGACCTCGGCCCGAATGGTGACCGGGTGGCAGACAAACTGGGCCAGCCAGGGCACCCCCTCTTCCTGGTTGCGGGCGATGTGGGTCAAAACGCCGTCCCACGCCTCGGCGTAGGCAGCATCGTCGGAGAAGGCCTTGTCGTAGCCGCCGAAGTACCAGTAGTAGGAGAGCGTACCGCAGAAGCGGTGGATGTGGTGGCGGGCGTCGGCAAGGTGGGTGTAGGAGTACATCATCGCCGGCACGCCCAGGCGCTGCAGAGCCGGGGCGACCTGCGGGCCCCAGGTGGAGCCGGCCCGCCCCCAGCAGGAGGGCTCGCGGCCAAGGATGCGCGTCATGTCGGTGACGCCGCTTCGCTCCCGCTCCACCACTTCCTCGATGCCCTCATCCCAGTCCTTGCCCTCCAGGTACTCGGCCACGGTGGGATGGACAGAGTGGTAGTTGGTGTGCAGGCCGACGTCGTGCTGGGCCATAGCAGCGATGAGATCCTGCCGGCCCCGGCGCTCCCACAGCCGCGCCTTCTCACCCACGATCATCATGGTGGCGGGGGCGTTCGCCTCGGTGAAGATCTCCGCCACCCGTAGGGTGGTGTCGTCGGCCCGCGGGTCCACCAAGTCCTCGACGTCGAACAGCAGGGTCACATACATGACAGCCTCCGAAGATAGGCTCGGTACCGGGTCACAGATGGCGCTCCAGCCAGTCCCAGGCCAGGGCGCCGTGCCAGCGATGCTCGTAGGGATGCTCGTCGTAAACCAGGGCATCGGGGTGGCCAGAGGCGTCGTAGATGGCGCGCAGCCGCCGGTAGGCCTCCCGAGCATCCTCGATGATGAAACACAGGTCCTTCTGCCCAGACTCGATGAGCAGCGGCTTAGGGGCGATGAGGCCGGCCATCTCCGGGATGTCCCCGTAGCGCAGCAGCCCGGGTACGTGCTGGCCCAGGCAGAAATTGCCCCGACCGCGCATAGTGATGGCGTCACCCCGCACGGTGGAAAGGTACCCGCTGACCACGGCCGCCTTGAGCCGAGGGTCGTTGATGGCCAGGTGCAGGGCCATGGTGCCGCCATAGGACAGGCCAATGACGCCTAAGCGCTCCGGATCCACCTCCGGCCGGGCCGCCAGGATGTCCAGGGCGCGCATGCCGTCCCAGATGTTCTGGCCCAGCATGGTGTAGCCGAGGTATGACCAGCCCATCCCCACCACGTTGCAGCGATCCCGTCGGCCCACCCACTCGGGCGGGGCCTTGCGCTCGCCGAAGGGCAGCCAGTCGGGCACGATGACAGCATAGCCCCGCTCGGCGGCCTGGCGGGCGTAGTCCAGGTTCTGGCGGCGGATGGAGGCGGCGCGCTCCGGGTCACCGTGGTCCAGCCCCAGGAGGTCGTCCTTGCCATCGTTGTGGCGCCCATCGCCGTGGCCGTGGGCGGCCAGGATGCCCGGGCGCTTCTCCCCGGGCGCTATCCCCTTAGGCAAGAGCAGGTAGGCAGGGACGGTCACCCCGGGGGAAGACTGGAAGTGGAGCCGAGTGGCGGTGAAGCTCGGGAAGTCGCGCTCCTCCAGCAGCCGCACGTTGGGCTCTGCCGGGTCCGGCCAGGGGCCCAGGCATTGACGATAGGCGTCACGGAAACGGTCTTGCCAGGCCCGGAACTCGGCCGGGGTAGTACCTCGGAAGAGGAGCCGGGGCCGGTGAGCCTCCAGCATGGACTGGATGGTATCGTAGGCGCCAGGGCTGTTGCCGATAGACACTCTCTGCTTCCTCCTGCGGGGACGGCAGGTGAGGCTGCCGTTACCCTTTGACTCCGGTGATGACGATGCCCTGGATGAACTTGCGCTGGGCCACCACGAAGACGGCCAGCACCGGCAGCATGGCCACCAGGGTCATGGCCATTATGTGCTGCATGGGCACATAGAGGATGGTGGATTGTAGCGTGCGCAGCCCCAGGGCGATAGTGAAGTGCTTGGGACTGTTGATGTAGATCAGCGGGCCGAAGAAGTCGTTCCAGTCGTAGGTGAACTGGAAGATGGCGATCACCCCCAGGGCCGGCTTGAGCAGCGGCAGTATGATGCGCCAGTAGGTGGCGAAGAAGCCGCACCCGTCTATCTTGGCCGCGTCGTCCAACTCCAGCGGAACAGTCATGGCGAACTGGCGCAGCAGGAAGATGTTGAAGGCGCTGCCGAAGTACACCGGCACGATGAGGGGCCTCAGCGAATTGACCCAGCCCAGCTTGGCAAACAAGTAGTAGGTGGGCACCAGCGTCACCTGGCTGGGGAGCATCATGGTGCTGAGCAGGATCAAGAACAGCAGGTTGCGCCCCCGAAAGCGCAGCCGGGCAAAGCCGTAGGCCACCAGTGAGCTGGAAAGCAGCGTGCCCACTAGGTTGAGGCCTACCACCGTGAGGGTGTTCTTGTAGTAGGTGCCGAAAGGCAGCCGCCCCCAGGGCTCCAGGTAGTTATCCCAGCGGAGCGTCTGCGGGATCCAGACGGGAGGGAAGCGCAACACCTCCTCGCTGGCCTTGAAGGAGGTGGAAACCATCCAGACGAAGGGAAGGATGAAGATGATGGAGCCGCCCGCCACCGCCACCAGTATCACCGAGCGCCAGAACCAGTGTAGGACGCGGTAGCGGTTGATCCCACGCTTGGTGGCGGAAGGGGTGGCCGAAGCTATCTGGGCCGTCATCTGCGTACCTCCCCCTCGTAGTAGACCCAGGCCGCCGAGCTGCGAAACACCAGCAGGGTGAGCAGCAAGATGATCACGAAGAGCGACCAGGCGATGGCCGAAGCATAGCCGAACTGGAATTGCTCGAAGCCCTTGCGGTAGAGGTAGAGCATGATGGTGAGGGTGGCGTTATTGGGTCCACCGTCGGTCATCACCAGGGCCTGGGTGAATATCTGGAACGAACCGATGATGCCCATGATGAGGTTGAAAAAGATGGTTGGAGAGAGCATGGGCAGCGTGATGGACAGGAACGTGCGCAGGGAATTGGCTCCGTCAATGCGGGCCGCCTCGTAGAGATGGGTGGGGATGCCCTGGAGGCCCGCCAGGTACAGGAGCATGTTCCCCCCTGCCCCCCACGCCCCCATGATGATGAAGGCAGGCACCGCCCACTGCTCGGAGTAGAGCCAGCGCGGCCCTTCGATGCCCAGCCCAAGCAGCGCCTGGTTGAGCAGCCCGGCATCGGGATGGAAGATCCACGTCCACAGCATGGCCACCGCGATGCCCGACGTGACCGAGGGCAGGTAGTAGAGGGTGCGCCAGAAGCCCTGGCCGGGTAGCCCCTGGTTCAGGCCCAGGGCGATCAGCAGGCCAATGGCCAGGCTCAGCGGCACCACCGCAAAGGCGTAATACGAGGTAACGGTCAGGCTCTTGTGGTAGAGGGGGTCTTCCACCAGCTTGGTGATGTTCCTGAGACCGTAGAAGTTGAAGCCGGTGAGCAGGTCAGTCTTGTAGAACACCAGACCGAGGGAGAAGAGCATCGCACCGGCAGTGAAGATCAAGAACCCGATGATCCAGGGGCTGATGAAGAGATAGCCGGCTATCTCCTCGCGAGCTCGCTGGGACAGCCCCCTGCGGGTACTCCCGACAGCGCCCAGAGCTTCCGCCAATTGTCCCCTCCTGCAGAGTGACGCCAGCGCGGTAAGGCGGCATCGGGGACGCAGGGTCGTGCGTCCCCGATTGCGTCCGCAACGCAGTGCGAGGACCGATTAGCCCTCGCGGTTGATCTTGGTCACCTCGTCTGCCACCTGGATGAAGTAGTCCACCGGGGTGTCGCCGACCTCGAAGACCTTCTGCAGGGCAGCTTCGATGACGGACTGGGACTCAGAGTGGACCTTGAACTCCTCGGTGGTCATCGGGTAACCCCACTCCAGAGCCTCTAGGATGGCATCCATGTTGGCGTTCTCGAGCGTCGGGAAGCTCTTGATGATGGTGTCTTTCCAGTTAGGCAGCAGCGAGAGCCGAGCCGGGATGCCGCCCCAGGTCTCCGTGACCATGCCCTGGAAGAAGTCGTCGGTGAGGAACTTGAGCAGGTCCCACGCACCCTCGATGTTCTTGCTGCCCTTGTAGATGGCGTAGCCGTCGGTGGTGCCCAGAGTGGACCGACGGGCCGGCCCCTCGGGTATGTGGGTAAGGGCGAACTCGAAGGGGCTCTCGGTAGCGTAGAAGGCAACCGCGCCCATGCCGCCCTCTTCAGTAGCCAGCATCCGGGCTGCCCACGGGCCGGCTTGGGTGCCGGTGGCCTGCCCGATGCCCTGAAGCTGCATGGGCTGAGCGATGGAGTTGTCGTCCCATAGGCGGGCCCGCATCCACTCCAGTGCCTCCAGGGCCTCGTCCTTGCCCAGCCAGCACTCGGTCCAGTCGTCCGGGTTCACCACGTGGCCGCCATAGGCCTGCACGTGAACCTGGAAGCGATCGTACGACGAAGGGGTGATGGAGCCACCCCAGCGGACGACCTTGCCGTCCTCGACCTTGGTGGTGGCCATCAGCATCTGGGCATAGTCGTCGTGGTCCATGTCCGCCGTGGGATAGGGTACCCCCGCCTCATCGAAGGCTTCCTTGTTGTAGTAGAGCATGATGAGGTTGACGTAGAAGGGTACGGCGAAGCGGATCCCAGAGTCCTTGGCCACCATCCCGTTCCACTGGAACTCGTGGAAGTCGGCGATGCGTTCGGCGGTGAAGTCGCGGTCCACGAAGGGCTGCAGGTCCAGCAGCTGCCCTTTCTCGGCCCAGACGCGGAAGATGGGTCCCCAACCGGTGGTCACGTCAGGGGCGGTGCCGGCGACCATGGCGGCCAGGGTCTTGTCCTCGAAGCCGTCGCCGAGCGTCTCGAACTCGACGTTGAGGTGGGGCAGGTCCTGCTCGATCCTGGCCATGATCTTGTCGAGGTTAGGTTCCCAGTCGGGCCAATCCTGCCAGCGAACAGTCGTCTTCTCCCCAGTGGCGGCTGCTGGGGAGGCAGCCGAGGTGGCTGCAGCCGCTTGTCCCCCACTGCCTGCCGGTGCGGGCGTGGCACCACCGCAAGCAGCGGCGCCTAGGCTGAAGGCGGCTAGACCTGATAGGCGAAGCAAGTTGCGCCGAGACAGCGTCCGTCCAGTCTTCATGTCCCCTCCCTGCTAGATGTGAGCTGACGTGCGGATCCTCCTAGGCCGCCCACCACGTGACCCCCGCGCCTCCGCCTGACGCGGAAGCCGAAGTGGGGGGCGAGCCAACGGTTGCATCTTGCCCCTAATCCGTGCCCACTGTAAGCAGTCGGTGCGGATTACGGGCCCCCGAGACATA
>JBMNTK010000240.1:0-5588 GCA_050945695.1 Anaerolineae bacterium | reverse complement strand
CATACTGGGCCCCCTCGTCGGCGGTCAGCGGCTCCCACTGGTCCTCGCGCGCCTGAGCGCGGAGGAACTCCCGCGTGCGCTCGTCGCTGGGGAAGAGGCTGCTGGTGGCACCGAGCTCGGCCCCCATGTTGGTGATGGTGGCTCGCTGCGGAACCGAGAGCGTGGCCACGCCCGGCCCGAAGTACTCCAGGACCCGGCCGACGCCGCCCTTCACGGTCAGGCGCCGCTGCAGCTCGATGATGATGTCCTTGGCACTCACCCAGGGCTGCAGCTGACCCACCAGCCTCACACCCAAGACTCGGGGCATCTGCAACCGGAACGGCTCCCCCGCCATGGCGGCCGCCACGTCCAGCCCACCGGCACCGATGGCCAAAGAGCCCATACCACCGGCAGTGGGAGTGTGGGAGTCGGCACCGAGGAGGGTGCGGCCCGGACGGGCAAAGCGCTCCAAGTGCACCTGATGGCAGATGCCATTGCCCGGTCGGGAGAAGATCACGCCATATCGGGCCGCGACGCTCTGCAGGTAGCGATGGTCATCGGCGTTGCGGAAGTCGCTCTGCAGCATGTTGTGGTCAACGTAAGAGACCGACAGCTCGGTCTTGACCCGGTCCACGCCCATGGACTCCAGTTCCAGGTAGGCCATGGTGCCCGTAGCGTCCTGGGTGAGTGTCTGATCTATGCGGAGGGCTATCTCCCTCCCCGGCTCCATGGTGCCTTCGACCAAGTGCGCCGCGATGATCTTTTGCGCCAGCGTAAGCGACAACTGAGTCCCTCCGAGGTGAGTACTTGGGGAGCAGTGCTAAGTATAGCATTTGGGTCTCAGTGGTGGAAATGACACCCGGGAACTCCACAGGGCGATTGCGTCTCCGCTGGCTCAGGCGCCCCCTTTGGGGAGTCCGCGCGCCCTGGTGCGGGCTAGTGGGACCGGCCCCCTGCCGCGTGGGCGAGCCCTGCTTACCGTCCCGCCCCCTTCTCTTGTCATCCCGCCCTCTTCTCTTATCACCCCGCCTTCTTCTCTTGTCACCCCGAGCGAAGCGAGGGATCCGCCCCTCTCGAAAGCCAGAGATTCCTCGCTTCGCTGGGAATGGCACAGGGGATACTCGGAGTGACACTCACCCCGAGGAGTGCGCGCTACTAGGCGCACACTGGTGCGCCCAGGCCGCGGGCGCGCCGGGGACACTGCGCGCGTGGGCGCGCGCACTCCTCAGCAATCCGAGCCGGCCGAGGCAGAAGATGCAATCGCCCTGGGAATTCCGCCGCTGAGACCGCAGAGGATCTCCCTAACATCCATTGACCGGGCGCCGGCCGCAGCCTAGAATCCGGCCCGATGAGGGAGGTGAAGAGATGTCGGTGCTAGCCTGCGGGCAGTTCGCCCCTACACCGGGAGACTTGAGCACCAACACAGCCACCATGCTGGGGCAGATGGAGGTGGCCGCCGACCGCGGTGCTGACCTCATCGTCTTCCCCGAGTTGGCCCTGACCGGCTACCTGCCGCCCGAGGAGGTCGCCCCCCTGGCGGTCGCGGCCGAAGGCCCGGAGCTGGCTCCCCTCCGCGAGGCAGCGGCACGCCTGGAGCTGGGCGTGGCGCTCGGGTTCCCGGAACTGGCCAACGGAGTGCGGTACAACAGCATGGTCTTCCTGTCCTCCGCCGGCGACGTCTCTTATGTCTACCGCAAGACCCACCTGTGGGATACCGAGCGCCAGTGGGCGGCTCCCGGCACCAGCGTCGGCACCTTCGATGCAGGCGGGATGCAGGCAGGCATGTGGATCTGCTACGACACCCGCTTCCCCGAGGTCGGGAGGCTGGTGGCCGCCGGTGGGGGTACGCTCGCCCTGGTAGCCACTGCCTGGCTCGGCCCGGCGGCTGAATGGGAGCTGGCCCTGCGCGCCCGGGCCCTGGACAACGGGCTCTACGTGGTGGGCAGCGCCCTCCAAGGCGCCTATGCCTCCTACCGGTTCAACGGCCCCAGCCTCATCGTGGATCCGCACGGCAACGTCCTGGCGCGGGCACCCGAGGGCCGCAATGAAGTCATCACCGCGCAGTACGAGCCGGCCGTAGTCCGGGGCTTCCGCGCCCGGCTGCCCCTGCTCTCCCACCGCCGGCTCGACGTCTATCAGCCCTTATGGCAGGCCAGGGATTGGTGAGCCAGCGCCTCGAACAGCCGGCGGGCGTGATGGTGCTCGGCAACCAGCTCCTCCGGGTGCCACTGCACGCCGAGCACGAGCGCATGGCCCGGCATCTCCACTGCTTCCACCACGCCGTCAGGCGCCCAGGCCACCGGCCGCAGATCTGGGGCCACGTCCTTGACCGCCTGGTGGTGCATGCTGTTGACACCCATCTCCTGCGCTCCTACCAGCTCGGCCAGGCGGCTCGCCGGCTCCACACGCACCGTGTGGGCCACCGACTGCCGCGGGTTATCGCTATGCGTGAGGGTGGAGTCCGGGAAGTCGCTGGGGATGTCCTGGTGCAGCGTTCCACCCAGCGCTACGTTGAGCACCTGTATCCCGCGACAGATGGCCAGCAGGGGCTTGCCCTGACGGAGTGCCTCGTGGACCAGGGCGATCTCGCTCCGGTCGCGCCTCTCGTCGGAGGGGCCGCACTTCGGGTCTCGTTGTGCGCCGTAGCAGCTCGGCTCGACGTCGCCTCCGCCCACCAGCAGGATCCCGTCCATCATCGCGACCACGCGGGGCAGCGAGCTCTCCGGCAGCTCCATCGGGATCAGCAACGGGTCAGCTCCCGCACCCCGAACCGCCTGCAGGTAGGGCGCGCTGACACCCTCCCACCCGTGCCTGCCCGATTGCCCAGCCATCCAGGCGCACGCCAGCCCGATCACCGGCCGGGGCGCTGCCTGACGAGGACCGCCTGATGTCATCTCTCCCCTCCTCCCAAAGCACCGTGTGCTATGCCTATGACCCGGTGTTCCTGGGCCATGACCTTCCCACTCACCCAGAGAACGCTGGCCGGCTCCGCGCCGTGATGGCCGCCCTGGGGGAGCGCGGCGTGCTGGACCGACTCGTCCTCCTTCCGGTGGAGCCGGCGCCTATGCGCTGGATCACCCGGATACACGACCCAGCCTACCTAACCTGGCTGCACGAAGCCTCCCAGCCCCCGGTGCGCCGCATAGACCAGGACAACTACATCGGGCCCGGCTCGTATCTGGCCGCCGTGAGCGCCGTAGGTGCCGCCGTAGAGTGCGTCCGGGCAGTCCTCGATGGCCGCGCCCAGCGGGCCCTGGCGCTGGTCCGGCCCCCAGGGCACCACGCCCTGCCCGAGCAGGCCATGGGCTTCTGCCTCCTGAATAGCGCGGCGTGCGCCGCTGCCTACGCCCTGGAGGAGGCCGGCCTGGAGCGTGTGCTCATCCTGGACTACGACGTCCACCACGGCAATGGCACCCAACAGGCCTTCTGGCACGACCCCCGTGTGCTCTACGTATCCCTCCACCAGCGGCCGCTCTTCCCTGGCTCCGGCTCCGCCGCCGAGCGCGGGGAAGGCCCAGGGCTGGGCTACACTGTCAACCTCCCCCTGCCCCCCGGCGCCGGCGACGGGTCCTTCAGCTACCTGCTGGCCGAGGTGATCGAGCCCCTCGTGGGCTCCTACCGGCCCCAGCTGGTCTTGCTCTCCGCCGGCTACGACGCTCACTGGCGCGATCCCCTGGCCAACCTCCGTGCCACCCTCCCCGGGCTCGACCACCTGGTCCAGCGGGCGCTCGCCCTGGCCGATCAGCACTGCCAGGGCCGGTTGGTGGCGGTGCTGGAGGGCGGCTACGACTTGGAGGTTCTGGGCGCCGGGGTAGCCAACCTGGCCGAGGTGCTGCTGGGCACCCCCGAAAGGTGCCAGGATCCGGTGGGTGCCTCCCCCCTGCCCGCCGCGGACGAGCTGGAGCACCTAGAGGCCCTCAAGCGCGGCTTCCTGGGCTGAGCTAACGCCAGGTCCCGACCCAGTCCGCCCCGGCCGTCAGGTAGTCCAAGATCAGGCGATGGACCACCTGCTCCACCGGCGCGTGGTCGTCAGTGAAGACCTGTCCGCCTTCCCAGGACGCCCGAATCCGCCCTTCCACCCGGCGCGAGACCTCCACCAGCCGAGGGTCGGTAAGGGAGGCCACGTTGGCCTGGAAGTCCTCTCCGCTCGAAGCCTGCTTGGTACCCACCACCATGCTATTGCTGAGCCCCGCCGAGGAAAGGGGCAGATCAACGATGTACACGTCCGCGAACACCTCGGCCATGGTGGCCGCCAGCGCCCTCACCAGTGCGTCGTCACGGAGGGAGCGGCCCACGTTGATGGCGACTACCCCCCGCTCCGTCAGGTGGCCATGCGCCTCCTGGAAGAACTCAACCGTCGTCAGGTGGGGCGGGATGTAGGGCGGCCGGTAGGCATCAATGACGATGACGTCGTACTGTCGGGGCGACTGGGCCAGGAAGTAGCGCCCATCGGCGGCCACGGCGTTGAGGTTGGGCTCGTTCATATCGAAGAACCGCCGCCCGACCGCGATGATGTCTGGGTCAATCTCGACACCATCAATGGGGATGTCCCCGTACACCTGGGTGTACTGCTTGGCGATGGTGCCCCCGGCCAGCCCGATCAAACACAGGCTATCCACGTCATCCGGCGAGTGGGGGGCGGGGTTGAAGTAGGGGGCAATCAGGAAGAGGTCCCACACGCTGCCGGTGAGGGCCATCTCCGGGTGATACACCGAGTGGATGCCCTGGCCTTCATTGAGCAGGAGCAGCCGCGCCCGGTTCCGTTCCACCACCTGGATGTAGTTGTAAGGCGACTCCCGCTCGTAGATCATCCCGGGCACCGCCTTGACGGCCCCGCCAGGCACCAGAACCGCCAACCCCACGACGGCAGCGGGCATCGCCAGGTATGCCGGCCGCAGCTCTCCTTGCCGTAGCAGGCCGTACAGCCCGGCCCCCAGCATGAGCGCGGCTTGCAGCAGGAAGGTGTTCCTGGTGCCGATGGCCTGGATGAGCACCAGGCTAGTGGCGAACGTGCCCAGGAGGCTGCCCACCGTGGAAAGGGCGTAGACACGGCCCGAGTCGCTGCCCGAGGACCCCACCTGGCGAATGGCGAGGCGGGTGGCGAACGGCGATACGCACCCCAACAGGATCATGGGCACGGCGAGGAGCGCCATCACTGCCAGGACGGAGAGAGCCAGCAGGCTGGCGGCATACCTCTCCAGGGCTGCCTGGCCCAGCTGGAGGATGGGCCTGGCCGCAAACGGGATCAGCCCCACCACCAGCCCCGCCCACAGGATGAGCCGGTAGAACCGCTCCTCTGTCGGCGAGCGGTCCGCCAGGCGGCCGCCCAGGTACGAGCCGATGGTGAGGTAGACGAGGATCAGGCCGATGAGCACGGCCCACACGATCTGTGAGGAACCGAAGTAGCTGTTCAGCAGCCTCGAGGCGGTCATCTCCAGGCCCAGGCTGCAGAACCCCCCGACGAGAACCGCCAGGTACACCCCGCCAACGCGCCGCATCACTTGCCTCCCTGGCCAGGCGCGATTATAGAGGGGGGTAGCAAGCCCGGCAAAGCTCCTGCCTGAGGTATCTGTGCTAGACACTTCCCAGAGCCTGCTCGACTACGACTT
>JBMNTK010000239.1:0-5668 GCA_050945695.1 Anaerolineae bacterium | reverse complement strand
CGCACGCTGGTGCGCCCAGGCCCCAGGCGCGCAACGGCGTCGGCGAAGGCCGACGCCCGGCCGAAGGCCCCTTAGCCCCGAATTCCATTCGAGGGCTCTCCGCCTCGCTTCGCTCGGAATGACAGGGAGAGGGGCTCGTAATGACACCAAGGGGCGTCAGGCGCGCGCGGTCGCCTCACCCGGATGCCTCACGCAGAGGCGCAAAGTCGCAAAGCCACTTGCCCCTTCTGCCCTTAGCGTCCTTGCGCCTCTGCGTGAGGGGCAGTTTGACCTACGAGCACAGGGGTTGTAGTCTCTACCTGGTGCGTTATCTAATAGCTCGCGCGCCGAAACAGCCCCACCAGCATCATCGGTGCCGTGAGTGCTAGATCCGGCTCGCCGGGCTATACTCCGGGTCGGCCGCGCTTACCACCAGAGCAGACACAAGCCCAGGCCCATCCGGCCTGGGCTAACTGGCCCCGGGAGGGACCTCCATTCCGGGACAACGGTTCACTCGAGGCGCCTCTGGCCCACCAGGGCAGGCGATTGATCTCCTCCAGGCCCCTGAGGGAGGGTGCGTTCATGAGGATTCCGCTCCGGCAGTACTGGAATCTGCTGGCCGTCTACATCCGCCCCCAGCAGAAACGCGTGCTCATGCTGGCCGTGCTGCTTCTGGGCAGCATCGCCTTGCAGGCCGTGAACCCTCAGATCATGCGCTACTTCATAGATGCCGCCCGGGGTGGTGCCGCCGTCAACGATCTCATGCGGGCCGCGATGCTCTTCATCGCCCTGGCCCTCACCCAGCAGGTGGCCGCCGTGGGAGCCGCCTACCTGGGTGAGAACGTCGGCTGGACCTCCACTAACGCCCTGCGGTCCGATCTGGCTCGGCACTGCCTCCACCTGGACATGTCTTTCCACAACAAGCACACGCCGGGCGAGATGATCGAGCGCGTGGACGGTGACGTGACGTCGCTGTCCAACTTCTTCTCGCAGTTCACCATCCAGCTCGTGGGCAACGCCCTGCTTCTGGTCGTGATCCTGGGCCTCCTGTTTCGTGAGGACTGGCGGGTGGGCCTGGTGCTCACGGGGTTCGTCGTGTTGGCCATGGCGGTCCTGAACCGTCTGCGGGGCATCGCCGTTCCCCAATGGCACGCTGCCCGCCAGGCCAGCGCCGAGCTCTTCGGGTTCCTGGAGGAGCGGCTGGCCGGCACCGAGGACATCCGCTCCAGCGGGGCCAAGGCCTACGTCATGCGCCGCTTCTACGAACTCATGCGCCGCATCCTGCGCGAGCACATGCGGGCCGGGCTCATGACCAACGTCATGATGAACTCCTCCACCCTGATCTTCGTCATCGGCAATGCTCTCGCCCTGGCCGTGGGCGCCTACGTCTACCAGGCCGGCCTGGTCACGATCGGCACCGTCTACCTCATCTTCAACTACACCAACCTCATCAGCCGTCCCATCCAGCGGATCTCCCAGCAGCTCGAGGACCTCCAGCGCGCCTCGGCCGGGATGACCCGAATACGGGAGCTGTTTGCGACCGAGTCAACCATCACCGAGTCCGGTCGGAAGTCCCTGCCCCCGGGGCCCCTGTCGGTAGAGTTCGACGGGCTGTCGTTCAGCTACGACACCGATGAGCCCGTCCTGCGAAACATCAGCTTCCACCTGCAGCCGGGCCACACGATGGGCCTGCTGGGGCGCACCGGTTCCGGGAAGACCACGATAAGCCGCCTCCTGTTCCGCCTCTACGAGCCCCAGGAGGGCGCCATCCGCTTGGGGGGCGTGGACATCAAAGACCTATCCATCGCCGAGCTGCGCCGCGGTGTAGGCATGGTCACCCAGAACGTCCAGCTCTTCCACGCCTCGCTGCGCGACAACCTGACCTTCTTCGACCGCAGCATCTCCGACGAGACCATCCTCGGCGTCATCCAGGACCTGGGGTTGCAGGAATGGTACGAGTCGCTGCCCGACGGCCTGGACACCGAGATCGAGTCCGGAGGTGCCGGCCTATCCAGCGGCGAGGCTCAGCTCCTGGCCTTCACCCGCATCTTCCTCAAGGACCCGGGGCTGGTGGTGCTGGACGAAGCCTCGTCCCGGCTGGACCCGGCCACCGAGCAACTCATCGAGCGCGCGGTGGAGCGCCTGCTCCAGAACCGCACCGGCATCATCATCGCCCATCGGCTGGGCACCGTCCTGCGAGCTGACGAGATCATGATCATCGAAGACGGCCAGATCCTGGAACACGGAGATCGGGAGGCGCTCGCCTCAGACCCTGGCTCGCGGTTCAGCCGCCTGCTCAAGACTGGGCTGGAGGAGGTGCTGGCATGACCCAGTCTTCAGCCACTCTCGACGCCCAAGGCATCGTCCGCTCCGGGGAGGCGGCGCCCAAGCCCCTGCCTACCTGGAAGTACCTCTGGGCCATGACGCGCTACCGGATCGGCCAGTTCACCCTGATGGTAGCCCTGCGTATCGTGATCTTCGCCGCCGTCCCTCAGGCCAGCGGCCTCATCATCCAGCAGTTCTTCAACGCCCTGACCGGGGACGCCCCGGCCGCCTTCGGTCCTTGGACGCTGGCCGGGCTCATCGTCGCCGTGGGCGTGGCCCGGATCGTCTTCGTGTTTGCAGACGTGGCCCTCAACTACCAGTGGTCCTTCACCATCCGCGCTCTCCTGCAGCGCAACCTCTTCGAGCACATCCTTGACCGACCGGGAGCCCGGTCTCTCCCCTACTCCACCGGCGAGGCCATCAGCCGCTTCGGGGGCGACGTAGAGGAAGTAGCCCGCTTCCTCCACGAGATCCTGTTCCTGGTGGGCACCATGGTCTTCAGCGTCGTGGCCGTGGTGGTGATGCTGAGGATCAACGCCCAGATCGCGGTCGTGGTCTTCATCCCTCTCCTGCTGGTGGTGGTCGCCGCCAACTTGGCCCGGGAGCGGTTCACGACCTATCGGCGGGCCAGCCGCAAGACGTCCGGCATCGTGGTGGACTTCATCGCCGAGCTGTTCGACTCGGCCCAGGCCGTCAAGGTGGCCAACGCCGAGGACCGCATGATCGAGCACCTCGATCGCCTGAGCGAGAACCGGCGCGTCGCGGCCCTGCGCGACCGGGTGTTCCACGAAGTGATGCACTCGGTGTTCTACAACGCCGTCAACCTGGGCACGGGGCTGATCCTCCTCATGTCCGGACAGGCCATCCAGGCCGGCACCTTCACCGTGGGCGACTTTGCCCTGTTCGTCTTCTACCTCGGCTACGCCACCGAGTTCTCTTTCCTGATTGGGTCCCTTCTGGCCCGCTACAAGCAGGTGAGCGTCTCCTTCGAGCGCATGGTGGAGCTCCTGCAGGACGCCCCGCCGGATACGCCGGTGAAGCATGCCCCGGTGTACATGCGCGGCGAGTTCCCTCCCGTGCCCTACGAGGCCAAGACCGAGGCGCATCGCCTGGAGCGTCTCCAGGCCAAGGACCTCACCTTCCGCTACCCCGATAGCGGTCGCGGCGTGGAGGGCGTGGACCTCGACTTGCCCCGGGGTTCGTTCACAGTGGTCACCGGCCGCATCGGCTCGGGCAAGAGCACGCTCCTGCGGGCCCTCCTGGGGTTGGTCCCCCTAGAGCGGGGGGAGATCTACTGGAATGGGGAGAGGGTGGAGGACCCGGCAGACTTCCTGGTGCCGCCCCGCGCCTCCTACACCTCCCAGGTGCCCCGCCTTTTCAGCGAGACCCTGCGCGACAACATCCTCATGGGCCTGCCCGAGTCCGAGGTGGACCTGAAAGAAGCGGTGAGCGCAGCCATCCTCGATGAGGATGTCTCCCTCATGGCCGATGGGCTGGATACCGTGGTGGGCCCCAAGGGAGTCCGACTCTCCGGCGGACAGGGCCAGCGGGCGGCGGCGGCTCGGATGTTCGTGCGCGATGCCGAGCTGCTGGTGGTAGACGACCTGTCCAGCGCCCTGGACGTGGAGACCGAACGGGAACTCTGGGAGCGGCTGTTTGCCCGCCGCCAGGTCACCTGCCTGGTGGTCTCTCACCGGCGGGCCGTGCTGCGCCGGGCCGACCACATCATCGTCCTCAAGGACGGCAGGGTGGAGGCACAGGGCAAGCTGGATCAGCTGCTGGAGACATCGCCGGAGATGCAGCGCCTCTGGCGCGGTGATCTGAGCGGGGACCAGGACAACGGCAGGTGATGGGGTAGGGCTTCGCCTACCCTGCGTCGCCCTCTTGTCGTATCATCGCCCCACCAACCACAGGAGACGCACCATATGCGACCCAACCTGACCAAGCAGCGCCTCGCCCAGGGCAAGCCGGCTCTCGGTGTGGTGTGCACATCCGGCTCCTCCCTCCTCGCTCAGTCCTACTCCCGGGCCGGGTTCGACTTTGTCCTGGTGGACTGCCAGCACGGGGCCTGGGAGCTCAACGACGTCATGGACGCCTTCGCCAAGATCAGCCTCGGGCCCGCCACCCCCGTCGCCCGGGTGCCCCGCAACGACTTCTACGACATCGGCCGCCTGCTCGACCGGGGAGCTATGGGCATCGTGGTCCCTATGGTCAACACCCGGGAGCAGGCCGAGGCGGCTGCCTTCGCCATGCGCTATCCCCCACGCGGCGGCCGCTCCATGGGCGCCTTCTCCGTGGACTACTACGAGGCCCCGAACTACGTCACCTGGGCCGACGATCAGGTCTTCCTGGCGGTCCAGATCGAAACCGCCACCGGCCTGCAGAATGTGGATGAGATCATGGCGGTAGAAGGCGTGGATGGGTGTTGGGTTGGCCCCAACGACCTGGCCGCCACCATGGGCCTCGACCTCTCGCGGGAGGAGGACCGCCAGCGGCACGAGGAGGCCATCATGCAGGTGCTGGCCGCCTGCCGGCGTGCGGGCAAATTCCCCGGCATCTACGGTGGGGACAACCCCCGCTACTGGATCGAGAAGGGCTTCCTCTTCGTCACCACGGCCACTGATCAGGTCATCATCGAACAGGCCATGCGGGACGTGGTCCGACAGGCGCACGGCGAGTAGCCTGCCTATCCCTCTCCCAGGCGGTGGGGCGTGCGCCTCACCGCCTGGGAGAAGCGCACCTCAGCTCATGTCATCCTGAGCGCTGCGAAGGGTCTCTTACTGCGGGGCGAGGCGCTGGCATCTCGCCCCGTCCCCTACACGGGGCCCTCACTCCCACTTATGTCACCCTGAGCCAAGCGAAGGATCTCCTACCCCTCAGCGAGGCGCTCGTACTTCGATCCGCCCCCATGTGGAGCCCTCACTCCTACTTATGTCATCCTGAGCGAAGCGAAGGATCTCATGGTGGCGGGGCCACCGAACGTCGTCGCCTGCAGACCCGTGGTTTGACTGGGGCACCTGCCCTCCGCTACTCTCAAGGTTGTTAGCAGGAGATATGTGCAAGGTGGGCCAATGCAAGCCAAGGGCGGGCTCGTGAACCAGGGCACGGCGGCAGAGACGAGAGGTGCGGTATCGCTCGCCGATGTGCTTCGTCGCCTGGGCCGCTTCCTCCTCCTCACCCACGAGGGCGGCTCCGCCCGGTTCTGGGAGCTGGATGCCCTGCGAGGGATCCCCATCATCATGATGGTCATCTTCCACCTGGTCTACGACCTCGTGCTCTTTGGCTTCATCTCCGGTGAGCCCTTCGAGGGCCGGTGGCGACCGGCCTCCAGCGTCATCGTGGTCCAGTTCGTCGCTCTGGCCGG
>JBMNTK010000238.1:0-5678 GCA_050945695.1 Anaerolineae bacterium | reverse complement strand
CTCCCCCGCCATCAGACTTTGTCGTACCCCATGGAGCGAGCGTGTTCCAGGATGTCCGCCACCAGGTTGGCCACCAGTGCCAGCCAGGCGGCCCAGACGAACCCACTCCCCAGCACCTCAGCAAAGGGGCCCAGGTAGCGCTCATCCAGGAAGTAGCCCGCCCCATACACCCCCATGTAGCCAATGAGGTAGGGAACCACCATGGTGCGGAAGAAGTCCGCCAGCCTGCGGGCCTGGAACTCCCCTCGCCGCACCGCCACTGCCACCGCCAACGTCACATCCAACAAAATCAACCCCAAAACCGTGCTCACCCGCCCATCAGCGAAAAACGCCTCTAACCACTCCATGTGCCTTCCCCCGTCCCATTTGCGAGACTGTGATAGCCTCAGGCCCCCACTCTGGCAGCTTCTGGCAGGCAAATGGGGCTACAAAACACGCATCAAATCGCCAGCAGGCGTACGCCGCTGTTACCGGAGGGCTAACCTTGAAGATCGAGTTCATTACTGCCGAGGCGCCACTGACCAGGAACCTGCGCCAGGGTGAGTTCATCCGCTTTCCCCAACTCACCATGCCGCTGCTGGCTGCCCTAACGCCGGACGACTTCCAGGTACATCACACCGATGAGATCATCACCCCTGTGGACTATTCCCGCCCGGCTGACCTAGTGGCCATCACCTGCACCACGCCTGCCGCCCCCCACGCTTACGAGATCGCCCAGCGTTACCGCGAGCGCGGCATTCCCGTGGTGCTTGGGGGCCCGCACCCCACTCTGCTGCCAGCGGAAGCAAGTACCCATGCCGACGCCGTCGTGGTGGGGGAGGCGGAAGATACTTGGCCCCGCCTGCTAGAGGACTTCCGCCGGGGTCATCTGCAGCCGCTCTACCGAGCCGAACGGCCCCCTTCGCTCACCGGCCTACCCCATGCCCGCCGCGATCTGCTGGAAGGGCGCTGGTACAGCAAGGGGGTGCTTATCGCCAGCCGCGGCTGTCCCTATGCCTGCGAGTACTGCACCCTGCCGCACTTCTACCATCGCCAGCTGCGCTTTCGCCCACCCGAGGAAGTGGCCGAGGAGGTGGCTTCTATCCCGGGCAAGCCTATCGTCTTCTGGGACGACAACATCGCTGCCGACCCCACCTACGCCAAGGCCCTCTTTCGCGCCATCACCCCTTACAAGAAGTGGTGGACGGCCCAGGCCACAGTAGCCGTGGCCGAAGACGATGAGCTGCTGCGTGCAGCCGCCGACAGCGGTTGTAAGGCCTTCTTCCTGGGTCTGGAGTCCTTTTCGCAAGCCAGCCTCAACGGTACCAATAAGGCCTTCAACCGCGTCGCCGACTACCGCCGGGTGGTGGCCAAGCTGCACAGCTACGGCATCGCCGTCCAGGCCGGCATCATGCTCGGCTTCGACCACGACGGGCCGGATGTCTTCGCCCGGACGGTCCAAGCCGCTGAGGAGATCTGCCTGGATAGCGCTACCATCAGCTTGGTAGTGCCTTTCCCCGGCACTGCTCTCTTCTCTCGCCTGGAGCGCGAGGGTCGTCTGCTGACCTACGACTGGTCTAAGTACAACGGAAAGACGGATGTGGTCTTCCAACCTCGGCTGCTCTCGCCCGACGCCTTGCAAGAGGGCTTCGAGTGGGTACGGCGCCAGTTCTACTCGCTGGAGTCCATCTGGTCGCGCCTTTCGCGCTCACGTACCGGGCTGGAGTGGAATATCCTGCGCAACCTAGGCTATCGCCGGGCCATCTACCGCCACACACCACCCCGCCCAGCCCCCTAAGAGCTCACCACTCCTCGTCCAACACGTCCCCTGCCGCCAGGACCGTGCCCGCCGGGGCCACGCTCGCTTCCCCTGCCGCCCGCAGACACAGCGCCAGCGACATCACGAAGTCGTCGTGGCCCTCCCCCTCGGGCACGTAGAAGGCCAGCGTCCGGTTGGCCCGCAGATCCGCTCGGGCCGCCCGCATCTGCCGCCAGAACTCGGCGTGCCCCGGGGAGCCATCATCCCGGTAGACCTTCAACCCACCCCGGTTGATCGCCGCCAGCATCTCGTATCCCAGCCGGCTCTTGCTTGCCTGGGTAAAGACCACCTTCTCCACTCGCTCGCCCAGGGCCGCCTCTAGGAAGTCCGCCATCCCGGCCCCCATCCCCGAGGCATCCACCGCCACCCGCCGTACATCCCAGGTGCGCAGAAGATCGAGCAGTTGGGCGTAGACCTCCACCTGTGGTCGTCCCGTCCACCAGTAGTGCTGGATCACCTGGAGCATAGGCAGAGGCAAGCCCTCACCTTCTGCCGCCTCTACCCGTCCGATCGTCACCACCGTGCTGTCTCGCCCCGGCTCCGCCTGCCGCCTATCCGCATCGTGCAGGAGTGCGCTCCCCGCGCTCGCACCTAACGCTGCCCCCGCCAAGTCCACCCCGGCCACGTACTGCTCACCTGGCACCGGCCGGATCCGGCGCTCGTGATCCCCCTGCAACTGGGCCAGCTGCTCCGCCGAGAGGAGCCGCCCCTCGTCGTTCAGCACCTCCAGCTCATACTGGGTGCGAAACAGGGGATGCTGCGCCCCCAGGCGTTCTCTCTCCCCGGCCACGTAAGCCCCGTACTCCGGCGAGATGGCTGCCAGTGTCCGCCAGTCGTACTGGAAGTGGCGGCGGATCCCGTCCTGCCGTTCCAACTCCAGATTGCGCCGCTTCTCTCGCTCCAGCAGCCCATCCTGGGTCCAGGCCGTGCCATAGAGCACCGTGGTGACGTTGGCGGTAGCCCCCATGGGGCGAAAGTCCCGGTCATACTTCTCCGGCGAGAAGTCCTGGGCCTCGTCAATCTCCAGCAGCACGTTCGCTGTGGCCCCCACCACGTTGGCCTCCGGCGCTCCCGACATCAGCATCAGCCGCGCCCGGCCCAGCTCGAAGGTATAGCCCCCGCGCAGCCGGTAAGCCCGCCGGTTCCAGGGGTTATCCAACACCTCGCGCAGCCGCATCCGCGAAAGCACCGCCTGCGGCCGAAAAGTGGGCGCCGCCTTGATCACATTGCCACCCCGGCGGCGAAACAGGTTCAGCAGGTAACACTCCAAGTGCGCCGATAGCTCGTTCTTGCCCATCTGTCGGGCCAGCATCACCGTGAAGGTCAGCCCGCGCTTACCCCAGACCGACTCCAGCACCGCCCGCACGATCTCCAGCTGATATGGCCGCAGCTCCCTTCCGATCACGTAGCGGGAGAAAAGCGCCGGGTCCCCCAGCAACCGCCGAATCCCCCGCTCTAACCGTCTCTCCATCGCGCTTGCCGTCACCCCTCGGCTCGCCTATCACTTGTCTACAAAACGGTCTACTAAGGAGTTCACTGATGAGCACCACGGTGCGCATCAAGGAAGAGACTCACGCCACCCTAGCTCAACTGGCCGAGGAATCCGGAGAAACCATACAAGAAGTCCTGGCCAAGGCGGTCGAGGCCTATAGGCGTCAGCGAATCCTGGCTCAGACCAATGCCGCCTACGTGGCTCTGCGGAAAGACCAGCAAGCCTACGAGGCCCTACTAGAAGAGCGCCGTGCCTGGGAGGCAACCCTGTCAGACGGGCTGGATGAGCCGTGAGCGGCTTCCTGCCTTCCCGCGGGGACATCTGGCTGGTAGACCTTGGCCCCACCCCCGGTCACGAACAAGCCGGCAGACGCCCGGCACTGGTGGTATCTACCGATGCCTTCAACCAGGGTCCAGCCGGCCTGGTAGTGGTCCTGCCCATTACTACTACCGAGCGCGGCATTCCTCTCCACGTTCCCGTCAATCCCCCGGAAGGCGGGGTGCGAGGACATCCGTCCTATCGCCATAGAAAGGCTAGTAGAACGTTGGGGCACCGTCACCCAGCCCACCCTATCCCTCGTAGAAGACCGTCTACGCATCCTCTTGGATCTTTGAGACACCGATGACGTGGCTAACGAGAAAACAGCAAGAGTAGGCTCCACGTCATCGGCGCTCTCCCCTACCACAGCCCCTGCACGATCACGCTAACGAAGGTCGAAAACACCAGGAAGAACAGCCAGCGGGTCATCGTACGCAGCTCCCCTAGCTCATTCCTGATCGCAACCAGTCGCTCATCTACCACATAACCGAAGGCGCAGCCCGGCCGGTCACCTGCCGAGGCTGTCACCGCCGGCCGGGCCGAGATCAGTCGCGCCACCTTCCTTTCCAGCCCCATGTCGCCCCCTACAACTCTATTCCCAACTCCACCGCTATCGCGTCCAGCGCTGCCTCGATGGCCTGTTCCAGAGATTCCGCCGCCTGGCCTGAGATCTTGTGCCGGGCCATCAGCGCCTTGACGTAGGAGTCGCACGCCCGGATCACCTCTTTGGCATCCGCCCCCTCCGCTACCGCCTGGCGCAGCGCGTAGGCCAACACCATCATGGCATCGTCTACCCGCGGGTCGGCCATCAACTCTTCCAGCCGCTCTATCTCCTCCCGCGGCAACACCCCATCCAGAATCGTCGGCCGTCGAGTGCCCTCAGCGTGGATGGCGCAATAGGGGGAGCCGGGCAGGGCCGCGTTGCGACACCGCCTGCCCTCTCGGGTCTTTGCCCGACATGCCCGCCTCTCCATTGCCTCTCCTCCGTCGTCATTAGAACATTTGTTCTAATCCTAGCACCCCGTTTGCCCCCTCCCTCCGCTGCGCCAAATCGGATTTTTCTGTCCACTTTGCCCCCGGGCCATCCTCCCGCCTCTGCCCTACCTACACTGGCAAAGGAACGAACCTCGTCCTACCAACAACAGGGAGTTAGCCATGTTGCATCATCTATCCGTAACTGATCCCATACGCGTCCTCGATGGCGCTGTCGTCCGTGAACTGGACCTCGAGGAGTACCTGCGCGGCGTCGTCCCGGCTGAGATGCCGGCCCTCTGGCCCCTGGAAGCCCTCAAAGCTCAGGCCATCGCTGCCCGGACCTATGCCCTCCACAGCGTCCTACACCCGCGCCACCCCGGCGCTCACCTGTGCCGGGGCCCGCACTGCCAAGTCTGGGACCCTTCCCGCCTTCACCCCCGCTCCGACCAAGCCGTTCGGGAGACGGCGGGCCTGGTCCTGCTCTGGGAGGGCCAGCCGATGTGCACGATGTACAGCGCCAACTGCGGCGGGCACACCGACGACGGGCCCCTGCCCTACCTTCGTGGTGTCCCTTGTCCCGTACCCGGTCCCCGGTACGGCCACGGGCTGGGCCTATGCCAACACGGCGCCCGGGCCCTGGCCGAAGCCGGTCATACCGCCGAACAGATTCTGGCCCACTACTACTCCATCGCCCCCGACCACACGTCCCAGCTTCGTGCCCTAGCCCGCCTAGCCCAGACACAGGCTGACGTACCAGACGGCGACCTCGCCCGCCATGCCCGTGCCCATCACCTGGGCGCTCCCCTGGGCCCCGAGAGCACCGTCCTCGTGGAGGGCACCGCCTACCGGCTCCAGCCCTACGCCGGCGGCATCGTATGTCGCCTCGATGTCCCCGGCTCGCCGGTCATGCACCTGGAATGGTAGGGGCGTTGCCGGCGCGCGCAGTCCCATCAGCACACCCTAGGCTGTGGGTCGCGGTAGGTATCGCAGCGACTATGGGTGTAGGGGCGGACGACCCCGTCCGCCCTCTGGGGCAGGCGCGGTGGCCTGCCCCTACCCGGATCCGGCCGGCGGCCGAAGGCCCTCGGCGTTAGG
>JBMNTK010000237.1:0-5702 GCA_050945695.1 Anaerolineae bacterium | reverse complement strand
CGCCACCCGCCCCACCACCTCCTGGCGACCGGGTGAGATCGTTGTGGACGAGCACCCGGTATACGTGGACGTAGCCGGCCCCCGGGATGGCCTCCACCTGGTGGTCGGCCTCTACGACCTAGAGACAGGCGAGCGGCTGCCCCTGGCGGACGGCAACAGTGCGCTGGAGTTGGGCCGTGAAGACTGATCGCGGGGTGCCAGAGTGGGCCTGGTTGGTCCTGCTGCTGGGCCTGTCGCTCTTCAGCATCGGGCCCCTGCTGATGCCCGGCTACCACTGGGGGGCTCAGGACGCCCGTCACAGCGTCTATTTCCTCTTCGAGTTCGACCGCGCCATCCAGGACGGCATCCTCTACCCACGCTGGGCGCCGGACTTCACCTTCGGGTACGGCTACCCCTTCTTCAACATCTACGGCCCCCTCTCCTCCTACATCGGGGAGGCCTTGCACCTGCTGGGGCTGGGGTTTGAGGACGCGGTCAAGGGGGTGTTCGGGCTGGCAGCGGTGGGCTCCGCGCTCACTGCCTACCTGTGGCTGCGCCTCTACAGCCGCCCGCCCGGCGCCGTCCTAGGGGCCCTACTCTACCTCTACGCGCCCTATCACCTGGCCGACATGTACGTGCGGGCCTCGTTGGCAGAGGCGGTAGCGCTGGCCTTCGTCCCCCTGTGCCTATGGGCCTTCGGTCGGCTCTACCCCACTGGCGCCCGTGCCCGCCCGCCCGGAGGGGCCCTGGTGGCCGGGTTGGCCTACGCGGGGCTCATGCTGAGCAGCAACCTGGTCGCTCTCCTCTTCTCGCCCATCCTGGGGGGTTACATCCTGGTGCGGGCTTGGCACCGTTTCGAGCGGGCCCAGCCTCGTCGGCTGTTCTCTCGGCAGTCCTGGCCCTCGGCGCTCGGCCATGCCGCGCACACCTTGCTTCCGGCTGCCGCCGGCGTGGGGCTGGGGCTGAGCCTGAGCGCCATCTTCTGGCTGCCGGCCTTCCTCGAGTACGCCCACGTGCGCACCGACCAGTGGGTGGGTGGCTACTACGAGTATCGCAACCACTTCGTCCACCCGTTCCAGCTCTTCCGCCTAGACTGGGGATTCGGGGTGAGCCTGCCCGGCCCCGATGACGGCATGTCCTTCCAGTTGGGGCTGGCCCCCCTGGCCCTGGCAGCGCTGAGCCTGCTGCAGTGGCCCCGGCTATCACCGACCTGGCGGCGAAGCGCCCGCTACCTGGGCGCGGTCACCCTCGCCATCGTGTTCCTCATGCTGCCTGCCTCGGAACCAGTCTGGGACGCCCTGGGCCTGGTGAGCTTCGCCCAGTTCCCCTGGCGCCTACTGGCCCTCACCACCATCTGCCTGGCCTTCCTGGGCACGGGCACCTTCACCGGCTGGCGCCCCAGCCCCGGTGCCCTGGCCGCGACGACCCTCTGGGCCCTGCTCATCATCCTGCCCGTCTACCCCTATCTGCGCAGTGAGGTCCGCCCGCC
The DNA here is from genome assembly GCA_050945695.1 of Anaerolineae bacterium. Taxonomy (GTDB): domain Bacteria; phylum Chloroflexota; class Anaerolineae; order DRVO01; family DRVO01; genus Ch71. The sequence continues at coordinate 4,234 of JBMNTK010000237.1, read as the reverse complement.
CGCGGAGGGACCGGTCTCCCTTCAGGGGCTCATGCGCTTTCAGCAGAGCGCCGATGAGATGACGGGGTCTACTGCCTGGGTGCAGGAGATACCGCGCTGGTCCCCCTTGGCCGATCAGATCATGGCCGGGATCGAGATCACCACCAAGGTGGACTACACAGAGGCCTACGCCACCGGCAAGCTGGCCGTCCATTCCATGGAGATGGGGACCACCCACGAGAAGGTGTGGTTCCAGGCCGATGACGACACCCAGGTCATCCGCTTCTACACCTTCTACCACCCGGGCTGGAACGCCTACATCTTGGATGAGACCACCGGCGCGGTGACCGGCAGGGCACCGGTGATCCCGGAAGGTGATCTGGGCCGCATCAGCGTCCCCTTGCCCCAGGGCCGCCACGTCCTGCTGCTCGTCTTCGAGGACACGCTCATCCGTCAGGTGGGGACCGGCATCACCCTGCTTGCTCTCGGCCTCTACGGAGCCTCGGCTGTGATCTGGGCAGTGACGCGCCGGCGAGGGGGCCAGGCATGAGCGCCCGTCGCCGTTACCTGGCGTTGGCCCTCGTCTTGGCCGCGTTCGCCATCTGGCCGCTCCTGGCGCCGGGCTACTTCCTGGACGCCCACGACGGCCCCCACACCCTCTTCTTCTTGGTCCAGTTCGACCGCGCTATCGGCGATGGCGTCCTCATCCCCCGCTGGGGGCCCGACCACGCCCTGGGCTACGGCTATCCGACCTTCGTCTTCTACTCCCCGCTGGCCTATTACGTGGCCGAAGGGTTCCACCTGGCCGGCCTGGGCATCGCGGCGGCAGTGAAGGCCACCTTTGCCCTGTCCATCCTGGTCTCCTGCGTAGGCATGTTCTTGCTAGCAGAAGCGCTGGTGGGCCCGGCCGGGGCAGCCGTCGCCGCCGTGGTCTACACCTACACCCCCTATCGCTTCGTGGACATCTACGTGCGGGCCGCTCTGGCCGAGTCCTGCGCCTTGGCCCTCTTCCCCTGGGCGCTGTGGGCCTTCTGGCGCCTGGCCACCGCGCCCTCCCGACGGACGCTTGCGGGGGCGGCGGCTGCGTTCGGGCTCCTGCTTCTGGCCCATAACGTCACCGCTCTCCTGTTCGTCCCCCTCCTCGGGCTCGGGGCCGTGCTGGGGCTGGCAACCACCGGCCGGCTGCGGTCACTGAGCGGTTGGGCGCGGCCGGCGGCCGCGGGAGCGCTGGGGACGGCGATTGCGGCCTTCTCCCTGCTGCCTTCCCTGGCCGAGCGGGGCAACATCGTCCAGGGGCAGTGGACGCGAGCCACCTACACCCTCACCGACCACTTCGTCTACCTGGGGCAACTCCTCTCCCCCGTCTGGGAGTACGGCTACGCCGTGGCCGGCCCCGACGACACCATGCCCTTCCAGTTGGGCCTAGCGCCGGTGGCGCTGGCCCTGGCGGGCCTGGCCTTGGCCTCTCGCAGTCGCCGCCTGCGTCCGGTGGCTCTCCTGTTCGGCATCGGTTTGGCGGGCTACGTCTTCCTCATGATCGGGCCCAGCGGCTTCGTGTGGCGCACCGTCACCATGCTGTCCCTAGCCCAGTTCCCCTGGCGCTTGCTGGGAGCGGCCGGGCTGTGCGCTGCCGGGCTCGCGGGCATCACCGGCGCCCGCTTGGCCCGCTGGGGTGGGCCTTCAGGCGTCTTGGTCCTGTCACTGGCCGTGGTCGGGGCCAGCCTGCCCTACGCCCATCCCCAACACACCGCCCCCAACCCCCGGTCCGAGCAGCCCGTAGGCACGGTGGAATTCGAGCTGAAATACAGCGACATGCGCGGGATGACCGCCTGGACCCAGGAGATGCCCCAGGACTCGCCCAAGGTTGAAGCGTACCTCGCCGGCGAGACCCTGCCGCTGGCCGAGTCGGCTGTCCCTGGTGCGGTGGTGGAGCCTGTCCACCTGGGCGGGCACGTGCAGGTAGTGCGAGTACAGGCGCCGGAAGCGGGTGAGCTTCACTTCCACACCTACTACTACCCCGGGTGGCAGGCCTACGTGGACGACGTCCCCACGCCCATCCGTCCCAGTGGCCCCCTGGGGGTCATCACTCTCGACGTCCCCGCCGGCCAGCATGAGGTGAGCATCCGGTTCACGGAGACACCCTTGCGTCAGGCCTCGAATTGGATTAGTCTAGCAGCGGTGGCGGCCATTCCTCTCCTTAGCTGGCCGCCCGGATGGCAAAGAATCTACAGGAAACTCCATGGCAACCATTGACAAAGAACCTCGTCGGTGCCCCCGGTGCGGCGCTCGCGTGGCTCAGCAGGCTCAGTCTTGCCTACTGTGCGGGCAGGACCTGCGATCCAGTGGCTACTTACAGCCCGCCTTAGCGCTGGTGGCGGTGGCAATCGTGGCAGGTGCCGTGATAGCCGGCCTGAGGGATCGCACGCTGAAGTCGGAAGCGTCCCCGCGCCCGGTTACGAACACACCGCCACCGGCCACAGTACTGGCCCAGGCTCCGGCCCCGACGGTTGAGGAAACCGAACCGGGCCTCGCACTCGAGGCTGCCACCGTCTCCACCGCCACGCCGGTCCCGCCCACGCCCACGGTCACGCCCGTTCCTACTGATACCGACACCCCGACACCTGCGCCCACCGACACTGCCACCCCCACACCCGGGCCCAGAGTGCACGTGGTGCAGGCCGGCGACGTCCTGGGCAGCATAGCCCTGGAGTACGACCTCGAGCTGGATGAGCTCCTGGCCGCCAACCCGGGCCTGACCGAGCGCTCACTCCTTCGCCTGGGCCAAGAGATCGTCATTCCCGCCAAGGCCGCTTCCGCCGAGGCTCCCGCCAGCGAGGCGCCGGCCGAAGCTGCCGCGCCCAAGGTGCACGTCATCGAGTCCGGGGACAACCTGCTCTACTTGGCGGAGAAGTACGGGGTCACGGTAGCGCAGATCCTGGCTGTGAACCCAGACCTCACCGAGCGCAGCATCCTTCGCCTGGGGCAGGAGGTCATCATCCCCACGCAGGCGCCGGAGGCGTCAGTGCCGACGCCCGCCCCCGAGCCGACTGCTACCCCGGAGCCTCAGTTCATCGAGCACTCCATCGAGAGTGGCGATACGCTGGGCTACCTGGCCAGCAAGTACGACACCACGGTGGATGATATCCTGGCCGCCAACCCTGGTATGACCGAGTGGACGGTGCTCAGGCTCGGCCAGATCGTGCGGGTGCCGGCACCGCCCCAGTCAGGCGGACCCGACCCTGAGCCCACCCCGGAGCCGGTAGCTGAGGCCACCGCAACCCCAGAGCCCGCCGCGCTGGCCGCCGCTACTGCTAGCACCGCCTCGCTCATGTCCATGGGTGGACCGGCCCAGCCTCGCGCCCTGGAGCCGCTCTCTCCACGTGGTGGCGCCCAGGTCGCAGCGCCAGAGCTCATCCTCATGTGGACCGGCGTGGGCGACCTGGCTCCTGACCTGTGGTACGTGGTACACGTCTGGCAGGTGGGCGAACCTAACGACACCCTCACCGGGTGGACGCGAGCGACCTCGTGGCGGCCCACTGAGGATCTCATCGCCCGCTGGGGCGAGAACGCGCACCTCTACTGGGACGTGGGCATCGGCCGCGAGATCGCCGTCGCCGGCAGCGGTCAGCCGCGCTTCGAGCCGGCCGGCCCTCGGACAGAGCCCCAGGAATTCCACCTCGTGGTGAAGTAGGCTGCCTACGGAACGCACCCTCTGGGACGCAGCTGAATATCTGCAAAGTCAGGCGGCCGGCCTCTGTGGGCCGGTCGCTTGGCGTCGGTGCGGCGCCGATTGCTGCCACGCTATGCCGGAAGCTGGTGGGCGCGTGGTGGCCGTCACCCTGCCCGACCTCATCGCCCTGGCCACCTACTTGGAGCAGCCGACCGACAAGATCTCGCTTCGCCGCGCCGTCGAGGGCTTGGTGGAGCGCCACTGCACCCTGAGCCCCTTCACCGGCACCTACATGCTCACGAACAGGGCTGGTGGCTCGGCCTGTCCGTTCCTCGGCCCGGGTGGACGCTGCCAGGTGTACACGGTGCGCCCCCTGCTCTGCCGCATCTTCTTTCACTGTGAGTGGGTAGAGGGCCAGCTGAACTGGGACCTCCAGACCGATAGCCAGGTGGTGGATACGGTGCTCAAGTTGGCCGTGGCAATGGGGAATCTCTGGGAGGGCCACTCCGGGCTGCTCTGGGGTCAGCCCTGGCGCTACGATGAGATCGGCGTGACACGTGACGCGTGACACGTGACAAGAAAGCA
>JBMNTK010000236.1:0-5714 GCA_050945695.1 Anaerolineae bacterium | reverse complement strand
AGTATGACCGGCGCCACCAAACGTCCGCTACGGCCAGCAGCATGGCGCAGCGGATGATCGAACCGTGAAGCGGGCCGCTCCCCCCAGGGCGGCCCGCCGTCGTTGTGGAGGAGTCGTGGTTAGTAACGAGGAATTTGCTCTACTTCAAAGATTCGACGCAGATGGCCGACTGGCGTTGAGCCTCTATCTGGACGTCAGTACGCCCGAAAGGCGAGCCACCGTCATGCAGCGCATACGGGATCAGCTGCGCACGGCCGCCTGGAACAGCCAGCCCGGTGACGAGGATCTGCTAACGGCCCTGGGCGAAGACCTGGAGATGGTACGGCTCTACTTCCGTACGACTGCGGGCCGCCGTTCCCGCTACGTCGCCATTTTCGTTTGCGCCCCCCAGCTCTTCTGGCGGGTGTACCCGCTGGATGGACCTATCAGCGAGGAGGTCTACGTAGCTCGCCACTTCGAGGTCGGGCCCTTGGTGCGGGCTCAGCGCGAAGTGGCAGCCGCTAGAGAGATAGCACTCGAGCCTGACTTGCTGCTATACCACTGATATGCTAGGTTAGAGACGGCTCTGCTGTGTACGTGATGCGGGAACACGTTCTGAGCCAACAGTCTAAGACAGGGGTCTTACATCTCGCTCGGGATGCGGAAACCCTTCAAAAGGTTTAGCTGAAGGAGTGGTGCAGACCCCACCTGCGTGAGCAGGTTCAGAACTCACCAGCACACGGCATGGCGGGGCCGTTTATTCCCCCAACCACCCTAGACTCCCCCTCATCTACTCTCATCCAGACGTTCGTTCTTGGCGTGCGCTCATGCCCTCAAAGTGAGAACAGGGCGCCGCCTTCGCCTCAGCGCCCCGCTCTCGAAACAGAAGGAGTGGAAGGGTAAACCGCGTCTAGAGCGTACCATCGCCCACACGGGCCGTCTGTAAACCTCTCGTGGTGATAACGTAAGCTCAGCGTAAAGACCGCCCCCTCCGTGACCCCATTTGGTGGTCCCCTTCTGCTGTGGCATCATCACGCCAACTTCCGTTCGGGAGGACGCTAGACATGCAGCATATAGACGCTCGTGGATTGGCCTGTCCTCAACCGGTGGTCCTCACTCGCCGCGCCATGCAGGCCGGTGAGGCCGTGGTGGTAGTGGTGGACAACCGCACCGCGGCCGATAACGTAACCCGGATGGCCCGTCGGTCGGGGTGGAACGCCGAGATCGAGGTCTCAGAAGGGAACTACGTGGTCACAGTGGCGCCGCCCGCCGGGGCCACTACCGCTCCCGCCCCGTCCCCCGAGGCGGTCCCCGCTCCTCCCTCGGGCGAGACGGTGATCTTTCTGGCCTCGGACACCATCGGGACAGGCGATCGTGACCTGGGGGCGCTCCTCATGCGCACCTTCATCTATACCCTCACCGAGATCGAGCCCAAGCCAGATCGCATCATCTGCATGAACACCGGCGTACGCCTGGCCGTCCAGGGTTCGCCCGTCCTGGATGACCTGCGCGCGTTGGCGGACTGCGGCGTGGAGATACTGCTGTGCGGCACTTGCCTGGATTACCTGGGCCTCAAGGACCAGGTCGAAGTGGGGACGGTGTCCAACATGTACTCCCTGGTCGACATCATGCTCTCCGCCAGCAAGGTGGTGCGGATGTAGGGACTAACCCTTGACGTACCCTTACAATTGGCCTATATATAGCGCTGCATGACGTCTTCAAGCGGTTCCGACAGTGTGCCAGGTGGCTACGCACACTGCGTGCACCAGCCGTCTGGCGAGTGTCTCTCGAGGAGGGCGAGGAATGGTGCGTAAGTCGCTGTCCCGTCGTCGTTTCCTTCAGTCACTTGGCGTGACCGCAGGCGCCGCCGCTCTTGCTGCCTGCGCTGGCGCCACCCAGCAGCCGGCTGCCCCAGCAGGAGGAGAGGCCGCAGCCACGAGTGCGCCGCCAGCCGCACCGGCCGGGGGCGTCACCCTGCGCTACCGGTCGTGGCACTCTCCCGATCAGTCGCTGGGCGATGCCGCGTGGTATGACTGGCTGGCCGAGAACTACGCCGCCGAGCGCGAAGGCGCGAAGATCGAGTACGAGTACGTAGCCTTCGGATCCGAGTACATCCAGAAGGTCCTGGCTGACTCGGCCGCTGGCACCCCACCTGACGTGCTCCACTCCTCCATCATCTGGGCCCGGGACTTCTACGACCGGGGCGTGCTGCTGGACCTCAACGACTACATTGATGCCGTTCCCGAGCTGGCGGAGGACCAGTTCCTGGGCACCTCCACCACCGCCTATCGGTCCAAGGACGGCAAGTTCTACGGCGTGCCCTGGGAGGGACCGGACTCCGGCGTTATCGGCGTCAACAGCAACATCCTCCGCGAGGCCGGCTTCGACCCCAAGGGCGCAGACATCCAGACCTGGGATGATCTCGTCCGGGTAGCCAAGGCCTGCACCGTCAAAGAGGGCAACGAGATCACCCAAGCCGGCATCCTGGTCGACAGCTTCCGCTACATCGAGAGCTTCGCTGCGTGGCTGCGCTCCAACGGCGGTGAGATGCACAACGATGCCATCACCGAGCCCACCTTCAACACCGATGCGGCCGCAGAGGTACTGGAGGTGAACCTGGAGCTCCTGGAAACCTGCTCTTTCCCCATCTCGCCTGACCGCCAGGACACCCAGATCTTCATGCAGGGCCAGGCTGCCCTAGCCTATGCCGGGACCTGGTCCACCACCACCTTCGACGATCAGGCTCCGGAAGGGTTCGAGTACTGGCTGATCCCGTACCCCAAGGGCCCCAGCGGCACCAGCGCGGCCGTCATCACCTGGTCCAACATGTTTGTCATCCCCAGGCAGGTGAAGAACCCAGACGCGGCCTTCGATCTCATGGCCTACTGCACCACCCCGCCGGTGGTCATCACCCGCTTCGAGCTCTCCACCCGCACCACCCCGCACCGGGCGATCTTCGAGACCGACGCCTGGCAGGAGCAGGTGGCGCTGCACCCGGCCTTGGCCGTCAAGCCCGAAGTCGCCGAGCTCGGCGGCGTGTATCCGTACTTCCCGTTCTACACCGAGGCCAACGACGCCATCGGTACCGAGCTGGAGTACGTCATGCTGGGCCAGAAGTCGGTCAAGGAAGGCTTGGCGCAGGCCGAGCAGAACGTCCGGGACGTCATCGCCCGCCGCACCAGCGCCTAGCTGATCACACGACTAGGGGTCAAAGAGCCGGCCGCACCTGGGCCGGCTCTCCCTAATCCCACAGACGGGGAGGGAGTTCGTGTCGGAACGAAGCCTCGCTACCCGGCGAGAGGGCATCTACGTCCGGCCGCCTCTCTGGCGGCAGCCGGGAAAGTGGATCTCCGGGTATCTGTTCGCTTCACCCGCCATCGCGTTCATCATTGTCTTCTCAGTCATCTCCATAGTGGTCTCGCTCTACATCAGTTTCTTCCAGTACGACGTGATCTCTCCTACCCATCCGTTCGTCGGCCTGGACAACTACCGCGAAGCCCTGACCAAGGACCCTATCTTCTGGTCCGCGCTCCGCAACACGACGCTCTACGTTATCGGCGTCGTCCCGTCCATCACCATCCTGGGGTTTGCCCTCGCTCTGGCCGGGCACAGCGTCCGCTATGCCAAGAGCTTCTTCCGTACCATCTACTTCTTGCCCTCGATTACCCCCATGGTGGTGATCGCCCTGATCTGGGTCTGGCTCTATAGCCCTCGGGGCATGTTCAACCAGATCCTGGCCAGCATTGGCATTCAGGGTCCCAACTGGCTGTTCGAGAAGAACCTGGCCTTGCCCTCGGTGATCATCATGAGTGTGTGGCAGACCGTGGGGTACTACACCGTGCTCTACCTGGCCGGGCTCGCGGACATACCCAAGGACTTCTACGATGCTGCCAACGTTGACGGGGCTAACTGGTGGCAGACCATCCGCCACGTCACGGTGCCGCTGCTCAACAACGTCACCCTCTTCGTTACCGTGACCCTAGCCATCGCCGCCTTCCAGGTCTTCACCCAGGTCTACGTGATGACCAGAGGCGGGCCGGGCAATGCCACCACCACCATGCAGTTCCTCATCTTCCGTCAAGGCTTCCAGTACTTCCGCATGGGTTACGCCTCGGCCATCTCTTGGCTGCTCTTCGTCGTGATCTTCGTCCTGTCCATAGCGCAGCTGCGGATCAACCGTTCGCAGCAGTTGTTCTAGAAGAGGATACCTATGAGCCAGATCGGTGTGACCGTGGGCCGGCGGGGCGTGACGGCCCGCAGGGGGAGTCGGGCCAGCCGGGCACTCACGACCATCTTGGGCTATGGCGTCCTCATAGCCCTGGCCTTGGCCATGCTCTTCCCCTACTACTGGATGGTCATCAGCGCCGTAAAGGGGCCGCGCGGGTTCACCGCAGATCCTTACTCGCTCATCCCCAAGACCTTCAGCCTGGAGTCTATCCAGTACGTCTGGTTCAACAGCAACATCGCCCTCTATCTCCGCAACAGCCTGCTGTATGCCAGCATCGTGCTGGTGGTCCAGACGTTCATCAACTCGCTGGCCGCCTATGCCTTCTCTCGCATTCAGTTCCCCGGGCGAGAGACGCTCTTCATCCTCATCCTGGCCACCATGATGCTGCCCTACTCGGTGCTGCTCATCCCCACCTATCTCATCGTGTGGCGGCTGGGCCTGGCCAACTCGGTGGCCGGGGTGGTGATCCCAGGGTTTGCCAGCGCCTATGGCATCTTCATGCTGCGTCAGTTCTTCTTGAACATCCCCATGGAGCTGGAGGACGCAGCCCGCATTGACGGGGCTAACCGCTTCCGGATCTACTGGCAGGTGATCCTGCCCCTCGCCAAGCCGGCGCTGATCACCATCGGCCTCTTCACATTCATGTCGGAGTGGTCGAGCTTCACCTGGCCCCTGGTGGTGCTCAGTGACTTCAAGAAGTACCCGATAACCGTGGGGCTGTCCCTCTTCCGGGACGAGCAGTACATCTACTACGACCGAACCTTTGCCGCCTCACTCATCGCCACGCTGCCGCTGGTCCTGATCTTCTTCGCCGGCCAGCGCTACATCATCGGCGGCATCAGCCTGACGGGCCTCAAGGGCTAAGCCTCGGGCCCCGGTTAAGCCAGAAGAGGGTCGGCTACTCGAGCCGACCCTCTTCTTGTTCTCCTAGCGCGGTCCTCTAGACCGAGGCGCCTGCCATCTGGACAGCGTCTGCATCCGCCCCTTGGGCATCGAACACCAGCTCTCCGTCCACGAGATCCACCGTGATGTGCATGCCGGGCTTGATCTCGCCCTTGAGCATCTTCATGCTCAGCGGGCTCTCCACCATCCGCTGCAGCGTACGGCGCAGGGGCCGGGCACCGAATTGGCGATCGTACCCCTTGGCAGCCAGCCAGTCCTTGGCCGCTTCAGTCAGTGTCAGGGAGATGCCCTGCTCCTGGAGCCTGCTCTCGATGTCGCGCATCTGCAGGTCTATGATCTTCCGCACGTCCTCTTCCGTCAGCCGATGGAAGACGATGATCTCGTCTATCCGGTTCAGGAACTCGGGCCGGAAGGTACGCTTCAGGCTCTCATCCACCGACTGGGCCGTCGAGGATACCTCCTCTTCCTTCTCCTGAGCCCGCACCTGGAAGCCAAGGGCGCCGCCCTTCTTCTCCATGTAGTGCGTGCCCACGTTGGACGTCATCACGATGACGGTATTGCGGAAGTCCACCGTCCGCCCGTGCCCGTCGGTCAGCCGGCCATC
>JBMNTK010000235.1:0-5721 GCA_050945695.1 Anaerolineae bacterium | reverse complement strand
CGGTACGGTGATACCGGGCCTGAGCACCCTGGCCGAACCCTCGGCGCAGGAGATGGCCGAACTGGAGCAGACGGTGCAGCGGCTGGGGGTACCGGCCGTCTTCGTGGGCTCGACGGTGAGCCCCGCACTGGCCGATCGCTTGGCCCAGGACACTGGGGTGAAGGTGGTGCACCTGTACACGGGATCACTCAGTGAGCCTGGGGGGCCGGCAGACAGCTACCTAGCGCTGATGCGCTACGATGTGACGGCCATAGTCGAGGCCCTGCGCTAGGAGAGATAGGATGCTAGGAACATGGCGGCGGCCGGTGGGCCATCAGGTCGGGACGCTGGCGTTGGAGGTGACGGATCTCACCGTCCGCTACGGGGAAGTGGTGGCCCTGGAGGGGGTGAGTTTCCAGGTGGCGTCCGGCGAGCAGGTGGCGGTGGTGGGGCCCAACGGCTCAGGGAAGAGCACCCTGCTCATGGCCATTGCCGGGTTGGTGACCCCGGCCCGGGGGCAGGTGGCGGTGTATGGCTCCGGCCCCGCCGGCCACTGCTGCATCGCCTACGTGCCTCAGCGCCTGCAAGTGGACTGGGCCTTCCCGGTGACGGTGAGGGATGTGGTGATGATGGGCCGGACCAGGCACGTGGGGTGGTTGCGCCGCCCGGGCCCGGAGGATCGAGCGGTCGTGGAGGAGAGCCTGCAGGCGGTGGGCCTCCCGGGCTTGGCTGGGCGCCAGATCGGGGAGCTCTCGGGCGGCCAGCGACAACGCGCTTTCATTGCCCGGGCGCTGGCGCAAGAGGCTCGGCTGATGCTCCTGGACGAACCCCTGGCGGGGCTGGATTGGCCCTCGCAGCAAGAGGTGCTGGACACTCTGGCTGCCCTGCGCACCCGTGAGGTGACGGTTCTCCTCAGCACCCACAACCTCAACCTGGCCGGTGACCGCTTCGATCGGGTGCTCCTCCTCAACCGGAGACTGGTGGCGGATGGGAGCCCGGCGGAGGTGCTCACCGAGCCGCATCTGACGGCCGCCTACGGCGATCAGATGCACGTAGTGCACCCCGGCGGCCACACCCTCTTGGGTGACACTTGCTGCAGCAGGGGCCAGTATGAGTGAGCTGGCCGACCTGTTGCTGGAGCCGCTGCGCTACAGCTTCATGCTGCGCGGCCTGCTGGCGGTAATCCTGGTGGGGCTCACCTCGGCGGTGGTGGGGTCTTTCGTGGTGCTGCGCCGCATGGCTTTCCTGGGTGATGCGCTGGCGCACGCCATCCTGCCCGGCGTGGCCATCGGCTACCTGGTGGGCGGCGGGTCGAGGGGAGCGCTGTTCTGGTGGGGGCTGCTGGCCGCCGTGGTGACGGCTGTGGCCATCGGCGCCATTGCGGAGCGGGCACAGGTGAAGGAGGACGCCGCCATCGGCATTGTCTTCTCCGGCATGTTTGCCCTCGGCATCGCCATCATGTCCACGGCGCGCACCTATGCGGTGGACCTCACCCACTTCCTGTTCGGCAACGTCCTGGGCGTATCCTGGGGGGACCTCGCCCGCACCGGTGTGGTGGCGGCCCTGGTCCTGGCCGTGATCGGGCTGCTCTACAAGGAGTTCTTGGTGCTGGCCTTCGACAGCACCTTGGCCACCACGCTCAGGCTGCCGGTGCGGCTCCTGGACTACTTGCTCCTCGTCCTGGTGGCCGTCACCATCGTGGCGTCACTGCAGACGGTGGGGGTGGCTCTCATGGTGGCGATGCTGGTGGCCCCGGCCACGAGCGGCTACCTGGTGGCCCGTCGGCTGCCCGGCATGATCGCGGTGGCGTCGGTTGTGGGGGCAGCTTCAGGGGCAGTGGGGCTGTACCTGTCCTACTACGTCGGCATCGCCTCGGGCGCGGCCATAGTGTTGGTATCGGTGGGCGCGTTCCTGTTGGTGGCCATCTTCTCTCCCCGCCGGAGGGGAACTCACCGCAGAGACCGCAGAGAGCGCAGAGAGGAAGAGGAGGATAGGAAGAGGGGGAAAGAAGCAGTCTCTGATCTGCCGAGAGGCAGTTGAGGCGGGAATGCAATCCCCCGACCCGTCGCCTGTAACCCAAGCTCCCGTCTACCTTTTCCCTTTTCCTCTGCGGTTTTCCCCGCGATCTCTGCGATCTCTGCGGTGAATTCCCCCTCCCCTGAGGTTTGACGCCGCTGTTGGCGTGCTGTTAGCATCGCTGGCATGGCCGAACGCTGGATCTTGACAGAGACTGAAGTCAGGCAGGCTGTTCCTGAAGACGCGGACGAGCTGCGCCTATTGATGGGCTGGAGCGAACGGAGCCATCTGCGGTTCCAGACCTCCCGGCTGGCAAACATCCTCCAAGCGGGCCTGATCCAGGTGGTGGATCAGGGCGGGAGGATGGGCGGCTTCTTCTACGTCACCGTGGATTACCCCAACAGCTCCATACGCGGGTTGGTAGTTCGGCCAGGGTATCAGACCACGGCCGTGCTGGGGCCGGCGATGGAATGGATGGTCGGGCGCAGCGAGGCCGCGGGCGCGGTGAGCATCTCCTTCATCGGGGACGATCGGTGGCTGGTGCCGCACCTGCAGCGGGCCGGCTTCGAGCGAGCCGGCGACATCGTGAGCCTGCACCGCCCCGGCGCTTTTCTCCCCCTGGAGGGTGACATCACCTGCCGGGTGCGCTCCGCCACGGAGGAGGACCTAGACCAGATCGTCGAGGTGGACTGGTCGGCGTTTGACCTGCTGTGGCGAAACGGCCGCCAGACGGTGCGCGAGTTCCTGGTGCAGATGCCTCACTTCTTGGTGGCAGAGGAAGAGGGCCGGCTCCTGGGCTACGTCTGTGGCACTCGCCAGGGACGTTCGGGGCACGTGGTGCGGTTGGCGGTGCGCCAGGAAGCTCAGAGGCGGGGCGTGGGCACCCGCCTCATGCGGGAGATCCTGCAGCGAATGGCCGGCGCCGGGGTACGGACCCTGTCGCTCAACACCCAGCGAGATAACACCAGCTCACAGGCGTTCTACCGGGCCCTGGGCTTCTCCATCACTCGCCGGCCCACCTCGGTGTACCGCCACATGCTAGGATAGGTAGTCCTTCAGCCGGTTGCTGCGTGAGGGCTGGCGAAGCTTCCGCAGGGCCTTGCCCTCAATCTGCCGCACTCTCTCCCGGGAGATTCCCATGGTCACCCCGATATCCTCCAGGGTGCGAGCCGGCTCCCCGTTGAGGCCAAACCGCATCTCTAGCACCTCGCGCTCCCTCTGGCTCAGCTCATCGAGCACATCCCGCAGGTGGTGCTCCAGAAGGGAGCGCGAAGCCGACTCGATCAGGCTCGAGGCCTGGGTGTCGCTCACGAAGTCGCCAATGACGCTGCCGCCGTCCTCGCCTACCGGAGCCTCCAGCGAGATGGGATCCTGTGACACCTGAGCGAGCAGCTCCACCTTGGCACAGGCGCGGCGCAGCTCGGTCCGAAGGCGGCGGCTGAGCGGGCTCCCCTGCCGGCGGGCCTCCCGGATGGCGGCCTGATCCTCCTCAGACAGCAGCCCCATCTCCAGCGCCACCTCCTCTGCCGTCGGCTCGCGGCCCAGGGCCTGCTGCAGGCGCTGACGCGTTCGCGCGTGCCGGCGGACCTGGTCGGCCATGTGAGCCGGCAGGCGGATCACGCGGCCATGTTCGGACACAGAGCGGTTGATGGCCTGTCGGATCCACCAGGTAGCGTAGGTGGAGAACTTGAACCCGCGCCGATAGTCGAACTTCTCCACCGCGCGCAGCAGGCCGAAGTTGCCCTCCTGCACCAGGTCTCCCAGGAAGAGCCCGGTGCCGGTGTAGCGCTTGGCGATGCTGACCACGAGGCGTAAGTTGGCGCGGATGAGATGCACCCGGGCTTGCTCGCCCTCGGCCACTGCCCGTTCCAGGTCACTCCGTCGCGCCGGATCCAGACCCTCGCCCGAGGAGCGCGGGGAATCGCGAAGCTGTCGCAGGGCTCGCTGCCCTTGCTGGATACGCCTGCCCAGTTCGGCCTCCTGCTCGGGCGTAAGCAGGGGGACGCGGGAGATCTCTCGCAGATACATGCCCAGGGGATCCCGAGCAGTATCATCACAGAGCCGGAGCGCGATCGGGTCATCCAGGGGCGCAGCTACCTCCTCCTCCAAAGGGTCAGAGGCAGAATGGGGCTGGGGGTCGTGGCTGGCCGGGTTACGGCGGTGAGGAACCTCCTCGGCACGCAGCGTCGCCAGCGGGGAAGATGACAGGGTATCGTCATCCGCACCGCTGTCGTGGGGGCGTAGAAGGCGGGCGCCTTCCAGGTCGCTGTGGGCCGGTTCACGCATGTCTCCTCCTCGAGTAGCACCGTGCCGTACCGGTAGTCCTGGCTCTGGGCCAGGGTGAAGCTACGTCTTGATCTTCAGCGAAGACCGTTCCGCCATCGCTCGGGTCAGGAGCAGGACCTGCCGAGAGGCATTCCCGATGGCGGTCTCGAACTCTCGTCCATCCTCTTCTGTCTCAACCTCCCTCATCGCTTGCTCGAGCAAGCGGAGTTGGTGCCGCAACCGGCGCTCGCGCACCCGCAGGCAGGAGTTGATGCCGTCCCGGGTGAGGGCAGCCTCGTCGGTCTCGGGGGCATCGGCCCAGGTACGCTGCACGTCATCGTAGCGCTGGCGCAGGGTCGGGCTGAGGGTGGAGCGCAGGGTCAGCCGGTCGGCAGTGCCCAGGGCCAGCAGGGCCTCAAAGAGCGAACGGTTCGCCGAGTCCAGGAAGTCTGCCGGGCCCAGTGGCTCCAGCCCCGCCTCCTGCAGGGCGTCGTTCACCAGGGCAAGTGCCTCAGCCGAGCGAAGCAGGAACCACAGCGCGTACTCTTCAGCGCCCATGGTGGGGCTTAGCGACCCGCGGTCGGCGGCTGGGGCCTGGCCTTCGCGCCCGCGGCTCGCCCGCATGGTGCTGAGCTCCTGCTCCACTACCTCAGGGGCCACCTGGATGTGGCGGGCCAGACGTTCGACGTAGTGCGCCCTCTCGATCGGGTCGGGAATGGCGGCGATCACGGGCAGGAGCTGGCGGGCCAGGCGCGACTTCCCCTTGGCGTCCGAGAGGTCCACCTCGGCCAGGGCCACCTCGAAGTTGTAGTCCACCAGGGAGCGCGCTTCCGCCAGGAGGCGCTCCCAGGCGGAAGGGTCTTCCTGCACGATCTCATCGGGGTCTTTGCCCGCTGGCAACACCGCCACCCGGATTTCAGCCTGGAGCTTGCGCTCGAACCGTAGCAGGCCACCATCGAAGGTGGGGCTGGGTTCGCCCTGCAGGGCTTCGCTGGCGACGGACAGCCCCCGCAAGGTGGCGGCATTCCCGGCCGCATCCGCGTCCAGGGCCAGCACGATCCTGGGAGCCAGCCGGACCAGGGCTTGCAAGTGTGGCTCGCCGATGGCGGTGCCCATGGATGCAACCACATTGCGGAAGCCGGCCTGGTGGAGGGAGATGACGTCCAGGTAACCCTCGACTATGACGGAGGTCTCGGCATTGGCGATGGCGCGGCGGGCCTTGTCGAAGCCGTAGAGCAGCTTGCTCTTGTCGAACACCCGGGTCTGCGGCGAGTTCAGGTACTTGGGCAGCGAGGAGTCGAGGGCGCGGGCGCCGAAGCCGACCACCTGACCACGGGCATCGGTGATGGGAATGATGAGCCGGTTGCGGAAACGGTCGTAGGCACGGGCGCCGGGACGGGAGGGGTCCTGCTCTTCCCGTTCGATGGCCAAGCCGGCTTCCACCAGCTCCTGTAGGCTGTA
>JBMNTK010000234.1:0-5725 GCA_050945695.1 Anaerolineae bacterium | reverse complement strand
GACGTGAGGCCGACCGGGGACAGTACCGATGATAGAGTGAGTCCATAGGTCGCCTTTCCCCAAGCGCTCGCGTCGTTGAGCCGCGAGTACCCCCGCCGCGACAGACTCGGAACCAGTAGCCGGGCAGAAGAGGCCGTTAGTGAACACAGGTGACGTGTCCGGATACCCAATACCTCCCCGTGACCCCGCCCTGGACCGTCTGGAGGCGTTTGTCGGCACCTGGGCCACGGAAGGCGAGGTCAGAGCCACAGCGTCTCGCCCGGCAAGGACCTTCCGCGCCGCGGACGTCTACGAGTGGCTGCCGGGCCGGTTCTTTCTCGTCCATCGCTGGGATGCCCAGATGCCTGACGGGAGCGTCCAGGGCATCGAGATCATCGGCTATGACCCGGCAAGCGCCACCTACTCCGTGCACTCCTACGATAGCTGGGGCAGCGCCACCGTGATGCGGGCCATCGCCGATGACCGCACATGGACGTTCATCAGCGATCAGGTGCGGTTCCGCGGCCAGTTCAGCGCCGACGGCAAGGTGTTCTCCGGCCTCTGGGAGCGACGGGAGGAAGCCGGCGGCGAGTGGGTGCCGTGGATGGACGTCCGGCTGCAGCGGATGACCGAGGGCGTAGAGCCATCCTCGGCCCCTAGGGCGTGAACAGTACCTTCAGGAGAGATGCAATGGCTGTTGGCAAAGTCGAATACCTCAATCCCGACACCCTACCGTCGAACCCTGCCTACAGCAACGTGGCAGTCGTCAGCGGTCCGGTGAAGACCATCTACGTCGGGGGCCAGGATGCGGTGGACGCATCTGGCGCCCTCGTTGGCCCTGGAGACATCGAAGCCCAGACCGAACAGGTCCTCAAGAACATCGAGGCCGCTCTGGCGGCCGCCGGCGCCGGGCTGGACCACGTCATCAAATGGAACCTCTACATCGTGCAGGGGCAAGACCTGCAGAAGGGATTCGCGGCCTTCCAGCGCTTCTGGGGAAGCCGCGCCAACAGACCGCTGGTCACCATGGCCTTCGTTGCCGGCCTGGCCCACCCTCACTTCCTGGTGGAGATCGAAGCCATCGCCGTAGTGCCGCAGTGAGCGCAGGAAAGGATGTGACCGTGAGAGAAGGCACGCCGACCACCGTGGAAGAGTATCTGAGCACCGTCCCGGAGCGAGCTCGCCCTGCACTCGAGCGCCTGCGCGCCACCATCCGGGAGGTCGTGCCGGAGGCCACCGAGTCCATCAGCTACCGCATCCCGACCTTCGACTACAAGGGGCACCTGGTGGCCTTCTCTGCCCACACCAACCACTACTCCCTTCACCTGATGAGCCCGGCCCTCATGGAGGCCCATAGAGACGAGCTCAAGGGTTACACCACCACTACCGCCACCATCCAGTTCCCCTACGACCAGCCGCTCGATACTGCCCTCGTGCAGAGGCTGGTCAAGGCCCGGGTGCAAGAGGTGGAAAGCAAGCAGGCCCAGGGCTACAGGGGACGAGCCGCCTCCCGAAAGGGGGCAGCTGATGGCTCCTGAGGCACCAAGGTCCGCAGGGGCCCTGCCACCCGTTGACCGGCTCCGCTCGGCCTTCAGGGGCCGGGTGATCGCGCCGGGCGACCCCAAGTACGATGAGGCCCGCAAGGTCTTCTCTCCCAGCGTGGACCGCCGTCCCGCGCTGATCGTGCGCGTGGCCGACGAGGACGACGTCGCCCGCACCATCGCCCTGGCCCGTGAGGCCGGGCTGGAGCTAGCTGTCCGCTGTGGTGGCCACAGCTACGCCGGGCACAGTGCCACTGAGGGTGGGATCGTGCTCGACCTCAGGGACCTGCGAGGGCTGGAGATCAACCCCCAGGACCGCACCGCCTGGGCCCAGACCGGGCTTACCACGGGCGAGTACACGGTTGCGGCCGGGGCCCACGGCCTAGCCACCAGCTTCGGGGACACCGGCTCGGTGGGAATAGGCGGGCTCACCTTGGGCGGCGGTCTCGGCTACCTCGTGCGCAAGCACGGCCTCACCATAGACTCGCTCCTGGCAGCGGACGTGGTCACCGCCGATGGCCGGCTCCTGCGAGTGGACGATCAGAATCACCCCGATCTGTTCTGGGCCATCCGGGGCGGCGGGGGCAACTTCGCCGTCGCCACCCGCTTTCAGCTCAGGCTGCACGAGGTGGACCCCTTCCTGGGAGGAATGCTGGTCCTGCCGGCTAGCGTTGAGACCATCGCCTCGGTGGCAGCGGCAGCTGAGGCAGCACCCGAGGAGCTCAGCGTCATCGCCAACATCTTCCGAGCGTTCGAGATGCCCTTCCTGCCCGCCGAGTGGACCGGCCGCTTCATCGTCATGGTGCTGATCGCCTATGCCGGCCCGGTCGCAGAGGGTCTGCGAGCGGTAGCCCCCATTCGAGAGGTCGCTACCCCCATCGCCGACATGGTGCGGCCGATGAAGTACCCGGAGATCTACTCCTATACGGAGGGCGGTGCCCCGCCAGGCCAGGAGACCTCCCGCTCCACGTTCGTGGATGATCTCGGCATGCGTACTGCCGAGACCATCATGGAGTTCCTGGAGTCGGCCACCGCGCCGGGCACGGCGGCGCAGCTGCGGGTGTTCGGCGGGGCGATGGCCCGCGTACCCGCCGATGCCACCGCGTTCGCCCACCGCCAGAAACGGGGCGTGGCGGGCATAGCTGCCTTCTACGAAGACCCCGAAGAGGCGCCGGTGCACGAGGCCTGGGCGGACCGCTTCGTGAGCGTCCTCCAGGGGGAAGGCCCCGCCGCCTACGTCAACTTCTTGGCGGACGAGGGGCCGGCAGGAGTGCGGCGAGCGTACCCGGAGCCCACGTGGAGCCGGTTGGCAGCCATCAAGGCTCGCTATGACCCCACCAACCTCTTCCGCCTCAACCAGAACATCCCTCCCCACGGAGAGGAGAGCGCAAGATGAGAGAGCTTAGCCTGGTCACGTTCCTCACCCTCGACGGTGTCATGCAGGGGCCAGCCCACGCCCAAGAGGACACTCGAGGGGGCTTCACCCTCGGAGGCTGGGCCCCGCCCTACTCCGATCCGGAGACGACACAGCGGGGAATGGAGGGCGTGTCGGGAACGGGGGCACTGCTCCTGGGCCGGATCACCTACCAGGACCTTGCCTCCTACTGGCCCACCGCCCCCGCCGACGACCCCATGGCCCAGGGCCTCAACCGCATGCCCAAGTACGTGGTCTCCAACACGCTGCGTGCGGACCAGCTGCTGTGGAACAACACCCACCTGATCAGCGATAACGTCGTAGAGGAGATCAGGAAGCTCAAAGCTGGGCCCGACGACGCCGGCAGCATCACGGTCCTGGGTAGCGGGCAGCTCGCCCAGACGCTCATGCGCCACGACCTCATAGACCAGTACCACTTCTGGATCTACCCGGTGGTCCTGGGCCAGGGGCAACGGCTGTTTCGCGAAGGGACACCCTCTCTGCGCCTCGAGCTGGTGGATTCCACGACCACGCCAGCAGGGGTGGTCATCGTCACCTACCGGCCCGATCGCACGACCTAGCGCCTCGGCACTTGGCGCTAGAAGACAGGAGAACAGCGATGAGGAAAGTGGTAGTCAGTGAGTTCCTAACGTTGGACGGCGTCATGCAGGCGCCGGGAGACTCCCGAGAGGACCTCGAAGGCGGCTTTCCGTATGGTGGCTGGCAGATGCCCTACTTCGATGAGGACGCCGGCAGCTTCATGGGGGAGGCTTTCGAGCGCACCGGGGCGCTGCTGTTGGGCCGGGTCACCTACCAGATCTTCGCCGACTACTGGCCTACGGCACCCAAGGACGACCCGGTCACCGAGCTGATGAACCGGATCCCTAAGTACGTGGCCTCGAACACCCTGGATAGGGTGGAGTGGAGCAACTCGCACCTGATCCGAGGCAACGTCCCGGAGGAGGTCGCCAAGCTCAAGCAGGCACCGGACTCGGGGAACCTATCGGTGATCGGCAGCAGCAAGCTGGCCCAGACGCTCATGCAACACGGCCTGGTGGATGAGTACGTGCTGTGGATACACCCTGTGGTGCTGGGCACCGGCAAGCGACTCTTTGCCGAGGGGATCGGCCCCTTGTACTTCCGGCTGGTGGAGGCCAAGACCACCAAGTCCGGGATCGTGGCCCTGACCTATGAGCCCCAAGCGCAACCCGGGACGGGCGGTACCCCACCAGGGTAGACCTCCCGCTAGGGATCACTACGGACAGCTGAGAGAGCGCCCTGCTGCCGGCGGTGCTGGCACCATTGGCGCTGGCTAGAACCCAAGCTGATAGTATTAGGAGTAACGTTATGTTGAGCCGTAAGAAGCATTGGTCCTACCTGGTACTGGCCGTCGCTCTGGTAGCGCTAGCGGCCTGCGCCCCCGCGACCGGCACCACCCCTGAACCCGCGCTGACCGTCTCACCCGAGGCGTCGCCAGAAGTGGGCCTCACCCCCGATACCGGCGCTACGCCCGAGGCAACGCCGGAAGAGACTCCAGCAGCGGACGCAACTCCGGATGGCGAAGCAGAGAACCCCTTGGTCGGCACGAGCTGGATGCTGGTGTCGTTCGGGGAGCCCGGCGCTGAGACCCAGGTCATCGAAGGCTCCACCATCACCCTGGAGTTCGACGCCCAAGGGCAGGCTGGCGGTGAAGGCGGCTGCAACTCGTACAGTGGCCCGTATGAGGTACAGGATAGCACCATCATCTTTGGAGAGCTGGTCAGGACCCTGATCGCCTGCACCCAGGAGGGCATCAACGAACAGGAAGACGCCTACCTGGAGGCTTTGAGCGCCGCCGAGAGGTTCGAGTTGGCCGAGGATAGCCTGACCATCTGGTACGATGGGGAACAGGGCGTCCTCAACTTCGTGCCCAGCACGGCCGAGTAACGTAACCCTGGGGGCCGAGGGGCAGGTACTCCCTTCGGTCCCTCAGTCTGCCCGCCCTGGAGTAGCAGGGACGGGGAGATCGCTGGTCACTTAGGGCGCTGGAAGAGGCCGAAGGCAGCGCCTTCCGGGTCCCTGAGGATCGCCGACCGGCCAAACTCGGGGATGTCTACGGGTGCCATCAGCACTTCGGCGCCGAGCTTGAGCGCCTTGTCCACAGCATGATCAACGTCGTCAACGGCAAAGCTGGTCAGCCAGTGGGGGGTAGACCCCGAAGGCCAAGCCTCCCGCTCGGCCCCAAGGGGGACCAGGGCACCCACCGGCCGTCCATCCTGCAGCCACAGCGTATAGGTGACAGGCCCGACCTCCACGGGTGCTGTGGAGAGCTGGGCCACCTCCCGGTAGAAGGCCTCGCTTCGTTCCCGGTCCAGGCACATGAACTCGTGCCAGATGGTGACTCCCTCGAAAACGCTCCGAGCCATTATCTACTCCCTTAGCACCACGGTGCCTAACGGTGTGGTGTCACTACAGCTAACAGTCATAATGGGTGCTAATCTAGAACGGCGATACGCCCCCGTCAACCCCCGCCACAAGCCCAGCCGGGGATGTGCTTGGTTCCGGGGAGGGGTGGGGGCTCTCCGAAAAACCAAAAGGCCCGGTTCGTGTGAACCGGGCCTCAGTGTGATCAGCCGATTGTGCGCTGGTCGGCCTTAGTTGGCCACCGTCACCTGGATGGGCTCGGAGGCAACGAAGTTGCCGGTGTTGTCCACCACGACGGCCCGCAGCGAGTAGGTACCATTGTCAACGGCGGTGGTGTCCCAAGAGGCCAGCACACCGTCAGCGACCTGGGGCTCCATGGCGTAGTCCT
>JBMNTK010000233.1:0-5757 GCA_050945695.1 Anaerolineae bacterium | reverse complement strand
TCCTGCCTCCTATCAATCACAGGAACCGGTTCACGTAGTACAGCGCCCCGGCCATACTCAGCCCCCAAAGGCCCCAGAGCGGCAAGGACGAAACCGCTGACCAGCGCCGCGCTGCCCACCGCCAGGCGAATAGTCCGATCGCTGCGGCCGCAAGCAGCGCCAGGAGTAGGCCGGGCACATCCCCTCGCGCCCACCCGATGGCTAGGGCCAGAGCCCCGATGGCCCCCATCGCGAGGGAGGTCGGAAGCGGGTGCTCTCGGGCACTGATCATGCCCGCCACCATTGCTGCTGCCCAAACCGGCAGAGCGGCGTAGAGGTAGCGCCCCTGGTACTGTACAAACTTCATATTATACCAGACCAACCCGCAGATCGAGAACAGCCCCCACGCCGCCAGGAGCGCGACCTGGGCCCGGGCTTCCCACCGCGGCGCCCGCCGGATGACCCACTGCAGCGCTCCCACCCCCAGGCCGGCGACGGCCGTCAGCGACGCCGCCGCCAGGACCAGGTACACCTGCTCGTGCATGGGCACGCCCATCCAGCCGAAGACGCCCCAGAAGCTCTTGAAGGTGAGGGTGATTCCCTCGATGAGGAGCCTCAGCGGGCTGAGCTCGGCCAGCAGCTCGGCGGTGGTGAGCTGACCGGTCACGATGGAGTCGTGCCGGGCCAGGCCCAGCGGGTCATTCAGCCCATAGGTGGCCAGGTTGCGCCCGATCCAAGGCAGCCAGAGCAGGGCAGCCGGCAGGGCGAGGGCAAGGGCGGCTTGGGCGGTCCCGCGCCACGGCGTTCGGTGGCGTAACCCGTGCAGCACGAGGGCGAGCACCACGAGCGGCACGGTGATGTAGGCGGTGGTCTTGGTGAGCAGGCACAGCCCCAGGAGCACCCCCAGCGCGGTCAGCCTTCGGCGGGGGATGGGTGAGCGAGTCAGAGTGCGCAGGACGAGCAGCCCCACGGCAGCGGTGAGGGCCACGGCCAGAGCATCGTTGTTGATGGCGGCGCTTACGGCCGTGTACATGGGGATGAGGGCGACGGTGGCTGCCAGGGCGGCAGCGCGCGCCCGCCGGCCGGGCCACAGGCCGAGCCCCAGCGAGTAGGTCACCACAAGGGACGCCAGGCCGACGAGCACGGTGAACAGGCGCAGGGCGTGCACCTGTAGCGAGACCGGGTTGCCGATGAAGGCCGCCAGTACCGGGGCAGCCAACACGTAGTAGAGTGGTGGCTGGTGTCCCTCGTAACGGATGGGGGCGATGTCGCTGCCGGGTGGGAAGCCGCCTGCCTTGAGCTCCTCTAGGTAGGCGGCCGGGTAGTCGCCGGGCTCTAGCACAGGCAGGGAGGCCTCGGTGACCAGGTGACGGATGTAGTTGTAGTGGGCGGGCTCGTCGGGGGTCTGCCACAGAGGGGTGATGAAGACGTAGGCCAGCGCGGCAAGCAGATAGGCCGCCAACGCCGCCGCTATGGGTAGCGCCCGCTTGGTCACTCTGGTCTTCTCCGAGAGTTGGCTCAGGATCCCCGGGGGTGGGGGGAGACGTCCGCTAGCGGGATCATACACGGGGACGATCGGCAAGGGAAACCTCTGGCCCTGCCCGATGTGCCGGCCCGTGGGCGCTCGACTACAATGGGCAGGCCGGTACGCTCCAACTGAGGTGACCACTTGGTCGGCACAGCAGCCATCATGGTGCTCGTCTCCGGGTTCATCCATGCGTCCTGGAACATCCTGGCACGCCGTAGCGGAGCCGAGACCCAGTTCATCAGTCGCATGCTGCCCATTTTGGCCGGTGTCGGGCTGGTGCCGGCCCTGATCGGCCAGTACCTGACCGGTTCAGTGAGGGGCTGGGCCTGGGTCTACGTGCTGGGCTCCGGGCTGTGCTGCGGCTTCTACTTCGTCTCCCTGGGCCGGGCCTACGAGTCGGCCGACTTCACCACCGTCTACCCGGTGGCCAGGGCCTTGCCGGTGCTCCTGGTGGCGGTCGGAGACAGCCTGCGGGGGATCGTGCCCAGTGGTCTGGGGTGGCTGGGCATGGCCATGGTGGTAAGTGGGTGCATAGTGGCGCCGCTACGGACCCGCCGGGACCTGCGCCTGGGGCAGTACTTCAACCGGGCCAGCCTGTGGATGGTGCTGACGGCCCTAGGGACGGTGGGTTACTCGCTCCTGGACAAGCGCGGGGCCGAGCTGCTCATCCCGGGGCCGGTCTCGGCTGTGATCTACAGCTACTTCTTCTACGCCTTCGCGTTCGTCGGCTACGAGATCTTCTCCCGGGTGATGCTTTCCCCGGCTCGCCGCGCCGCCCCGCCGACCACGCCCCTTTGGTTGCCCACCACCGCCGGCTTCATGAGCTATGCCGCGTACGTGTTGGTGGTGTGGGCCTTCCAGATGGTGCCCCATGCCAGCTACGTGGTTGCCTTCCGCCAGTCGAGCCTGATCATTGCCGTGCTCATGGCCTTTGCCCTGTATGCCGAGGAGCGGCATTGGTCGCGCCTGATATCGGTGCTGATCATCACTGCCGGGCTAGTGCTGATCACGCTCGGAGGGTGAGGGGCACGGGTCTCACGCAAAGGCGCGAAGGCGCAAAGCCCTCACCCACTGCATTCGGCTTCGCCGAATGCCGGTCCCTGTCCCACGTGCGGGAGAGGGGAGCCAGGGTCCGCTTGCGCTCAGTCTGCCCGCCCACTCATGTCATCCCGAGCGAAGCGAGGGATCTACCCCTCCCGACAGCCAGAGACTCCTCTCTTCGCTCGGAATGACAATGATCCGCGCCCTTTGCGGCTTGGCGCCTTTGCGTGAGCTGACGCCCTGCATGGCTGGCAGAGGGGCGGGTGGTCGTCTATACTGGGGCCAGAGCGTATCCCGTCTGCCGCACCTGCCCTGAGGAGTGAAGATGGAGTGCCCGAACTGCGGTGCCTACAACCCGGAGGCGCGCACTCAGTGCTGGAAGTGCGATGATATCCTTCCGGCCAAGAAGGAAGAGCGCCCGAAGCAGAGCCAGGTAGGGAGGATGGGTCCCTGGACCTGGCTCATCCTCATCGTTCTGGGCGGGGTGTGGTTCTTCACCCAGTGCAGCGGCCCCGCCATCCAGCCGCCCACCTCGCAACTTCAGCCGCCAACGGCGATCGTGCGCCCTCTGATCTAGAGGGCCCGGCGCAGCAAGTCAACCACGTCGGCCTCGGTCATCGGGCGGGGGTTGTGAGCCATGCTCGACGACATGGACTCCTTGGCGACCCTCTCCAGGTCGATGTCGCTCACCCCAGCCTCGCTCAGGGTCGCGGGGATGCCTACCTGGGCGAAGAGCTCCCGCGTCCAGTCTATGAACGCCTGAGCGGCTTCACGCTCGGCCTTGCCGGCCGTGTCGAGCCCCACCAGGGCAGCGGCCTCGGCGTAGCGAGAGGCCGACACGGGCAGGTTCCACTCCATGACATAGGGCAGCAAGAGCCCACACACTAGCCCATGGGCAAGCTCGTAGCGGCAGCCGAGGGGGTGGGCCATGCCGTGCACCGCTCCTAGGCGAGCGTTGGCCAGGGCCATCCCCGCCATCAGGCTGCCGTAGTGCAGGTCCCGCCGATACGTGATCTCTGCCCCATCTCGGTAGGCCGCCAGCAGGGAGCGGCCGATGAGGCGGATGGACTCCCGGCAGAGGGCATCGGTGACCGGCATGGCCCCGATGGAGACGAAGGACTCCACGGCCTGGGTGAGAGCATCGGCCCCGGTGTTCGCCGTGACCGCCGGGGGGACACCCAGGGTGAGGGTGGGGTCCACCAGCGCGGCCCGGGCGAACCAAGAAGGACCGCGGATGCTCTTCTTGGTGCACGAGTCCGGATCGGTAAGCACCGCGTTCATGGTGACTTCCGCACCCGTGCCGCTGGTGGTGGGGATGGCAACCCAGGGCAGCGGTTCGCCGTCCAGCGGTCTGCCCTGGAAGTACTCCTCCGGTTCCCCGAGCAAGGGCGCCAGCCCGGCAGCCGCCTTGGCCGTGTCCATGGCGCTCCCGCCGCCCAGACCGATGATCACCTCCGCCGACCAGTCGCGCGCCCGGGCGATGGCCTCAGACACCAGGCCCAGCGTGGGCTCCCCCCGGACACGGTCGAAGACTTCGGACTCCATGCCGGCTAGGGCCAGCGACTCCAGTGCCCGGTCGAGACTGCCAGAGGCGCGGGCAGAGGTCCCGCACACTACCAGCGCCCGCGTGCCGAGCGAGGAGGCCTCCGCTCCCAGTTGGGTGATGCAGTCGTCCCCGGTGATTACCCTGACGGGAAGATGGAAGGTGCTCATACGGCTGAGCCGGGGTGCCCGCCCGGCATACAGACGATCTCGACGATGCCCAGGTCGAAGAAGCGCATGGCGTTGGTAGCCCGGAGCACGACGGCCGTGTCTGCCCCCCGGCCGGTTCCGGCAATAGACATAACCTCTTCGCCGGTGTGGATGAGGCCGGCGTCGGCGGCCATCAGGCTGATCTCGATGGCCACCTTCAGCCCCTCACCGAAGAGCCGGAGGGTGTAGGCGATGATCTCGTCCAGCTGATAGGTGCCCAGCTTGATGCGCACTGCCCGCCCCACGCCCCCGAAGGCATGTTGGCAGGTGAGGACGCTGGCCCCAGCATCGCGGATGGCCTGGAGGGTGGCGGCGGGAACCTCCTGGGTGTTGGGCTGGCGGAAGCCGGCGGAGTGAGTGACGACCACCACGTTGTAGCCCTCGAGGGCTCTGGCTGCCTTCAGCCCGGTCTCGCCGGTGGTGGTGGCCACGAGCGCGGTTCGCAGGCCCAGGGTGGCCATGCGGTCGCGGGCTAGGCTGAGGACCCGGTCGGTGTTGTTGGGGCCGGCCGGGCTAAAGTAAGTGATGTCTCGCTCGATGACAGCCATATGGTCGTGCCTCCAATAGGATAGGGTTAGGTACGACACCCCCAGAGTACAGCAGATGGCCAGTCGGGTACAGAGGCCGTCCGCCTCGAGCACTAGGCCCGGTTGAGGAGGTAGATGCGCACGGGCATGGTCCGGTCTCGGTAGGGCAGACTTAGGCCCAGGGTACGGGTCAGGTGCCAGGCCGAACCGACCTCCTCCAGGGCGGACTCAAACAGGCGTCTGGCCGCGGTGATGGCGACCAACCGGGCTGTGGGAGCGGCGACCCGGGCGGCCTCGGCCAGGAGAGCCGGATAGAGGGCGCGGTTCTCCTGGGTGCTTCCCATGAGCATCCCGAAGGGCAGATCCACCACCATAGTGTCAATGGAGCCCGATGCCAGCGGCAACCGGGCCGCGTCGCCGTGAACTAGAGTAGCGGCGGAGCCGTGCCCGGCGGCCCGCAGGTTGGCCCGGGCGCATTCGAGTGCTTGAGGGTCCACGTCCACCCCCAGGGCGAGTGAGGCCGGCACGTAGTCCAGTCGTTCCACCAGAAAGGTGC
Source organism: Anaerolineae bacterium (assembly GCA_050945695.1). Lineage (GTDB taxonomy): Bacteria > Chloroflexota > Anaerolineae > DRVO01 > DRVO01 > Ch71. Next base: position 374 of record JBMNTK010000233.1, on the reverse strand, counting down.
CCGAGCCACAGGCCAGGTTGAGGAAGCGGTCCGTGGGCTGGGGGTCCGCCATCCGCACCATAGCGTAGGCGGCGGCCGCGTTGAGGGCGCCGGGCAGGCTGCACACCCGCCAGGCCCGGGCGGACAGGGGCCGCGGGGTGGTGCGGGCCAGTACCTCCCAGCCCGGGGCTCGGTCGGGTGGCCGGCGAAACGAGACCAGCAGGTCCCCCTCGCCCTGGCCCTGCAGCCCCAGGGCCCGCTCCAGTTCGCCTCGTAGGCGGGTGAACACGGCAGACTCAGCCCCGGCGGCGCTTACGCGCAGGCTGGCGAAGGTGCCAGGAGCCTGGCGGGCAACCAGTTCGCCGAGCAGGGCGACGAGGCGGGTGAAGTGCTGG
>JBMNTK010000232.1:0-5792 GCA_050945695.1 Anaerolineae bacterium | reverse complement strand
CCCCTACCACTGAAGCGGAGGCTACCCCGGAAGTGACCCAGGCGCCCGAGGGTACGGCCACCGCTGAGCCCGAGGAGACCGCGGCCACGGTGGTAGCTACCGCGAAAGTCACCGTAGAGCCTGAGGAGACCGCAGAAGCCACTGCCGAACCGGAGGAGACGGCCACCGCTGAACCCACCGCCGAGGGCACCCCAGAGCCGACGCCCACGCCCTGGCCTACACCCACCCCTATGACTCTGGAGGGGTACCAGTCGCTGCGGGCAGACTACCTTGCCTACGTGCACGAGCAGACCGGCTTCGATGAGCAGGCCTTCCTGAATCTCATGGAGAGCTACGTCCTGAGAGACAAGCTCCAGGAGGCGCTAGCCGCTGAGGTGCCCACGACCGCGCCCCAGGTCAACGTCCGTCAGATCCTGCTCGGTTCACAGGAAGAGGCCGATGAGGTCCTGGGCCGCCTGAGGGACGGTGAGGACTTCGCCGATTTGGCCAGGGAGCTCTCCCAGGACGCTACTAAGGAGAACGGCGGCGACGTGGGGTGGCTGCCGGCCACCTCTACCGCTCTGCCCACTACGGTGGTGGGGCGGGCCTTCGAGCTCGAACCCGGTGAGCGCGCAGTGGTGGCGTCCTATCTGGGTTACCACCTGATCGAGGTGGTGGAGAAGGCCGACGATCGGCCGCTCAGCGAGATGGATCTCGAGGCCGTCCGGAGCGACGCTCTGCGGACCTGGCTCGACACCGCTGCCGCGGACGAGGGAGTGCAGCGGATGCTGTCGGAGGACAAGCTGCCGGCGGGATATCGGTAACCGCCTGCCATATAGGAGCGTACGAACGCCGTTCATCCGCCCGGATGAACGGCGTTTCTGCGTCTAGGGGGTCAACGCCGCCGCGCGGTCGGAGGCGGCATCCCGATCAGCCCGAGACGCGGATCACCGGTGGCAGCGTGACTGCATCGTCTGGGATCCGCTCTGACCCTCGCCGATGGACCGGCGGCCGGGCCAGGGTAGTGGAGTCGTAGAGGCCCACGACGAGCGTATACTCCCCAGGGCCGGCCGAGGCCGGCACCATCACCGTCACCTGGTCGGCGATGTTATGCTGGGGCAACCACAGATCGGTGGGGTAGGCACCCCCCACCGGCCACTCATCCCACTGGGCAACGATGATCCCCGCCTGGTTGACCAGGTGCACGAACCGCTTCATGCGCTCTTCCACCGGCCCCTCAGCCCGCCAGAAGAGGGTCAGATGGGCCGACTCGCCGGCGGCCAGCTCTGTCCGATCCAGAGCGTAGCCGATCAGGCGCACCTCTTGGCCGAAACCATACCAGCCATCGCCTGGGAACCGGCGGATGTCCAGGGGCTCGTTGTAGACCACCTGCACTTCTTGTAGCAGGGCGGACATTTGCCCATCGGGGGCGGGCAGGGCCGTCTGGGCACGGGGGTCGTAGAGCCCCACCCGCAAGCCGTAACGCACGGCGGGCAGGTGCTCGGGCAGCTCCAGCCGATGTCGGTCTTCCACGTACAGGGCGGGATGCCAAATGCTGGTGGGCAGCTCCCCAGGGGCTGCCTTCTCCGACCGGACGATCACCTGGCCGTCGGTGAGCGAGACCAGGTGCACGAAGACGTGATAGTCTTCGCTCTGCCGGCCCATCGGCTGCCAGTAGAGGGTCACGTTCAGGGACTCGCCCTGCGGGGGCAGGTTGCGCTCCAGGTCGTAGCCCAGCAGGGCGATCTTGCCGGCGAAGATGATCTCCCGCGGGTGCTGGGCACCGATGACGGTGCCTGGAGGAGACTCCTGGCGAAAGAGCGAAGTGTGCGGCTCCAGGTAGGCAGCCTTCCCCACCACCAGCACTCCCAGCGCGCAGGCCGCCAGCCCCAGCCGAGGGGCCTCCATAGTCTGGGCCGACCGGGCGGCGCTGGCGGGCATGCGGACCCGCTGGCGGGAGACGATGAGCCCCAAGGGTACCAGCACCAGCCCCGCTAGGCTCACCAAGTGCGACCGCCGCTGCAAGGGCGTCGGCCGTAGCTCCAGCTCGATCCCGTGCTCACCCGGCGAAGTCAGCAAGACCTGCGCCAGCCCATAGGGCTCGGTGGGTTCGATAGGGACCGGCGAGCCGTCCACCCGCGCCTGCCAGCCGGGGAAGTAGAGCAGAGGCAGTGTGACTGGCCCTGCCGTTTGGGCGCTTACCTCTAGTCTGATTCGGGACGGCCCGAGTTCGACCAGGTTGGCGGCCAGCTTTGCCGCGGTGGCCACCTGGGGGTTGGGGTGTTCGGTGACCCAGCGAGGGCAGTACTCACCGGCGCTGGTAGTGCCCAGCGCGCCGGTCCGCGCCTCGAAGTCCTGCACGTCCTGAGCCTCGAGCCCGCTCCAATCTACGAAGGGCTGGCGCGGGAAGACGTAGGGGGCGGCCCCCAGGAGCACTACTGCCATGGCGGCCAGGAAGCAGACGCGGCGGGCCCAAGGGGCGCTGTCCTGCACTGCCTGGACGCTTGCACCCACCAGCAGCGCCAGGGGGAGCGATGCGACCCCGAGCAGCCGATGGGGGAACTCCAGATAGGCCAGCGGCGGCACCCTCTCCCACACCCCTTCGGAGCCGGGCAGCATGAGCCAGACGTAGCCCAGGAGCGCTGCCCACAGGAAGATAACGTGCCCACGGGTCCGGGTTCCGGCCTGGGGCGTGACTATCGCCGTGTTGTGGGTTGGGTTCTCGTCCGTGCGCTTCCTGGTATTGCGGTCGTGCACCCGCCCGAAGTAGGCCAGTGAAGGGATGGCTAAGAGCACCAGCTGGCCCCCCAGGCTGAAGGGGAAGTAGGGGTTGGAGGCCCGGAAGTCCAGCACCTGGGGGAAGGCGAGGATCTCTTCCAGGCTCAGGAAGTACTGGCGAAAGTCGAAGAAGCCCTGGGTGAGCCGCCAGATCTGAACTAGGTCACGTTCGCCTATGGCAGGCAGCCAGAAGAAGGCCGCGGCCAGAATGCCAGCGGTCACCGCCAGAAGCAGGGGTACCAGGTGGGGATGCCGAGGGCTTCGCAGCTGCCAGAGCCCATAGCCGACCAGCACAGGCGCGAGCATGACCGCGCTGATGTTGTGGGCGAGGGCCAGCGTGGCGGTGGAGAGGGCCAGGATCAGAAAGCCGAGCCTGTCCACGCGGGAGCTAAGCCTGGCCAACCCCAAGAGGCAGAAGGGAGCGATTCCCATCGCCAGGAGTTGCGGGTAGTTGCCCTGGATGTAGAGCTCATAGAGCCGGTAGGGGGCCAGGGCGTAGGCTGCGCCGGCCACGGCCGCGGCGGGAGCAGCCAGGAAGCGGCGGGCCACCAGGTAGGTGCCCAACGCCCCAGCCAGTACCGTTCCTGTGGCCACCAGCTTCAGCGCATCCTGCATGTCCAGGCCGAACAGGCTGAGCCCGGCAGTCAGGAAGCCGGTAAGCGGAGGGACGTAGTTGAAGATGGGGTAACCCAGGCCATGAGCGAAGTGCGGGGCCCAGCGGGAGTACAGAGCACCCTGATCCCAGACCCAACGCAGCTCAAGGGCCCGAAACAGGTGTAGGGCTCCGTCGGACGTGTTGGGGAGCCCCCGAATGGTTAGCAGAGATGACACTGCCAGCAGGGCCGACAGCAGGGCCACGGTCGCGCCCCAGAAGCTGTTGGCCCTGGGAAGGGGCGGCAATTGGGCTAGAAAACGGCGTATGGCAGGGGTGATTGCTGGTATCCTCAATGGCTTTCCCCGCCTGCCTGCCGGCAAGGCCTGCCCGCGGCGGCGAGCAGGCTGATTGGGGGGCCGACTATCGCCGCTGTCGGCTCGACAGGCGCTCTACTTCCCGCTGACAGCGCAAGCACAGGGTGGCGTCCGGCAGGGCCTGCAGTCGTTCTTTCTCTATCTGTTTGCCGCATCGCTCGCAGGTGCCATAGGCGCCTGTCTCTACCATGCGCAGCGCCCGTTCTACCGCCTCCAGCCGCGACTCGGCAACTTCCAAGAACGCCAGAGTCCGCTCGTGCTCCCAGACGTCCGGGTCTCCTTCCTGAGTAGAGGCGTCTGTCTCGGTCTTCAGCAGCGTTCGGAGTCGCTGAATCTCGTCCAGAAGGTCCCGACGTTCCTCCTCCAGGCGAGCACGACCATCACCGTTTCCTGCTTCTGAAGCCATGATGACCTCCGTCCTAATAGTCAGAACCGGCCAGCTGAACCGACGCTACTATCCGGTCCCAGAGACCCAGCGCTATAAACAATCAACGGCAGTTGAGACCTGCCTCACGCCGGGACTGTGCCGCGCGGGGGAAGGACCGCGTCGGTAGAGGCCCCCAACGTAGCCGGTCATGATAGCACTGACGATTGGTAACAGCAACAACCGGTGCGCACTTGCGCCGGCGGGCCGGTGCTGGTAGAACAGTGCCTGGCCCTATTGCGGGGGTGCACTTGACAAGCAGAAGTCCGCACGTAGGATTACGTCGGGCGGACGGCCGCCCCAAGAGGGGGGAGTGCGACCCTACGACCGGGCGCCGGTTACCTTGGAGGTGAACTCGCAGAAGTAAGTGTTGCGCATCCGCTAAGCATCTCCGCAGAAGTAGCCGCAACGAAGGAGGTCATCGAGGAATGATCCGAAAGCTTACCAGCAAGCCGATCGTACTGGTCCTTGTCGCATTGGCCTTGGTTCTCGCCTACGTTCCGGTCATCGCTCAGCAAGGCGAGCCGGGCGCGGTAACCACCAGTGATGTGGGCATGGTCGGTATCTTCAGCCCCGCCGCCGGCGCTACCGTTTCCGGCACGGTTGACATCACCGGCACCGCCCAGTCCAACAACTTCAACTACTACAAGGTCGAGTACTCCCTGGATGGGGAGAACTGGATCAGCGTAGTTGAGGACTACGCTTTCAAGACCCAGGTCGCTGACGGTGTGCTGGCCTCTTGGGACACCACCGCCGTTGACAACGCCGCCTATTTCCTGCGGGCTGTCGTGGTGGACAACACCGGCAACTTCGTTGCCTCCGAGTCCGTCCAGGTGACGGTGGCCAACGAGGGGGCAGAGGTCGCCGAGCCTGAGGCTGAGCCCGAGGCCGCCCCTGAGGCTGAGGCCCCGGCCGAAGAGCCTGCCGCTGAGGAAGCTCCTGTCGCTGAGGAAGCCGCTCCTGCCCCGGCCGCCCCGGGTGCGCTGACCGTCACTGAGCGTGGCACGGTTGGCATCACCAGCCCTGCCGCTGGCGCCAGCATCTCTGGCACCGCCGAGATCTCCGGCACCGCCATCTCCAACGCCTTCAACTACTACAAGGTCGAGTACTCCCTGGACGGGGAGGACTGGATCAGCGTGGTTGAGGACTACGCTTTCAAGACCCAGGTCGCCGATGATGTGCTGGCTTCTTGGGACACCACCGCCGTCGCCGACGGGGCCTACATGCTCCGGGCCGTCGTGGTGGACAACACCGGCAACTTCGTTGCCTCCGAGCCCATCTCGGTGACTGTGGCCAACGCCGGCGAGGTAGCGGCCGAGCCCGAGGCTGCCCCTGAGGCTGAGGCCGAGCCCGAGGCCGCCCCTGAGGCTGAGGTCCCGGCTGAGGAGCCTGCTGCTGAGGAAGCTCCTGTCGCCGAAGCCCCCGCTTGGCTCACCGTTAGCGACCGTGGCCAGGTCGGCATCTCCAGCCCCGCCGCCGGCGACACTGTCTCCGGCACGGTGGAGATCTCCGGCACCGCCATCTCCAACGCCTTCAACTACTACAAGGTTGAGTACTCGGTGGACGGGACCAACTGGGTGAGCGTGGCCGAGGACTACGCTTTCAAGACCCAGGTCGCCGACGGTGTGCTGGCCTCTTGGGA
>JBMNTK010000231.1:0-5847 GCA_050945695.1 Anaerolineae bacterium | reverse complement strand
CAACGAGCCCACTGCCGCCGCACTGGCCTACGGGCTCGATCGGAGCAAGGACGAGCGCATCGCCGTCTATGACCTGGGTGGCGGTACCTTCGACATCTCCATCCTGGATGTCGGGGAGGGTGTCTTTGAGGTGAAGTCCACGAACGGTGACACCTTCCTCGGTGGGGACGACTTCGATGAGCGCATCATTGACTGGGTCGCCGACGAGTTCAAGCGGGAGAACGGCATTGACCTGCGCCAGGACAGGCTGGCGCTGCAGCGCCTCAAGGAGGCAGCCGAGAGGGCCAAGATCGAGCTCTCCTCGGTGATGCAGACCGAGATCAACCTGCCCTTCATCACGGCCGATGCCTCCGGCCCCAAGCACCTGCAGATGACGCTATCCCGGGCCAAGCTTGAGTCCCTGGTGGCGGACCTGATCGAGCGCACCATCGAGCCCTGCCGGCTCGCCCTGAAGGACGCCGGCTACACCGTGGATCAGATAGACGAGGTGGTCCTCGTCGGCGGGCAGACGCGTATGCCGGCCGTACAGGAGGCCGTGCGCAAGTTCTTCGGCCGCGATCCTCACAAGGGCGTCAACCCCGACGAGGTGGTGGCCATCGGCGCTGCCATCCAGGCGGGCGTACTGGGCGGCGAAGTCAAGGACGTCCTGTTGCTGGACGTCACCCCGCTCACCCTCAGCATCGAGACTCTGGGTGGCGTGGCGACCCCCATCATCGAGCGCAACACCACCATCCCGGTCCGCAAGAGCCAGGTCTTCAGCACCGCCACCGACGGCCAGACCCAGGTCGAGATTCACGTGGTGCAGGGTGAGCGGCCCATGGCGGCCGACAACCGGACCCTGGGCAAGTTCATCCTGGATGGAATTCCGCCGGCGCCGCGTGGCATGCCCCAGATCGAAGTCACCTTCGACATCGACGCCGACGGAATCCTCGGCGTCTCGGCGAAGGACAAGGCCACCGGCCGCGAGCAGAAGATCACCATCAAGCCCTCTAGCGGCTTGAGCAAGGACGAGATTGACCGGATGGTCCGCGAAGCCCAGGCCCACCAGGCCGAAGACCAGCGGCAGCGAGAGCGGATCGAGGCCCGCAACGCCGCCGACTCGCTGATCTACGCGGCGGAGAAGAGCCTGCGCGACCTGGGCGACAAGGTCCCGTCCGACATCCGGCAGGACGTGGAGTCCAAGATACAGACCCTCCGCTCCACCATGGAGGGCGACGACATACAGGCCATCCGCGATCGCACCAACGATCTGTCTCAGGCCATGCAGCGGATCGGGGCCGCCATCTACGAGCAGCAGCCTCAGGGCGAGCAGCCCGGCGCAGACGGGGGGCAGGCGACCGGTCCCGAAGAGGACGTGATCGAAGGGGACTTTACCGAAGCTTAGATTGGATCACCGAAAAGGAGGCGGGTATACTGGTCCCGCCTCCTTTTCGGTATAGTGGAGCATGGCAGAGACACGAGACTACTACGAAGTGCTTGGGGTCCCGCGCGACGCGGACTCCGATCAGATACGCACTGCCTTCCGCCGCCTGGCCCGGGAGTACCACCCGGACGTCAACAAGTCGCCTGAGGCAGCGGAGAAGTTCAAGGTCGTCAACGAGGCCTACCACGTCCTCAGTGACCCCGACCGGCGCCGCGCTTACGACCGCTTTGGCCAGGCCGGCGTCTCGGGCATGAACGGCTTCGAGGGCTTCAACGGCTTTGGCGGCCTGGGGGACATCTTCGAGGATCTCTTCGGCTTCGGGGCCCGTACCTCCGCCCAAGCCCGACGGGCTCCCCAGCGGGGTGCGGACCTGCACTATGCCGTGCGCCTGTCCTTCCGAGAGGCCGTCTTCGGCACCACCAAGGAGCTGGAGGTCGCCCGCCTGGAGCCCTGCGACCGCTGCGGCGGCAGTGGCGCAGAACCTGGGACCTCACCGGCACGCTGCCCCACCTGTAACGGCACGGGTGAGGTGCGACGTGTCCAGCAGACCATACTCGGTTCCTTCGTCAACGTCAGCACCTGCCCATCCTGCGGCGGACGGGGTGAGGTTATTACTGTGCGCTGCACTAAGTGCGGCGGTGAGACCCAGGTCCGCAATACCAGGACGGTCCAAGTCAAGGTGCCGCCCGGAGTCAGCAACGGCACGCGCATCCGCCTCTCCGGCGAAGGCAACGTGGGCCTGAACGGCGGGCCGCCGGGCAACCTGTACGTGACCCTGGAAGTGGAGGAAGACACCCAGTTCCAGCGTCAGGGCGATGACCTGATCCTAGAGTGGCGCATCAGCGTGCCCCAGGCCGCACTCGGCGCTACCATCGAGGTTCCTACCCTGGAGGGGGAAGAAAGCCTGAAGATCCCTCCTGGAACCCAGAGCGGCCGCATCTTTCGGTTGCGGGGCAAAGGCGTCCCTCACCTCCAGCGACCTGGCCGAGGGGACCAGCTAGTAGTGATCCGCGTCCTCACCCCGACCAACCTGAACGCCAAGCAGCGTAGACTGATGGAGGAGCTGGCGGAGAGCCTGGGCGAGAACAACCTGGCCACAGACGAACCCAGCTTCATCGAACGAATGAAAGGTGTGCTCGGCCTCTAGACACCGGCCGGGCCGGGAGTCCGGCTGTGGAATGGATAGAGATCAGCGTAACTGTGGGCGGAGAAGCGGCTGAGGCCGTCTCCGCCTTTCTTTCGCGCTACGGCTCCGTGGCGGTAGAGGAGCTCCGCGCCGGCCCCACCGACGCGACCTCCCACGAGCCCATAGTCACCGTCCGCTGTTACATCGAGGCTGAGCAGGCCGCTAAGCAACGCAGTGCCATCGAAGAGGGGCTTTGGCACCTCTCGCAGTTGCTCCCCGTCTCCCCGCCTAGCTTCCGCACCCTCACCGAGCGCGACTGGACGGAGGCCTGGAAGGACTACTTCCCCGTCCTGCACGTGGGTGAACGCACCGTGATCGTCCCCACCTGGCGCGAGTATCAGCCCAGGGAAGGCGAGATCGTGGTGGCCGTGGACCCCGGCCTGGCCTTCGGCACCGGCCTCCATCCCAGCACTCAGCTCTGCCTGTGGGCCCTGGAGCACTACCTGCAGCCCGGGGACCGAGTGCTGGATGTCGGCACGGGCACCGGTATCCTGGCTATCGCCGCCGCCAAGATGGGCGCCTCCCACGTGGATGCGATGGACGTGGAACCGGCCGCCGTCAAAGCGGCACAGGAGAACGTCCGGGCCAATGGCGTCGCCGATCGGGTAAGCGTATCCCTGGCCTCGGTGATTCCCGTTAAGGGCCACCTGGGCCCGGACCCGGCCCTCTACCACGAGGGACCTCACGACCTGGTGCTGGTCAACATCATCTCTGAAGTCATCGCCGAGATGGCGCCTACCTTGCTCGAGCTCACCCGCCCCGGCGGCACCATCATCACCTCCGGCATCATCCTGGAGCGTGAGCACCTGGTACAGGAGGCCTTCGCCGGCCGGGCAGACGTCATACTGCGCAGCCAGGATGGCGATTGGGTCTCGCTCACCTTCCGCCTGCCCAGCTGACCGTCCATGCCGGGCCATCGCTTCTTCGTTCCGCCCGAGGTCCTGGCCTCCTCGCCCATCACCTTAGGCCGGGAGCTGGCCCACCGGATCGGCCGCGTGCTTCGCCTGCAGCCCGGTCAGCGGATCTCCTTGCTCGATGGCTCGGGGCAAGAGGTGGAAGCGGAAATCCTGGCGATCAGGCGTGATGAGGTGAGCGCCCGGCCCCTGGCCGTCTCCCATCCGCAGACCGAGCCCCGCCTGCAGGTGACCCTCTACCAGGCCCTGCTGCCCAGTGACCGGTTCGAGTGGGCGCTGGAGAAGGGCACTGAGGTCGGTGTAGCGCGTTTCGTCCCGTTGGTCACCGCCCGCCTCACTGCCCGCCCCCCGGCTGGAGACGCCGGACGCAAGGTGAGCCGTTGGCAGAGCGTGGTGACTGCCGCCGCTGAGCAGAGCCACCGCGCTCGCCTGCCCGAAGTGACGCCGCCCATCACCCTCGACGAGGCCCTTGCCAGCCTGGACCAGCCCGGGCTGTTGGCTTGGGAGGAGTCGGACCAACCCCTGCGACCGGCCCTGTCTGAATGTGTGGCCGTTGGGCGCCTGGCCCTGTTCGTCGGACCCGAAGGTGGGTTCACCTCAGAAGAGGTGGAGTCAGCCCGCGCTGCCGGGGTGAGCGTCGTCTCCCTCGGCCCCCGCATCCTTCGCGCCGAGACCGCCGGCCCTCTCTTTGCCGCCCTCGCCCTCTACCAATCCGGCGACATCTAACCCACACCCAGGCGGCCCCTCTGTCTCACGCATCACGTTTCACGCGTCACGGCTCACTCCCTTCCCAGCCGCTCCAACATCACCCGCCGCATGACCTCTGTGGGCGCCGGACGGCCGGTCCAGAGCTCGAACTGCCGGGCTGCCTGGTTCACGAAGTGCCCCAGCCCGGAGACCGTCTGACAGCCGGCCTGGCGCGCCTCGCGCAGGAGCCGAGTCACCAGAGGGTTGTAGACGGCGTCATAGACCACCATCCCCGGTCGAAGCATCTCCACGGGCACGATGGACTCGTCTACCCGCGGGTACATGCCCACGCTGGTCGTCTGGAGGAGGACGTCAGTCGGTACATTCGCCATTTCGGAGAGGGGCACGAACTCCGCCCCCACCTCCTCCGCCAAGGCCCGCCCCCGGCTGTCCGTCCGGTTAGTGATCACCACTCGGGCCCCCCGCGCCGCCAACCCGTGGGCCAGGGCGCGGCCCAAGCCTCCCGCTCCCACCACCAGGACGCGCATGTCCTCCAGCCGGGAGCCGGCCGGCAACGCCGCCTCGATGGTGATCAGCGCGCCCTCCACATCGGTGTTGTAGCCCAGGAAGCGCCCGTCGCGTACCACCACCGTATTGACCGAGTCCAGCCGCGCCGCCAGCGGCTCCACCTCGTCCAGCGCCGGTATGACCGCCTGCTTGTGGGGGATGGTCACGCTGTAGCCCTGGAACCCCAGGGGCGTGAACTCCCGCAGGAACGAGACAGGCTCCTGCACCAAGAGCGGAAGGTAGACCGCATCCAGCCCGACGTCGGCGAAGGCGGCGTTGTGCACCGCCGGGCTCATGGAGTGTCCGACCGGGTTGGCGATCACGCCATAGAGGGCTGTGGCCGGGGTGATCTCCCGGAACCGGTACATGCCCACCAGATCAGGTAGAGGAACCTGGCCAGGGGCCACTTCTGCTCCCCGCTCCAGGGAGGCGAAGGTGAGGAAGGCCCCGTAGCGCCCGGCCAGGATGCGGCTCACGACGCCCGCCTCACCCATGGCCAGGGCGATCGTGGGCCGCTGGGCCCGCTCCAGCACGGAGAAGACCTCCAGGTTGTCCTCGATCCGCTCCGCCGTGACGGCGAGCTTGACCACGTCGGCCCCCAGGGCGGCAAGCTCATCGTAGAGGGACGCGAGCGGCCGGGGCATGCCTTCGAAGTCGTGGTAGGACACGATGGGGCGAGTCGTGCCCACCCGGGCGAACTGGTGGAACACGTCGTGCTCCACGTCCACGTAGTCAGCCCCCAGCTCGGCAGCTCGGCGCAGGATGGCGATGCGCTCCTCCTCGGAGCCTTCGTATTGCCCCCCGGCCCGCTTGGGCCGACAGGTGACGATGGCCGGGAGCGGCCGATCGCACAGCAAGGCCTCCAGATCGAACCCCGGTATTAGGTCGAGCCTCAGCTCGACCAGATCAGCCCCGCCCTCGGCCGCCCGGGCCATGCCCTGGAGCGCCCCGAGCATGTCCGGTGCGGAGATGGAGACACAGATCTTCGTCCTCTGCTCGGCCAAACCACCCTCCTACTGCCCAGCTTCGGCAACTCAGTAAGCGCCTTCATCTTACTCGGCGCCCCACCG
>JBMNTK010000230.1:0-5866 GCA_050945695.1 Anaerolineae bacterium | reverse complement strand
CGTTATCCCGCACCCAGAGAAGCTTGGGGGCACTGAAGCCGGTGAGGGCCGGGTTGGAGGTGCGCTCTATCAGGCGGGCAGCGCCGATACGCTCGGTGATCCAGTTGCACTGGGCCTGGCTGCGCTGATCGGCCCAGATGATGCTGCGCCGCAGGACCTGGTCCCGCTCGTCCAGCAAGACCACCCCGTGCATCTGCCCGGAGAGCCCCATCGCCGACACGGCATCCGGCGCCACTCCGGATTCTGCCAGCACCTGGCGGATGGCCTGTACCGCCCCCCGCCACCAGTCCTCGGGCTCCTGCTCGGCCCACTGGGGGCGAGGCTGATAGAGAGGATACTCGGAACTGGCCGACGCGACCGGGGTACCGTCCTCGTTGATGAGGAGGGCCCGAGCGCCGCCCGTGCCGATGTCCACGCCAAGCAAGTACGCCATGACGACACCTCCGCCGGGAGGGAGATCCGCTACCTGACGTCCGCCGGCCTAAGGACGCGACCTGAACGTCGGTGTAGGCGAATCTTAACACAGCGTACCGAACCGTCAACGCCCCCGTGGCGTCGTCCTGTCCCCGCCTAGCTCTCCCGTGACTGGCGCAGCCACACCGGCAGGAAGCAGGCCCCTACCGCCGTCATCGCTGCCGATATGATGAGGAAGCCGGCACTCAGGCTGAGGACCTCTGCCACTCGGCCCACCACCGGCTGGAAGAGGAAGGTGCCCGTAGCGGCCGTCATGCTGAGCAGCCCGGTCACCGCCCCTACCTGACTGGGGAAGCGACGGTTGGTGTAGACAATCACGTTAGGGTAGATCCCGCCCGCCGCCAGCCCGGCGATCGCTGCCGCCAGGTAGGCCACGGCCGCGGAGGGGGCAGCGGTGAAGCCGAAGTAGGCTAGCCCCGAGATGACCCCGCTCCCTACCACCGCCGCCGGGATGCTGAAGCGTGAGAGCAGGGCGCCCTGGAGCAGCCGTCCCACCAGGACGGCCCCCCAGAACAGCGACAGGGCCGCCCCTGCCCGCAGTGAGTCCATCCCAAACCGGCTTTCCATGAACAACACCGACCAGGAGGTCATGCCGTGCTCGCCGGCCACGTAGAACAGGAGGGCCAGCGCGCTGAGCACGACCAGGTAGCTGCGAGCCAACCGGGAGAAGGGCTGCGTGGGGGAAGCCGCGGCCTGCCGGCAAGGGGCTTCAGGCATGCGCGAGATCGCAGCGAGGGCCAGGAGCACCCCCGCGAGAGCGGCGACAGCCGCGAAGGCCACCCGCCAGCTCTGGCCCGCCTGCAGGAGGAGCCCGGCGGCCAGTGGCGCTGCTAGCGCCCCCACTCCATACCCCATGTGGACCAGGTTCATGAGCCCGGCCCCGCCCCCGATCTGAGTGGGCAGGACGTTCAGCCCCGTCTCGATGAAGCCGGAGCCCACGCCGAAGAGGAAGTAGGACACCAGCAGCATCGGGTACCCGTTGCTCGCCACGCACCCGCCCAGCGATAGCACCACCCCCAGCCAGGCCGCCAGCAGCGTCGGCTTGAGCCCGATGCGGTCCACCACGAACCCGCCCAACAGGCAACCGCTCATGAACCCCAGCGACCCCGCCGCCAGCAGTATGCCCACGGCCGTCTCGCGGATGGCCAGGTCCGCCATCACCCTAGGCAAGACGGGGCCGAGGATCGTCTGCCCCAGCCCGTGACTCACCATCCCCAGGGTAGCCAGAGCGGCCAGCCATCGGACCGAGCCCAAGGCCGATCTATCCCGACTGAGGACCCCTTCGGTAGCGCGCAAGACTAGCTGTGACCTCCCCTCACCTTCACGAGCCCCCTAACCCGCGCAGCCAGCTGAACGCCAGCCGGGGGCTACCGTCCGCCTCCAGGATAGCGTAGTAGCGCATGGGCTGGGCGGCCTCGTACCAGGGCACCGTGCTGAAATCCAAGTTGAACGGGAACACCCCTTCCAGCCAGGGCCACTTCTGGGCCCCTTGGAGGAGGAGCTGCTGGTAGTAGAAGGCCTGCTCGGCCTCAGTGACGGCGTACTCGTCGTGCTCGCCCATCGTCCACGCCGAGGGGATAGGCCAGCCTACCTCGGTGGCCCAGATGGGCGTATCGCCATCGCCGTACTCGGCCATGACCTGATGCTGCTCCTCCAGCCGAGACACCGCCAGCCCGTACTCGTGCTCGGCGAAGGGTGCCCGGCCAAACCCGTAGGGGTGCGAGCCCAGGGCATCGAAACAACCTTTCCCGCCGGCCTCGTAGATGCCGCGGATGAAGTCCAGGTCCCCAACCGACCCTTCCCCACCGTCTCCGGTGGTGGCTAACCCGCCGGAGATGACCAGAGCGTCCGGGTCCTCGGACTTGATCGCGGCGTAGGCGGTGCAGAGCATCTGGGCGTAGAGGGCCGGATCGGGCGTCAACATCCCCCACTCGTAGTCCAGGTTGGGCTCATTGCCGATCTCGTAGGCTGCCACCCTTCCCCGGTACCGCCGGGCCACCTCCCCCACGAAGCGGCCGTAGGCCTCCAGGTCCGTCGGGGGATGGGTGATGGTCGTCTCCGGTGGGCGGGCCCACGCTGGGACGTCATGGAGCCGCAGGAGGACCTTGAAGCCGTATGTCTCCCCGGCTTCGACCACGTTGTCCCCGTCTTCCCAGTAGAACTCGCCCGGCTGGGCCTCAACCCCGGCCCAGGAGAGGTAGTTCTTGATCCACCCGAAGCCCAACTGGTGAAGGAGATAGACGCTGCTCAGGTCGGCGATGTTGGCGCCCAGGACTGGGGGCACGCGCTTTGGGTACGGTCTACGCGACGAGGGCAAGCTCACGGTCGGCACCGGGCCCGCGCCCACGGCCGACGGGCAATCGTCCCACCCAGGCGTCGTCGCCAGCAGCCGGGCCTCGCCGCCCTCTATCGGCAGGGCATAGATGTCCAGGCTGCCGGCATCGGCCAGGGCAAACAGGAGAGCATCGCCAGCCCAGGTCAGGCTGCGCAATGGGCCGCGCGACTCCCAGAGCCAGCGCACCCGCTCCCCGTCGCGATCGGCCAGGTAGATGCCCGGGCGATCGTCCTCGTGCCAGCCGGCAAAGGCCAAGGTCTGGCCGTCCGGTGACCAGGCGGGGTAGCGCCCCTTGAGGGGCCACTCGGTGATCTGCCTCTCCCCTGCCTCCAGGTCGAGCACGTACACGTGCTCCACCCCGCCCCGCACGGCCGAGTACGCGATAGCACGCCCGTCCGGCGACCAAGCGGGAGAGCGGTAGATCTCCCCCGGGCCGGCCTGGGTCAGCCGCACGGTCACGCCGCGGGCCCACTCCAGGATGTATAGGTCCCTGCCCCCATCGCGCTCCGACACGAACGCCAGGCGAGTGCCATCGGGAGACCAGGCGGGCTCGTAGTCGGCCGCGGGGTGGTTGGTGACGTTGATGACGTTGCCGACCGCCAGGTTCAGCAGGTAGATCTCAGGGTTGCCGTCGCGCCGGGAGACGAAGGCCACCAGGTCACCCCGGGGGGAGAGCGCCGGGTCCCAGTCGGGTTCGCGGTTGTCGGTCAGGTTGCGGACGGATCCGTCGGGCAGGGCCAGGTAGATGTCACCGTCACCATCTCGATCGGAAGCGAACACGAATGTGGCCGCTGCCGGCGCTTCGCCAGACCGAGCGCTTGCCCCGGCCGGCAGACCCACGCAGAGCGCGGCCGTGAGCAGGACCAGGGCAAGCAGGCGGGTCCGCACTAACCGGCGCCCTGAATGCCGCCGCGAGTCATGGCCTCCAGATCCAGTGCCCGCGCCAGCTCGTCCTCACTCATCAGGCCCCGCTCCAGCACCACCTCGGCCAGTGAGCGGCCGCTCCGCAGTGCCTCCTGGGCCACGCTGGCCGCCTGCCGGTAACCGATGTAGGGGTTGAGGGCGGTAACGATGGCCAGGCTACGCTCGGCCCAGAACCGGCAGCGCTCCGCATCCGCCTCGATGCCCCGCACGCACCGGTCGGTGAACGCCCGCAGCGCGTTGGTCATCACCTCGATGGACTGGCAGAGGTTATAGGCCATGATCGGCATCATCACGTTCAGTTCCAGCTGGCCGGCCTGAGCGCTCATGGCGATGCAAGTGTCGTTGCCGATGACGTGGAAGCAGACCTGGTTGAGCATCTCCGCCATCACCGGGTTCACCTTGCCCGGCATGATGCTCGAACCCGGCTGCACCGCCGGCAGCCTGATCTCGGCCAGCCCCGTCATGGGGCCCGAAGCCAACAGCCGCAAGTCGTTGGCGATCCGGGTCAGGGTGAGGGCGAGCGTGCGCAGCGCCCCCGAGTAGGCGGCCACGTCCGCCTGGCTCTGCATAGCCTCGAAGAGGTTGCCCGCGGAGCGCAGCCTGAGCCCGGTGATTTGCTCCAGTTCGCGTATCATGCCGGCATGGTAGTCGGGATGGGCATTGAGCCCCGTGCCGGTGGCCGTCCCGCCGATTCCCAGCCGGGCCAGGGCGTCCGCTGCCTCCCTCAGCCGGTCTAGGTCGTGCCCCAGAGCGTCGGCGTAGGCACCGAACTCCTGGCCTAGGGTGACAGGCACTGCATCCTGTAGGTGCGTGCGCCCAGTCTTGACCACCGACTCGAACTCGATGGACTTGAGCCGGAACGCATCCTCACACTCGCTCAGGGCAGCAGCCAGGCCCTGATGCAGCCATAGCGCCGCCAGCCGAATGGCGGTGGGGATGACGTCGTTGGTGGACTGACCCATGTTGACGTGGTCGTTGGGGTGCACCGGGCGGTACTCGCCCCGAGGTCGCCCCAGGATCTCGTTGGCCCGGTTGGCGATCACCTCGTTGGCGTTCATGTTATGCGAAGTGCCGGCCCCAGCCTGGAACACGTCCACCACGAACTGGTCCTGCAGGCGCCCATCTATCACTTCCTGGGCAGCCTGCTCGATGGCCCCTGCCCGCTCGTCGTCCAGCAGCCCCAGCCTGCGGTTGACCCGGGCCGCGGCCAGTTTCACCCACGCCGTGGCCCGCACGAAAGGTTCGCTCGGGCGCACGCCGCTGATGGGGAAGTTCTCTACTGCCCTCTGCGTCTGGGCGCCATAGTAGGCCGCTTCCGGGACCCGTACCTCTCCCAGCGAATCCGTCTCAATGCGCCAAGCTCCCACCCTGGGCCCTCCTTGTTCATGTGCACGCCCCACCGCCCGGCGTAGACGGGGGCGAACCGTGATTCTACGCTGCCAGGGGAGCGCACACAAGGCCCGCAGCGAAGCCCGGTGGGTTCACCGCGCAGCTCAGGCTCCTCCTAAGGAGTCCGCGCCTGGGGGCGCGGACTCCTCGCGCCCAGGGCCCGGCCGCGCGCACTCCTCTCTCATGTCATCCCGAGCGAAGCGAGGGATCTACCCCTCCCGGGAGCCAGGGATTCCTCGCTTCGCTCGGAATGACACAGGGGGTGCTCGGACTGACATGGAGAGAGGCTCGGAATGGCACTCATCCCGAGGAGTGCAGCGAAGGGTCACGGGTCACCGAGCGCCCTTGCGCACCACTGTGCGCGTATTAGCGCGCACTCCTCAGTGATGTGAGCGGGCCGAGGCAGAAGAGGCAATCGCCCTACGCGCACCGAAGCCGGGTAGCTTCACCACCCGGCTCAGGCTGTCCGTCATGTCGGCCGATCTATCCTTTGCTCGGGACCATAGCGCTCACTACAATGGGCGAAGCCCCCAGTGAAGAGAGCAACCATTGGCGAAGAAAGCATCCAAGAGCAGCTACCGGCGCCCTTCCCAGGCCCGCGCCACCAAACGGCCCCACCCGAGCGCCGCTCCTACCCCAAGACGCCCCTTGTCTCAGCGCATCCTGCGCTGGGTGACCACCAGCAACGTTGTCTTGGTGGTGGGGTTAATCGTGGTAGTAGTCATACTGGTCCTGATGTACTTT
>JBMNTK010000229.1:0-5881 GCA_050945695.1 Anaerolineae bacterium | reverse complement strand
CAAATGACGGTCCCCCTCTCCCGCGCGCGGGAGAGGGGAGCCAGCGCTCGAATGGAATGTGCGGCCAGAGGGCCTTCGGCCGGGCGTCGGCCTCGTAGCGGGCGCCCCAGCCCGTATTGTCCCAGTCACCCGCGGCGTACAGCGCGTTGGCAAGGCCATCCGGGCACATCCAGCGTCGGTGAAGGTGGGTCACGGCTCCGCTGTGACCGTCGACGCCCGGCCGAAGGCCCAGCAGCCCCGACTTGAGTCGAGGGCTCCCTGGCGGGAAGGGCAGATCCCTCGCTTCGCTCGGGATGACAAGAGAAGGAGCAGGATGGCACAGGGAGGGTGCGGGATGATAGGAAGGGCGCGCATGGGAACGCCCGGCTCGACCTGCAGACCCTTACCGGTTATTGGAACGGCGTTCTTCCTGGTTGTACAATGTGCGTTCACGCATCTTAGTGTCAAAGGACTTGATGGACTAGCGTGCCAACCACCTTGCCTAGTGTGACCACCAGGGACAGTAACCGAGCTGCCACAGCCGCTCCCAGCGTTGCCCGGCCCAGTCGGCGCGCGGCCATCGCTGCCGCCATCGGCCGGGTCTTTATCAACCGCAACTACGCCCTTTTCATGGCCGGGGCCTTCGTCTCCGCTACCGGCTCCTGGGCTCAGAGCGTAGCCCTGGGCTGGGTGGTCCTGGACCTGGGCGATTCCGAGTTCCTCCTCGGCCTGACCAACTTCGCCCAGATGGTGCCCCTGCTCCTACTAGCCATCCCCGCCGGGGCGATCGTGGACCGGTTCAATCACAAGCATCTCTTGCTCATCGCCCAGGTCGGGATGATGGTCACCACCACCGTGCTGGCCGTGGCCACCCTGGCCAACAAGCACAGCATCCCGCTCATCCTCGTCACAGCGCTCGCTGGGGGGCTGTTCAACGCCGTTGGGTGGCCCACTTGGTCCGTCTTCATCAATGACCTGGTCGGCCCAGAGCACCTGCGCTCGGCCGTGGCCCTCAATAGTGCCCGGTTCAACCTGACCCGAGTCATCGGCCCGGCCATCGCCGGCGTACTCCTGGCCGCCTACGGCGCTGGCGTCTGCCTCGCGGTGGCTGCCATCTCCTCCTTGGGCGTGATCGGCTCCATACTGGCCATCAGACTGCCGCCCTTCGAGCCGCGGCCAGCGCGCCCTTGGATGGCCTCACTGAAGGAGGGGCTCGGTTACTGCTGGCGAGACAAGGCGGTGCGCAGACTGTTGCTGGTCACCAGTGTGGTCGGATTCCTCATCATGCCCTACCAGACCTTCCTGCCCGCCTTGGCCCGCGATGTGCTCGGGCGCGGCCCGGAGGCCCTGGGGCTCCTGCTCACCAGTGTGGGGGCGGGGGCCATTGCCGGGGCAGCAGTCTCGGGCAGCCGCCTGGCTGCCCGCCGGCCCGATCCCTTGATGATGGGGTTCATGGTGACCACCGGCATCGCTCTGGCCGTGCTGTCTACGTCCCGCCAACTGGGGCTCTCCATGGTCATCCTGGCGGTAACCGGCATGTCCTCCATCGGTTACCTGGCCATGGCCAACGCCACCCTCCAGCTCACCTGCCCTCAGGCGCTCCTGGGCCGGGTGATGGGGGTGTGGACGGTGGTCAACGCCGGGGTGACACCGGTGGGCAGCTTGACTCTCGGGGCTGTAGCCGAGGAAGCAGGCCTGACCACGGCCCTGGCTGGGGCGGGTATGATCTGTGCTTTCCTGGCGCTGAGCATCGCCTGGCGGCGGGGCCGCCGGCCGACTCCGCTCGCAGCGGAGTAGGTCACGTTCGGCCCAACGGGCCGGCCGGCATTCTGCCCTTCACGGGTGAAAATGATACACTAATCCTATACTTCTTCAGAAGAGGGCACCGGGCCATGAGCCTTGTACTAACCGACCCCGGCGTAGAGACGATTCGCGCACTGGCGCGCCAGGTAGCAGAGGAAGCCGCCTCACCTCGTTACGACGAGCTCCGGCAGCTGTGGTGGAAGCACAACAGCCTCATCAAGGACCGCCCCATGGTCCTGTGTCGGCCGGTGAGCGCGTGGGCGGAACTGGTACCGCTGGATTCGTTGGTGTCACGCGACCCTGTCCTGCGCCAGGTCGAACGGCACCTGCGCATGAAGATGTGGAAGATCGAGATCGCCGACGACGACGTGATCGAGCCCTGGGTCGAGCTGGACGCCATCTGGGCCGACCCCTGCCCCTACCACGACATGTGGGGCCCTCACGTCGAGCTGAAGCGTACCGGCGATCTCGGCGGCACCTTCGCCTACACCCCAGCCGTAGCCAGCGAGGAGGACTTCGCCCTCCTCAAGGTGCCCGATCACCGGATAGACGAGCCTGCCACCCGAGAGCTAGAAGAGAAGGCCAACGAGGCCCTGGACGGCATCCTGCCCGTGCGCCTCAACCGGGTGCGCCGGCGCAACTTCGTCTCCCTGGGCAACACCGCCTCCTACCTCTTCGGCCTGGACCGGCTCCTGCACCACATGGTGGAACGCCCGGAATGGGTCCACCGGATGATGGCCTGGCTCCGGGATGCCCACATCGAGTACTTCCGCAACGCCGAGCGGGACGGCCTCCTGTCCCGGAACGACAATACCACCTTCAACCACCTGCCTCGCTACGTGAAGGACCTGCCCCAGCCCGACTTCGACGGCACCCACGTGCGCCTGAAGGACCTCTGGGCCGAGCCGGAAAACCAGGAGTTCCACGTGGTCTCGCCGGCCATGTGCGAGGAGTTCCTCTACCAGTACCAGAACCCGGTGCAGGCGCTCTTTGGCCTCAACGCCTTCGGCTGCTGCGAGTCCCATCACAACAAGTGGCACCTCCTCCGCCAGATGCCCAACCTGCGCATGGTCTCGGTCTCCCCTTGGTGCGACCTGGAGGAAGCGGTGGCCGAGATGGGCGACAACTACGCCCTCAACTGGCGGGTGAACCCCACCGACATCATCACCGCTATGGACCCGGAACAGATGCGTCGCGAGGTCGAGGATGGGCTGCGGATCGCCGGGCACACCTGCATCAACATCGTCTACCAGGATATCGAGACTCTCGCCGGCCGGCCCGACCACCTGCGCACCTGGGCCACTGTGGCCAAAGAGGTGGCGGCCCGGTACTCGTAGAACGCCGCTGGCGCCGATCGGCGCCGGATCAGCATAGGGAGCCGCGATGGACGCCGTTACTCTGTCCCCCAACCTACACGTCCTGCACGGCGCGGTGAACACGGGCGTGCTCGTCTCCGGCGAGCGCGCCCTGCTTTTCGACTGCTGCGACAGCGTCACCCCAGAGGCCCTTGCCCGGTTGGGCGTCCGTCACGTGGACTGGGTCCTGTGCACCCAGCACCGCCGGCCCAACGTCGCCGGTGCCTACCCCTTCGTGGAGGCCGGCGCCCGGCTCGCTGCCCCCGCCTCCGAACGCCATCTCTTCGAGGACGTGGACGCCTACTGGGGCGAGTGGCGCAACCGCTGGCACCTCTATCACCAACAGCCGTCCAGCCAGGTCCTGGCCCGGCCCCTCCCCGTGGCCCGCGCCGTCTCGGGGGGCGACATGATCGAGTGGGAGGGATTCACGGTGCGGGTGCTGGATACCCCCGGCGCCACCGATGGCTCCGTCTCCTACCTGGTCACGGCGGACGGACTGACCGCCGCTTTCAGTGGTGATGCACTCTACGGGCCCGGCCAAGTGTGGGACCTGTACTCGCTCCAGAAGGGCTTCGGGGTCATCTCGGACTACCACGGCTTCCTGGGCAACCGTCCCCGCCTGGTCGCAAGCCTGCGCCGGCTGGCGGAGGCCCATCCCGACGTCCTGGTGCCGGCCCACGGGCCGATCATTCGGGACCCGACCGCCGCCGTTGAGCTGACCATCGAGCGGTTGGAGGAGGTCTGGCGCAACTACACCAGCGTCTCTGCCCTCAACTTCTACTTCCCCCACCTACTGGACGACACCAGGGATGACCCGGCCCGCATGGCTCCCGCGCCGACAGTGGATCTCCCTCCCTTCGTGCGGCGGGTTGCCTTCACCAGCTTCGCCCTGGTCTCCCAGACTGGCGCCGCTCTTCTGGTGGACTGCGGCCACGACTCAGTGGTGGAGACGCTCCAGGGGTGGTTGGCGCAGGGAACCATCACCTCGGTGGGCGCCTGCTGGGTCAGCCACTACCACGACGACCACGTGGACGCCCTGCCCCGCTTGGTCCAGAGGCTGGGCTGCCCGATCCTGGCCGACCGCCGGCTGGCGGAGGTGCTAGAGCACCCAGACCGGTTCTTCCTGCCCTGTATCTCTCCCAATTCGGCGCCGGTGCAGACCCTGGAAGATGGGCAGTCCTGGAACTGGCACGAGTTCCGCCTGACCGCGCTCTACTTCCCAGGCCAGACCCTCTACCACGGGGCTCTCTTGGCGGAAGGGCAGGGCACAAGGCTTCTGTTCGTGGGCGATTCCTTGGCCCCCACCGGGCTGGACGACTACTGCGCCGGCAACCGCAATTTCCTGCGCCGGGGTCAGGGCCTGCGCCGGTGCCTGGATCTGGTGCGCAGGTACCGACCCGAATACCTCATCAACCAGCACCAGGAACGCGCCTTCCGTTTCGATGACCGGTGCCTCGACTACCTGGAAGATACGCTGGCTCGCCGGGAGACACTGCTTGCCGAGCTTCTGCCCTGGCCCCACCCGGACTTCGGCACCGATGAGTGGTGGGCGAGGGCGTACCCCTTCCAGCAGGAGGTCGCCCCCGGGTCCTCATTTGCGGTGGATGTGGCCTTCACCAACCACGGGCCCGAGGCAGCCTGGGCCCGGGCCGAGCCCGTCCTGCCCCCGGGCTGGCAATGGCAGCGGAGCCGATCCAGCAGTGAGGTGGAGGTGGGGCCGGAGACGAGCGGGGTAGCCCTGCCCGCAGTGGGCGCGCCCGATGGCACCATCCGGCTGTGGCTGAGCGTGCCCGTGGACGCACGCCCGGGGCGCTATGTCGTACCCCTTCGCATCACCTGGGCGGGGCGCCACCTGGGGCAGATCCGGCACTACCTGGTCTACGTCCGCTAGGGGAAGGTGTCAGCCCGAGACCCGGCAGGCTGGACGTCCATCTGCCTCAGGGGCATAATGGCGCGGATCTTCCACTTACTGCGCTCTGGAGGCAGACATGAAGCTAGCCCTTCTTACCTACAATCTGGCCCGGACCTGGGATCTCGACAAGATCATCAAAGCGGCCAAGGATTACGGCTTTGCCGGCATCGAGTTTCGGGTAGAGGCCAAGCACGCTCACGGTGTGGAGCTCGAGCGCACCGCTCAGGAAAGGCGCGATATCCTCAACAAGATCCAGGATGCCTACCTGGAGGTGGCCTGCCTCGGCACCAGCAGCCGCTTCGAGAACCCTGACGAGGGCGAGCGGCGCAAGCAGATTGACCGCACCAAGCAGTACATCGAGCTCGCCCACGACCTGAATTGCGAGCGTATCCGCGTCTTCGGTAACGACATCCCCGCCGGCGCCGATCGTGACGACGTCGTGCAGTACGTGGGCGAGAGCCTGGCCGAGCTCGGTGAGTTCGCAGAGCCCTACGGGGTAGAAGTCCTGCTGGAGATGCACGGCCAGTTCAACTACTGGGGCTTCTCTCGCACCGCCGTAGAGATCGCGGACCATCCGAACGTGGCCCTGGTCTACAACTGCGACCCGCGCGATATCGTGGCCGGCTCGGTCGCCTACACCTACAGCCGCGTCCGCGACTGGATCCGCCACGTTCACATGCACGCCTTCGTCGGCCCGTACCCGTACCCTGAGCTGTTCAAGCTGCTCCAGGAAGACGGCTACGAAGGCTACCTCTCGTCCGAGGTGGACCAGGAAGTCCCCACCGTGGAGCACTTCCTGGGCATGTATGCCAACCTCTTCCGGGCCTGGGCT
>JBMNTK010000228.1:0-5884 GCA_050945695.1 Anaerolineae bacterium | reverse complement strand
ACATCACCTCCTCGCGGAGTTCCAACCCCAACGATCCGACTGAGGATACTGAAAGCCGGATGGTTTCCCGGAGAGCGTTGTACCAGGCCCGTTCCAACCCCAACGATCCGACTGAGGATGCTGAACCGCACGCTCTCCCCACCACCGTTGTTCTTCCGCCCCGATGCCGTTACCATGCGCTCGCGGCCGGCATCACGCCGGCCACAGGACCCCCAGAAGGAGTGCACGATGAAAGGGCGCAGCCTTCTTATGATACCGGGACCCATCGAGTTTGAGCCGGCGGTCCTCTCCGCCATGGCCGAACCTACCACCAGCCACGTGGCCGGCAACTTCATCGAGGTCTTCGGCCAGGCCCTGGAACGCACCCGCCAAGTCTTCCTGAGCGATGATGGCCAGCCGTTCGTCCTGGCCGGCTCCGGCACCCTCGCCATGGACCTGGCCGGCGCCAACCTCACCGAAGAGGGCGACCGGGCCCTGGTCGTCAACACCGGCTACTTCGGTGACCGATTCGGCGCCCTCCTCGAGCGCTACGGCGCCCAGGTCACCCACGTCCGGGCCCCCGCCGGCGCCCGGCCCTCGCTGGACGAGATCGAGGCAGCCCTCAAGCAGGCCCAGTACAAGCTGGTCACCGTCACCCACGTGGACACTTCCTCCGGCGTCCTGGCCGACGTGCCGGGCGTGGCCGCGCTGGCCCGCCGGTACGGTGCCCTCTGCGTCGTGGACGGGGTGTGCTCGGTGGCCGGCGAGGAGCTGCGCATGAGCGAGTGGGGGGTGGACGTGGCCCTCACCGCCTCCCAGAAAGCCATCAGCGTCCCACCGGGGCTGGCGCTCCTGGTGGCCGGGCCCCGGGCGCTGGAAGCCTTCCGCGCCCGTCGCTCACCCGTCCGCAACTACTACGCCGACTGGGACAACTGGCTCCCCATCATGCAGGCCTACGAGGCCCGCAAGCCCAGCTACTTCGGCACCCCGCCCGTCAACCTGATAGCGGCCCTCAACGTGAGCCTGGGCCTGATTCTGGCCGAGGGGATGGAGAACCGGTTCGCGCGCCACCGGGCCCTGAGCCGGGTGTGCAAGGCGGGCATGGCCGCCCTGGGCCTGGGCCAGGTCCCGCAGCGTCCGGAGTTCGCGGCCAACACCATGACCGCCCCGCGCTATCCCGAAGGCGTCAATGGCGCCGACTTCCTGGGCTACGTGCGCCAGGCCGGGGTCATCCTGGCCGGCGGGCTGCATCCCCAGATCCGCGACCAGTACTTCCGCATCGGCCACATGGGCCCCAACAACATGAGCGACATCCTGGCCACCGTCGGTGCGGTGGAGGCAGGGCTGGAGAGGGCCGGGTATCGCTTCGAGCGCGGTGCCGGCCTAGCAGCGGCGGCCAAGGCCATCGCGTCCTAGCACCGGGCACCATCCCCGGCCCCGTGCCGGGGAATCCTGCGAGGGGGAGTAGACAACGTGATAGTCGTAGACTCACACCTTGACCTTTCCATGAACGCCCTGGGCTGGAACCGGGACCTGCGCCTCAGTGCCCACGAAACCCGCGCCCTCGAGGCCGGGATGACGCAGAAGGGCCGGGCGGCCGGCACCGTGGGCTTCCCCGATATGCGCGCTGGCAAGGTGGCGCTCTCCTCGGCCACCCTCATCGCGCGGGTGCAGTGGCCGGGCACCAACGTCGCCGGGTATCGTACTGCGGAGATCGCCTACGGCCACGCCAAGGGCCAGCTGGCCTTCTATCGGCTGCTGGAGCGCCAAGGCGACGTCCGCATCATCGCCGACCGGGCGGCGCTGGACGATCACCTGGCCCAGTGGCAGGAGCCGATACAGGGGGATCCGCCCCTGGGGTTCTGGCTGAGCATGGAGGGCGCCGATCCCATCACCTCGCCCGACCAGGTGGGGGAGTGGTGGGATGAGGGCCTGCGCATGGTCAGCCTGTGCCACTACGGCGTCAGCGCCTACTCCTATGGCACGGGTATGCCGGGGGGACTGCTCCCGCCCGCCTACGACCTCCTGCGCGGCATGGAGGAGGTGGGCATGGTGCTGGACGTCAGCCACCTGGCCGACGAGGCCTTCTTCCAGGCCCTAGACGCCTTCGGCGGGCGCGTCGCCGCCAGCCACCACAACTGCCGCGCCCTGGTGCCCGGCGACCGGCAGCTGACCGATGAGCAGATCAAGCTCCTCATCGAGCGCGACGCGGTCATCGGGGCGGCGCTGGACGCCTGGATGATCGTGCCAGGGTGGATCAAGGGGGAGACCAAGCCCGAGGCGGCCAGCATGGAGGACTACGTCAACCACATTGACCACGTCTGCCAGCTGGCCGGCAACGCCCGTCACGCTGCCATCGGCTCCGATCTCGATGGTGGCTACGGCAAGGAGCAGACCCCCCACGACCTCGACACCATCGCCGACCTGCAGAAGGTGCCCGACATCCTGCGCCGGCGCGGCTACGCCGAGGACGACATCGCCCTCATCATGCATGGCAACTGGATCCGCCTCCTCCGGGAGACTCTGCCGGGCTAGAAGGGAACCTTGGCCGCCTAGCCTCCCTCTCACAGGCGCCTGTGAGAGGGAGGCTAGGCCTCTATGCCCGTTCGAGGAGATGCCGTGAGCACCATCACCGTCCCTGCCCACTACTACCAGCAGTTCGATGCCGATCCCACCCTGGACGTGCCGGGGGAGGCCTACGGGGGCTGGATGAAGGGCGCCATCCCCCTGTCGCTGGATCACACCGCCCTGGTGGTGATGCACGCCTGGGATACCGGCACGCCCGAGGAGTTCCCGGGCTGGCATCGCGCCGTGGAGTACCATGACCGGGCGAATGCCATCGCCCGCGACGTCTTCCCGCCGCTCCTGGCGGCGGTGCGCCGTTCACCTCTCAAGCTCTTTCACGTGGTGGGCGGAGGGGCCTACTACCAGGACCTGCCCGGCTACAAGAGGGCAGCCGCCCTGGCCGGTCCGGACCCGGAGCCGCTGCCTCAGGTGGAGAGCGACCCAGTCCTCGAGCAACTGCGGGAGTTTCGCCGCCAGCACGTGTTCGTGGGCCCCCACAACGAGGCTGACGTCGCGGCCGGCTTCGCCCGGGTAGACTTCATGCGCCAGGCCCGGCCCCAGGGCGACGAAGGGGTGGCGGAGAATGGCCGCCAGCTGTTTGCCCTCTGCCGAGAGGCGGGGGTGAACCACCTGATCTACACAGGGTTTGCCATCAACTGGTGCCTGCTGCTCTCGCCCGGGGGCATGTGGGAGATGCAGAAGTACGGGGTCCTGTGCTCCACCATCCGCGAGGCTACCACGGCGGTGGAGAACAAGGAGACGGCCAGGACCGAGCTGGCCAAGCAGATCGCTCTGTGGCGGGTGGCCCTGGCGTTCGGCTTCGTGTTCGAGCTCCAGGACTTCCTGCAGGCCCTGGCAGGGGCGCCGCCGGCCTAGGGCTGGCTGACGGCGATCTCCACCAATCCCCTATAGCTGCCGGCGGGGACGGTAGCGGGCGCTTGCAGCCAGACGCTCAGCCCGGCCGTTCCCCCCACCGGCAGCACGCCGGAGAACTCGCCGGCTTGGCCGGCCACCAGGTCCATCTCCTCATCCAGGAATCGAGCCCGGAAGGTCCCCATCTCACCGTCGCCGGCATCCTTGACCATGGGCGAGAAGCTCAACGACACCCGCAGGGGCACGTTGCCGGTGTTGCGGATGGTGGGCCGGCCATCGCCGGACTGGAAGATCTCATCGCCGATGACCAGCGATATGCCGCCGGGCTTGAGGGGGCCGAAAGTGAGGGCGTCGAAGTCAATCTCGTAGGCCAGGAGGGCGTCGTACTCGAAGGAAGTGCCGGCGGCCAGAGTGGCGCACCCCGGCCCATTGTCTGCCAGCGCCGACAGCCGGTACTGCCCGGGGGCGGACTGGGGGCTGAGGTAGAGCGTGTGCCGCAGGACCGTACTGGGCTGGGCAACCATGGCCTGTACGCCCTCGGCGCCGATCAGTCCGGCAGCCGCTGCCGCCTGGTAGGCTCCCTCTATTTCCGCTGGGTCCAGTACCGGTTCGTACTCTAGCTCGGCCAGTAGCGTCCCGTCCGGCCCGCTGATGGAGCCGTGGGCCACCGTCTCCCCCGCGCCCGCGACCACCAGCCAGACCTGTACCTCCCGGTTGCTCCCCAAGGCAGGCGCTATCTGCGCGCCTCGGTCCTCACTGCGCTCGTCCGGCAGCACCCAGAACCCCAGGATCTGCGCTGCCTCACACAGGTCGGGAGTAGGGGTGGGCTCCTGGGTGGGCAGGGGAGACTCGAAGGTGACTTCGGTGGGCTCGGCGGTGGGCGTCGCTTCCTCGGTTGCGGTGGGGGTGACGGTCGGCGTCTCCGCCGCCGTTGGCTCCGGTGTGGGGGTTGGCGTCTCTGTTGCTGTCGGCTCTGGGGTGATGGTGGGAGTAGCCGTCTCGGTTGGCTCCGGGGTGGCGGTGGGCGTCTCTGTATCCGTGGGCTCGGGTGTCGGGGTGGGCGTCTCGGTGGCCGTTACCTCCGGGGCGGCGGTGGCTGTTGGTACTGGCAGGCCGGGCGGCAGGGCATTGAGCCGGAAGCTCAGAGGGCCGAGCAAGCTGTTATCCGGGTCGGCCTCTGGCCGGGCGGGACGATCGGCGGTGGCGGCATTGGCCCACAGCCAGACGGTGTGCTGGCCCGGCATGAGCAGCACTGGGGGTTCCTCGTCGGCCCGGTAGCGTAGGGTGAGCCGCTCTCCGACCTCCAGGCGCTCCACTTCCCACACGACGGCCGGAATGTCAGAGGCAGCGGGCGCCTGTTCTGGATCGAAGTACACCGCTACCAGCAAACCCTCAGCAGCCTCCTCTCCTCGGTTGCGGACCTGGGCCTCCACCAGCAGGGCCCAGCCCTCCCACGTTGCCCTCATCGGCTCCAGGAAGATGGAGACAGCGGCCGGATCGGATGGGGAGCTGAGGGGCTGGGAGACCGGTGGCGGCGGCGTTGGCGTCTCGGTGGCCGCCTCGGGGGCAGGGGTCAGGGTGGGGGTGTTGGTAGGTAGGTCCGTGGCGGTTGCCGCCTCGGTGGGCAGTGGCGTGGGGAGTTCGGTCACGGTAGGTGAGGGCGTGGCCGGGATGTCATGCTCAGCGGTGGGCGAGGGAGTGGGCGTGCTCACCGGTTCCAGGGTAGTGGTATCGGTAGGCTGAGGCGGGGGCGCGGTGGACGTATCGGAAACAGGTGCGGCAGTGGGGGTGTCGGTAGGCGGCGGTGTTGGCGTCGGCAAGGGTGCCGGAGTGTCGGTGGCGGTGGGCGTGGGCTCGAGCAGCGCAAAGCCAAAGGTTTGAGCTCGGTTTCTCGCCTCACACCCCGACGGGCCGGTTGCCTGTGCCTCCAGAGTGTATTCGCCCTGAGGAGCGGCTGCGGTCAGCACGTAGGTGGTGCGGAAGACGGAGCCCCCGTCCACCAGCGCCGCGCTGATGGCACCATCTTGCTCCGGGGAGAGTACCCCAGCCGCCAGGGCTTCTTGTCTGGCCTGGGCGAAGGTGGGCTCGAACTGGGCCAGCACACTCCCGCTGTCCGCCGAGAGCGGACTAAGCTCGATGTCCACGGTTGCCCCTGCCGGGTCCACCACCCCAGCCGAGAGGGCTGTCTCGTCCGAGGCGCCGCGTATCACCAGCCAGGCCGTCAGCTCCATCTGATCGCGATCCCCGGCCACCCACGTGACCTGGGTGCCAGGCTGGGAAGCATCGGCGTCGGGCAGGATCCACAGGGCGTCTAGGGCTAGGCTCGGGCAAGGCTGTGGGACGTCCACCACCTCCGTGGGCACTGGGGTGTCGCTGGCGGTTTCCGTAGGCAGAGGCGTGTCGGTGGCGGTGGGCTCGAGGGTTGGCTGAGGGGTGTCGGTCAGGGTGGGCTCCGGGGTGGGCGTAT
>JBMNTK010000227.1:0-5961 GCA_050945695.1 Anaerolineae bacterium | reverse complement strand
GCTGGGAGCTTACGGCGCCCATGTGAACGCCATCGTCTCCGATGGCAAGTCCGGTGTGTTCTACCTCACCACGGAATCCATCCCTTCTCTCTTCCGTACCGCCGACTATGGGGGCAACTGGGCCCCGGTGACGCTGTCCAGCGACGACCCCGACCGGGGGATAGACGCTACTGTCGCCATGCGTGCGGTGACGGCCAGCGGCTTCCCCGGAGAGGTTGCGGCCCTGGCCAACAACAGGGAGTACCAGATGGCCGAGGAGGTCGCCATCTGGTACTCCCGCGACTTCGGGGTCACCTGGCGGAGCTTGACCGCCACTATTGACCCCCCCGGTCCGGGAAAGCCGGATTCTGTGGGGCCACGTTGGTGATGTCTCGGTATTGCTCCTGTACGATACCGGCAGCGCTGATATGTGGTACGCTCAGATGCGCACCGATGCCGCACCGGACCTCTCGCCCGAGCTCGTCAAGATGGCCCACTCGTTCAAGGCCGCGCCTGGCGATCAGCTCAGCATGGCCCTTGGGTCCGCGGCTCCCATCCTGGCCGTGAACCCGGGAACGGGCTCGGTGCTGCTCTACGAGGTCACGGCGACCCCAGACCGAGCTACCGCACCCAGCCTGGAAGTGACCGGGGCGGCACCGGCCGCCACGCCCATCTTCGTGCGGCTGGGCGGCCCGGCCACGGGACCCGAGCTCAGGCCGGGCAGTCTGACGCCCAGCACCATCCTAGCCTACGCGTATGACCCGGCCGCCCTCCCGAACGGCGCGGCGATCATGTCCACATACTCCGGCACCGGTTGGACCCAGACCAACCAGACCGTGTTCAAGCGGCAGGAAAGCAACGACAATGACCCGGCAGGGGCGTTCCAGGGTGGACCCAACTCCTGTGCCGCGCACGGGGGCGCTGTCGGCTCGGTATCGCCGGCCGGCCTGTCAGGTACGGTGGCGATGTGTTGGGTGACCCAGGAAGGCTCGGTCCTGACCGTCTGGCCGGTACGGGAGATCAACAACAACACCGGCGTCACCTTCGATGCCGGGTATGACGGGACCACCAACCTTGTGCTTATTTCCGGTGGTGACATGGGTGCCGTCAAGTCGGCGGCAATGGATTCGGTCCTGACGCGACCCGTGTTTCCCCAGTGGCCCAAGATAGCCGACCCTGGGATCGCGCCGGACTCGGGCGGGGTTGCCATCAGGGGCGTGGACGCCGCCGAGGTGAAGGATATCGCCTTTGGGCCGCAGGCGGATGACGTAGTCGTTGCCCTGGGGGCGGGGGGCGCTTCCTGGCCTCCAGCGGCGGTGGCAGCACGTGGATGACGCTGGAATGGCAGTTCGGTAACGGTGCCACGGCCGCCCGTGGGGGCCACTCCGTGGCCTGGTGGGAGAGCGCGACTCTCGGCACCTACCTGGTGCTGGGCGGGATCGGGGGGGCGGCAACCGGGGTGGCGGCCTACGCCGCCTGGTGATTGACGGTGTGCGGGCGCCGGCCACCTCCGACGCCGGGCTCACCGGCATCACCCAACCGGTGGTGGCCCTGGCCTACTGCCCTGTTGAGGGATCGGATCCGCGGGTGGCCGACAGGCTGTTCGTGGCTCTAGGCCCGAGCACTCCGGAAGGGCAGGACGGGGGCATTGCCGTCTTCGACAACGCCTCTGGCGTTCCGGCGGGCCTGGGGCTGGTGGCGAGCGGGGCGTTCAACGACGTGCGCGCTCAGTGTGCTTCCGGCGTCGTCTACGCCGGCCGGACCCACCGCATACCCCAGGGCGCTCGGCCCGACTGGATTCACCACAACGGCCTGTTGCGCTCCTAGGACGGTGGGGCGACCTTCGAGGAGGTTGTGCTCGAGATAGAGGAACCGCTGGCCTACCGCATGAGACACGTGGTAGCCATCGGCCTCAATCCCACCGACCCTAATGAGGTAGTAGTGGTCGGTGCCGGCGGCGACATCATCGCCACGGCGGACGGGGGCGAGACGTGGACGGTGCAGAACGATACCCGGCAGCCCTGGGCCAAGCACTTCGGCAGCTCGCTGAACGACATCGAGCTGCCACCGCCGGCCGCGGCCGCCGAGGGCCAGCTCAGCGTGGCGGAGGCCGGCAACCGGAATGCTCTGCTGGGCTCCGGGGCCGGGCTGTTCAGTGCCGCCGTCCGGCCTGTTGCGGACGAAGGGGGAGGCGTGCGCACGCTGTACGTGCCGCTGCTGGCAAAGTAGGTCGCCGGTAGGGCGCAGCCGCCCGGGGGAAAGACACAGAGGCACGGAGACACCGAGACTGAGCTTCGGTTACTCTGTGCCTCTGTGGCGTTGGGGGCGGCTACAGGTAGATCACGTCCATGATGTCATCGGAGCGGACGCGGATGGTCTGAGAGTCCACCCGCTCCACATCGGGCCGGCGCATGAGGGCGTCAGCGGACTCGGTGTGGAAGAAGCGCACTTCCAGCTCGTAGGGCCCGGGCAAGGTGAACGGGGGCAGGGGGTTTTCCCGCTGCTTGGCAATGGCCTGCGCCACTCCCTCCCGGATACGGCGGTGGGCCTCTTGCTGGGACAGCGAGATGGCCGACTGGCGGCTCAGTCCCTTCTTGACGGCGACGGTAGTGATGCCGGGGATGAGTTCCTCGGCCTCGCGGCAGGCGGCCTCATCCCCACTAAGGAAGATTAGGGGCAGGCCCAGGGCGCCCTGATAGAGGGCGAACTGGGCGGTCTCGCCGATGGGCCGGCCGTTGAGCCGGTAGTAGTCCACGGTGAGGCTGCTTTGGGTGTGATTGAGGTTGCCGTCTACCACCCCGGCTAGGGCGTGCTGGCCGATCATCATGCAGACGTCGTAGTCGCGCACGATGGCGTCGCGTACTGACCTGGACGCGGGTGGCCGGCCGTGCATAAGCTTGGCGGCCGGGTGCAGGTGCTCCCAGCTCATCCCGCCGGCCCCGTGGCCATCATTGACCAGGATGTCGGAGATGCCATGGGCGACCAGGGCATCCACCGCGGCGTTGACCTCGGCGGTGGCGATCAGCTTGACCTGCTCGAAGTACTTGCCCTCGGGGTAGGCCTGCTGCTGGAAGCTGGTGACACCCGCGCACCCTTCCACGTCGGTTCCGATGTAGACTCTCATGGGTTGTGTGGCCTCCAAAGGGAGGATGCCACAGAGACACCGAGACACTGAGGAGCGCTGGTGGGGTCTCCTCGGTGCTCGGTGACTCTGTGGTGATGGTTAGGACGTTAGGCCTTCCGGCGCCACATCTGGAAGGGCCAGGACACCGCTTCGTGATACGACCGCCAGTCGCCTATTGCTTTCTCCAGCACGTTGACGATGTCGTTCTTGGCTACCGTCGGCAGGATGTTCAGCCAGCACAGGCCAATGGCGTAGACCTCCTCGTTGTGCTGTCCCAGGATCTTGCGCCCCAGTTCAAGCTGTTTGTCCGGGTTGGGCTCAGCCTTGAGCTGCTCATACCACTCTATGAGCTGCTTATAGCTATCAGGCGGCTCCATCCCGCCGGTGCCACCGGTTTGGTACCAGGTCCCATACAGTGGGGCCCAGTACGTCCACGGCACAACGGGCACGTACCAGCAGGGGTCCAGGATCCAGTTCACGGTGGCCACGCCGTAACCGGCCATGTCGTCCTCGCCGCCCTGGACGCGCTGGCTCCACAAGGACAGCTCTTCTTCTTTGACTTGTACGTCTAGACCTACCTCTTGCCAGTAGCGTGCTACCTGGCCGAACACCTCAACCAGCGGGGTACCCGTCTCGGGCGGGAAGGTCTCGATCATTATCTGGACACGTTGGCCGTCAGGCCGCAAGCGGTACCCGGCCCCGTCTCGCTTGTCCAGCCCTATGCTGTCTAGGAGCGAGTTGGCCTTGTCCACATCGTACTCGATGGCTGTCTGGCCGAAACCCTCCTGCCAGAACTTGTCGCCCGGAGCTGAGGCGACGTTCATGGGCGTACCGAGGCCGTGCCAGAACATCTCGTTCATCTCATCGCGGTTGATGGCATGTGATAGAGCGTGCCGGAACTCACGCGTCTGGTAGAGCGCACGCGCGGCATCGTCTGTGTGG
This sequence comes from Anaerolineae bacterium, assembly GCA_050945695.1. GTDB lineage: Bacteria > Chloroflexota > Anaerolineae > DRVO01 > DRVO01 > Ch71. Next base: position 1,916 of record JBMNTK010000227.1, on the reverse strand, counting down.
CTGTGGTTCGGGTGGACGCACCAGATGAGCGTATCAACCCAGTCGAGCACCCGGTACCCACCATTCTCTTCGTTCTCTCGGAGGAGGCTGTAGTTCTCAAACCCTAGCGACTTGTACTGGAAGTCTATCTCTCCAGCAATGGCCTTCATCAAGACGATCTCATTGCTCTGGACGACTTCATCAATCAGTCGCTCGAAGTATGGCAACTGCTTCCCGTTGGTGTCCACCTTCCAGTAGTAAGGGTTCCGGGTGGCCACGATCGTTGGACCCGGGAAGGGCGTTTGCACGACCCAGGGGTTCACTACCGGCAGGTCAGGGTTGAGAGAGTCGTCATTCAGGTTCTGGAAGAGCTGGAACCAGTGTTCGAAGTTGGCTTCCTTTACCTTCTGCTCCAGTTCATCCGCGTCAGCGTACGCAACGTGGAATTGCTTGAGGCAGTGAGCCGGGGCATAGGTCTTGGTGCTACCTCCGCGATAGCAGAGGAACTCCAGCAGGAGGCCAAAGGGCTGTGGGAACCGGAAGTTGACGGTGTAGTCGTCCACCTTCTCGACCACCGCCCGCTCCCCACCGACCACGAGGAAGTCCGGGAAGACCGGCATCAGCTCCTCATTGAGGGCAATGTCCTCATACCAGAAGACGAAGTCGTCGGCGGTGAAGGGCTCACCGTCGGACCATCTCATCCCCTTGCGGAGGTGGAAGGTGTAGGTCGTGCCATCTTCACTGATCTCCCAGCTCTTGGCCACGTTCGGGGAGACCGTTAGGGAGCCACTACGGTGATCCCACCGGACCAATGGCTCGTGGAGCATGACCGTCAGGTTAGGGCGATCCCCGCTGATCATGGCGCGGCGGATGTCATCGCTATACTCGCCCGGCTCCTCGATACACTCTATGACCATGGGCTCGGCGGAGACGCGCTCTTCTACCGGCGGGAGTTCGCCCGCAGCGACTCGCTCGGCCAGGGAGGGGGCCTCCGAGTACTTGCTGGCAACGGGGGCTTCTGTTGTCTCTGCCGGCGCGGTTGGCTCGGCCGAGACAGGGGTTGGCTCGGCGGGCGCGGGGGTAGCCCCGGCGCAGGCAGTGACCACCGCTAGGCTAGCGGTGAGGCTAGTCATGCGCAGAAACGCTCGACGATCGACTCGCAGTGCATCTGTCATTTCCTAGCTCCTGTAGACCGGTTCGCTCAGCAACCATGGTTACCGACGACTAGGCCCTCGAGATTCACCTCCTTCTGCTTTTCGCTTGCGTACAGACATCCCGACGAGTATGGAATGCGAGCAAAGACCGGGTCAAGCATGGGCGTACGGGCTCTGGCGTTGGGGCCGCATAGAGGGTATCCCCGGTTGGCCTGGCGATCCGGCCAAGGCTTGTGAGCCGGAGATGAACGGGATGTGTCAGGCGGACGGATCGCTCATCTCCGGCTGTCCGTGTTCAGTTCAGGCTACATCAACGCAGGGTGATTGTGGGGGCTCGGCTGGAGAGCCGGCCTACACGCGCTCCAGTGCGAAACGTACGAGAGCCCCTTGCCGACCCATGCTGTATCCACCTGAGCATTGGTCTAGATGTGCAGGAACCAGTCGAGCCATTTCCCAACGCCGGTCTCGGCGGGCTCGATGTCTATCTCATATTCCAGGGCATAGTCTCCCTGGTAACCGATGCTCTCCATGGCCCCTACTACCCAGCGGCAGTCAATCACCCCCGTCCCCAGCCATACCCGCTGCATTTTGCCCTCGATCGGGTAGGCATCCTTGATGTGTACGTGGGTGATGAACTCCTTCTGGATCTCGAACGCATGTTTGTAGTCCACGCCCTGAACCTGCAAGTTGCATGGCTCGTAGAGGATCCCGGCGTACTTGCTGCCTACCCTCCGGAACAACTCGGCGGCGATCTCCGGGTTGCCGTTGATGGGGCCACCGTGG
>JBMNTK010000226.1:0-5969 GCA_050945695.1 Anaerolineae bacterium | reverse complement strand
GTGGCGGGCGAGTTGATCCCCCGAGCCATTGACGAGCTGCCCCTGGTGGCGGTGCTGGCGACCCAGGCCGAGGGTGTCACCGAGGTGCGCGAGGCCCAGGAGCTGCGGGTCAAGGAGAGCGACCGGGTGGCGACACTGGGGCAGGAACTACGGGCACTGGGGGCCCACATCGAAGAACTGCCGGATGGATACCGGGTGGAGGGACCGACGCCCCTCCGCGGGGGAGCCGTCCGCAGCCACCGGGATCACCGGCTGGCCATGGCCCTGGCGGTGGCGGCTCTGGTAGCCGATGGCCCGGTGATCATCGAGGACGCTGACTGTGCCGCCGACTCCTTCCCCGGCTTCTTCGAGCTCCTCGACGGGCTGCGCTCATGAATCGGCTCCGGTTTCTCACCGCCGGTGAGTCCCATGGGCCGGCGCTGACGGCCATCGTGGATGGGGTGCCGGCGGGGCTAGCGCTGGACCAAGAGGATATCGGACGAGACCTCCGTCGTCGCCAAGTTGGCTATGGCCGTGGGGGCCGCATGGCCATCGAGCGCGACGAGGGTGAGATCCTGGGAGGGGTGATCGGCGGAGTCACCACGGGGGCGCCGATCGCCATCCTCATCCGCAACCGCGACTGGGCCAACTGGCGTGACCGACCCTGGCCGCGCCTCTCTGTCCCTCGCCCGGGTCACGCCGACCTGGCCGGTGCGCTCAAGTACGAGCTCGATGACGCCCGGCCCATCCTGGAGCGGGCCAGTGCCCGAGAGACTGCCGCCCGCGTGGCTGCCGGGGCAGTCGCCCGGCGCCTCCTCCAGGAGTGCGGCATCTCTGTGGGCTCATACGTGGAGAGCATCGGCGGGGTGTCCCTCGCTCCGGCGGAGCCGCAGTGGGAGTGGGCCGAGCTTGCCGAGGGCAGCGACGTGCGCTGCCCGGACGCGGAGGTGGCCCAGACCATGCGCTCCCGGATCGACGAGGCGCGGGCGCAGGGCGAGTCCCTGGGGGGCGTAGTGGTAGCCATGGCCGCCGGCCTGCCGGCGGGGCTGGGCTCGCACGGGCAGTGGGACCGGCGGCTGGATGGCCGGTTGGCCCAGGCAGTCATGAGCGTGCAGGCGATCAAAGGGGTGGAGATCGGCCCCGCCTTCGCCAACGCCTCGCTGGAGGGCACGCGGGTGCACGACCCGATCCTTCTCCCACCGGGTGGCCTGGCGACGGTGCGGGACGTTGGTCGGCTGCGAGCCTCGAACCGAGCGGGCGGCCTAGAGGGGGGCATGACCACCGGGCAGCTGCTGGTGGTGCGGGCGGCCATGAAGCCCATCCCCACCACCCTCACGCCCCAGCCCTCAGTGGATCTCGACACTGGAGAGGCCACGCAGACCCGCTACGAGCGGTCTGACGTGTGTGCAGTCCCAGCGGCCGCTGTGGTGGTGGAGGCCATGGTCTGCCTGGTCCTGGCCGATGCCCTGCTGGAGAAGTTCGGCGGGGACTCGATGGCGGCCTTGCAGGCAGCACTGGCGCGGTATCTGGACCGGCCCTTGGCTCGGGCCGGGGAAGCGGGAGCGGTGGATTGAGCCAGCCTCAGGAGCGCAACGTCGTACTCACCGGATTCATGGGCACCGGCAAGACCGAGGTGGGCCGGGCCGTCGCCCAGGCGCTGGGCCGCCGCTTCGTGGACATGGACGAGGTGCTGGCACAGCGGCTGGGCATGAGCGTGCCCGAGGTCTTCCGGCGCCTAGGGGAGCCCTTCTTCCGGGCCGAAGAGAGCCGGCTGGTCCGAGAGCTGGCAGGGCAGCGGGGCTTGGTCATCGCCACCGGGGGCGGGGCGCTGGTGAATGCTGCCAACCGCCGGGCCATGGCGGAGACGAGCCTGCTCATCCGGCTCAATGCCTCGCCCGATGCCCTCTGGCAGCGGCTGTCGGGCACCGACGGGCGCCCCATGCTGGAGGCACAGGACCGGCAGGCACGCATGACGGAGCTGCTGCGCTTGCGCGAGCCGGCGTACCAGGAGATCCCGCATCAGGTAGACACGAGCGACCTGACCATCGAGCAGGTGGCCGCCCGGGTAGGGCAGATCGTGGCCAACGCTGAGCGTGTTCGGGAACGGGCCCTGGGCGTGCGCCACCCGAGCGGGTTCTACCCGATCTTCGTCACCCGCGGGGGGCTGGCGGCGACCGGCCTCTACTTGCGCTCCCGGGGCCTGACCGGCCCGGTCGCCGTGATATGCGATGACACCGTACGCGGCCTGTGGGGGGAGACGGCCGCGGCCGGCCTGGCGGCTGAAGGGCTGCCTGCCACAGTGCTCAGCTTCCCCGCCGGCGAACGCTCCAAGACTCTGGCCACCGTCGAGCGCCTGGTCTCCGACATGGTGGCGGCCGGGTTGGGGCGGGACTGTACGGTGCTGGCGCTGGGTGGCGGGGTGGTCGGCGACACGGCCGGGCTGGTGGCGGCGCTGTACATGCGCGGCGTGTCGTTCGTGCAGGTGCCCACTACCCTGCTGGCGGCCTTCGACTCCAGCGTGGGCGGCAAGGTGGCGGTGGACCTGCCGGCGGGCAAGAACCTGGTGGGTGCCTTCAAGCAGCCCGACCTGGTGCTGGTGGATGCCCTGTGCATGGAGACCCTCCCCGAGGAAGAGCGTCGTGCGGGCCTGGCGGAGGCCGTCAAGCACGGAGTCATCGCTGACCCGGAGCTGTTCGCCCTGCTGGCAGAGGGGCAGTACGACCTGGCCGAGGTGATCGAGCGCTCCATCCGGGTGAAGATCGCGGTGGTGGAAGAGGACCCCTACGAGCGGGGGCGCCGGGCGGTGCTGAACCTCGGCCACACCTTCGGGCACGCCTTCGAGAAGCTAAGCGACTTCCGGCTGCGCCACGGCGAAGTGGTCGCAATCGGGATGGTGCTGGCGGCCCGGCTGTCCGCCCGGCGAGGACTGGCGACGCCAGCCCTGGTCGAGCGGCTGGAGGCCTGCCTGCGGACGCTGGGGCTGCCGGTTCGGCCTCCCGCTCAGGCGCCAGACGAGGTGATCCAGGCCATGCAGGCCGACAAGAAGCGCCAGGCGGGGCGGCTGCGGTTCGTGTTACCGGTGGCGATGGGCGACGTGCGGGTCTACGACGACGTGAGCGAGGACGAGCTGCGGGCCGTCCTGTCCGCTAGCGGCGCTTGAGCCGTGGACCAGCCTCAGCGCTCTGACGCCCGCTGGAGGCGGTGGCTCCCGCATGTGGGCGCGCTCCTGAGCTACAGCGCCCTCGCCTTGGTGCTGACGCTGCCGCTGGCGCTGCACTTCACCACCCACGTCCCCGGCGATGGCATTGACGACCCCGCCCTGACCTGGAACCTGTGGTGGGTGTGGGACTCGGCACTCTCCGGTCGGGACCTGTTCCAGTCCGGGTTCATGTTCCACCCCATCGGCATCAACCTGGCCTTCTATACGCTGACGGTGCTCAACGCCTTCCTCTCAGGCCCCCTTCAGGAGGTGTTGGGGCTGGTGCCGGCCAGCAACCTCATCCTCCTGTCCTCGTACGTCCTCAGCGGTTACGGCGCCTTCTTGTTGACGCTGGGCCTGCTGGCGCCCCAGGGACGCAGGTGGGCAGTGCCGGCGGCGTGGTTTGCCGGGCTGGCCTACGCCTTTGCCGCCCCCAAGCTGTTCTACGCTGCCCTGGGGCAGTTCAACATCGCTTCCTCTCAGTGGGTGCCCTTTGCCGTCTACTTCATGCTGGGGGGCACGCGGGGCCGGTGGCGGAAGGCGGCGCTGGCGGGGCTCTTCCTGGGGCTCCAGGCTTGGGCTGAGATGACCTACGCCGCGTTCCTGGTCATCTTCTTGGGGCTCCTCCTCCTGTGGCGGGCTGGGGAGTCCCTGGCCGGGCGCCAGTCCTGGGCCGATTTCCTCAAGCGCTCCCTCTTGCCCAGCGCGGCCGCCGGGGGCCTGGCGCTAGCCATCATGGCTCCCATCCTGGCCGGCATGGCCCCAGACATGATCGCCGAGGGGGACTTCACCGTGGTGGGTGGCGGTTTCGCCGACGTCTTCTCGGCCGACCTGGCCGGGCTCCTGGCCCCTACCATGCTCCACCCGCTCTTGGGCGGCTAAGTCGGCGACCGGTTGGGCGTGCTGCACTTCGACAAGGGCCAGCACCTCTACTACGGGCTGCTGCTGTGGGCCCTGGCAGCCGTGGCACTCCTTCGCACTCGGTCCGGCCGTCCCTACTTCTGGGCCCTGATGGTCGTGGCCTTCCTGGCGCTCTCTCTCGGGCCACTCCTGCAGGTGGGCGGGAAGGTGCTGGACCTCCCCATGCCTTTCCGGGTGCTGCAGGACCTCCCGCTCTTCAAGGCCAACCGCTACCCCAGCCGCTTCGGGGTGCTGCTGGGGCTCTCGCTGGCCGTGCTCGGAGCGATGGGGGCGGCGCACCTAATGCGTCGGTTCCCCGGACAGCGCCGGTGGCTACTGGGGGGCCTGACCCTGGTCTTTCTGTTCGAGAACCTGTCCGTGCCCCTGCCCCTGTCCGACATGAGCGTGCCCCCTCTGTATGACTTGATCCGGCGGGAGCCCGGCGACTTCGCGGTGCTGGACCTGCCTCTGGGGTGGCGCAACGGCTTCCGGGTCACAGGTGCCCAGGACGTGGGCATCATGTTCAGCCAGTTCTACCAGACCCACCATGGCAAGCGCCTAGTGGGGGGCAACACCTCTCGCAACCCCGAACTCAAGTTCCAGTACTTCACCGAGATGCCGGTGTTCGAGTCCCTAGTGGCGCTGCAGCGGGGCCGCAGCCCCTCCCCGCAGGCGATCGAGCGTGACCGGGCCGCGGCCGAGTCTGTGCTGGCGGCGCTGGCTATCCGCTACGTGGTCATGCACATGCCGCCGGCCGACGAAGCCCTGCTCCAGTACGTGGAAGAGGTCCTGCCCACGCAGTTGGTGGCCGAGCAGGACGGGATGCGGATCTATGAGGTGGAGGCAGCCTGGGAGGGCGGTCCGGTGGACCTGGCGGTAGCCCTGGCGGAAGGGTGGGGCAGCCGGAACGCTCCGGCCCCGGCGGTTCGTCCCCGGGCCCGGCTGTTGGTGCCGGGCGGCGGGGAGCGCCGTCTGGCCCTCGAGGTGCGGGGCTTCGGGGAGGAGGACAGGCTGGCCGTCGAGGCCGGCGGGGGGATCGCCGGGGAGTGCTCGCTGAGCGCGGAGTGGACGCGGTGCGAGGTACTGCTACCCGCCGAACCGGAGCCGGTTCAGGAGGTGTTCCTGCTGGGGGCCCGCCGCCACGACCCGGCCGCTCTACCTGCCGACCGAGCCATCGGCAGCACGGGCTCTCAGACGCCGGTTGACCTCTACGTTCGCAGTGCCGGCGAGGAGTTCGGTGACCTGGGCCGGGTGTACGTGGCCGGGCGGGACGTGAGCCCGAACGAGAGGGGCTACAACCTGGTGGCGCTGGACCCCGCCTCAGGCCAGGTGCTCTCCGTTCGCTCGTTCGACACCCACGCTGACCCTGAGGCCTCAGCCCAGATGGCTGCTCACCTGGGTTCACTGCCCTGGGGCACGATCGTGGCGGGGGCAGTGGCGGATGAGGCCTCCCTGGACCTGCGCGAGGACGCCGTGCGGGCGCTCGAGCAGCTCGGACTGGAGGGAGACCTGCGGGGCTGCTTCCGGTGCGCACACGCCTTCGTGGGGATGGTGGGCGCTGAGCGGGGAACGGTCCCGGAGTCCTGGGGCGATATCGGCGTCCAGGAGGTGATCGTGGGCAGGGGCGTCACCGAGCCGGCGGTGTACTTCGAGCTGAGGTCGGTTGCCGTGACGCCGGTAGGCGGCTAGCTCGAGGCGCACGGCCGTCCCCGGGCCCTGATGGGGGCCCGGGAGCTATCTGCGATCAGTCGTCGGGGGCGCGCAGGCGGTACCCGATACCCCACTCGGTCAGGATGAGCTTAGGGTTGGTGGGGTCGTCCTCGAGTTTCTCCCGCAGGTAGCGGATGTAGAGCCGCAGGTACTGGAGCTGATCCGAGTAGTCAGAGCCCCA
>JBMNTK010000225.1:0-5984 GCA_050945695.1 Anaerolineae bacterium | reverse complement strand
CTGGGCGCGGCGGCTGACGATGGCATGCGGCTCGCCTGTCAGACCTACGTACGGGGCGCCGCCAAGGTCTACATCCCGCCCACCTCTCTCACTGCCAAGCAGAGGACCCAGGTAGAGGGCCAGGCGGTGGAGTACGAGCTCGATCCGCCGGTCCAAGTGGTGCCTATGCAGGTCCCCGAACCGGGACTGACCGACCTCCGGGCCGACGCAGCGCGGGTCAGGGATGAGCTCAGAGGTCCCGATGAGCGGGACGTCCTGTTCGACTTCACCGTCTTGCAGACTATGCCGGACCAACTGCGCCAGGACAGCTGGCAGGGCGGGGCGGTCCTGCGCGGGCGCGAGGTGGTGTCCATCCTGCGTCCCGGGCGGGCTCCTCTGGGGCTGGCGGTGGACTTAGGCACGACCAAGGTCGCCGGCTACTTGGTGGACCTGAGTACCGGGACCACCTTGGCTGCCGAAGGCATCATGAACCCTCAGATCTCCTACGGCGAGGACGTCATGGCGCGGGTGGCCTATGCCCTGGAAAGCCAGGACAAGGCCGATGTCCTGCGGCGCGTCATCGTCTCCGGCATAGACGAGTTAGCAAAGCATCTCTGCCATACCGCTGGAGTGGAGAGCACCGACATCGTGGAGGCGGTGGTCGTAGGCAATACGGCCATGCACCACCTGTTCCTGGGTCTGCCGGTGCGCCAGCTGGGTAATGCCCCTTACTTGGCGGCCACCAGTGACCCCTTGGACGTCAAGGCGCGTGACCTGGGGCTGAGCTTCGCCTCGGGGGCCTACGTCCATCTGCTGCCCAACATCGCCGGGTTCGTGGGAGCGGACCACGTGGCCATGATCCTGGCGACCGGCATGTACCGGGCCCAGGAGACCTCGATCGCCCTGGACATCGGCACCAACACCGAGATTGCCCTCTACCATGACGGGCGTCTCATCACCTGCTCGACCGCGTCCGGCCCGGCGTTCGAGGGCGCCCATATCTCCTGCGGGATGCGGGCCGCTGAAGGGGCAGTGGAGCGGGTGATCATCTCCGACGGCTCGGTCCGTTACCAGACGATCAACGACCGGCCCGCGGTGGGCGTGTGCGGCTCCGGAATCCTGGATGCCGTGGCTCAGCTCTATCGCAACGAGATCCTGGACATGAAGGGTGGCATGCACGAGGGCCATCCCCGCGTGCGCGCCACTGACACGGGCCGGGAGTTCGTGCTGGTGCCGGCGGCAGAGACAGCCACCGGTCAGGACATCACTGTGACCCGAGCGGACGTGGGCGAGATCCAGCTGGCCAAGGCCGCCATGAGAGCGGGCGTGAACGTGCTCCTCGACGAGGCCGGCATCCGTGCCGAGGACGTGCAGCGGTTCATCGTGGCCGGCGCGTTCGGGACCTACATTGACGTCCAGAGCGCCATAGACATCGCCATGTTCCCGGAGCTGCCCCTGGACAGGTTCGAGCAGGTGGGTAACGCTGCCGGGGCGGGGGCTCGCATGGCCCTGCTGTCTCGCAGCGCCCGCGCTCGGGCCTCGGAGATCGTCCAGGTAGCCGAGTACATCGAGCTGACCAACGACGCGCGGTTCACGGAGCAGTTCACCTTGGCGATGTTCCTCTCTCAGGACCTGATGCAATAGTGACCGACACGTCCCGAGCGGTGCCGGATCGGCTCTCACGCCGGGGCGTGGTCCTGGCTCTGGCGGCAGCGCTGGTGTTGATCTTCCTAGCGCTGCCGCCCCACTCCATCGCCGAGAAGGCCAGGCTGGTCGGTTTCGGCCTATGTCACCAACAGGGGGAACGGTCCTTCTTCATCGGTGGGCGCCAGCTGCCCCTGTGCGCTCGGGACACCGGCACCTACATCGGGGCTCTGGCTACCCTAGCCTGCATCGGCGCCTCCCGTCGGCGTCGGGGGACGGAACTGCCTCCCATCCCGCTCCTGGTTGTCTACGTCCTGGGGTTTGCGTTCTTCGCCCTAGATGGCCTGAACAGCTATGCCTCCGCGCTGCCAGGCTTTCCCCAGCTCTACCCGCCGGACAACCGGCTCAGGATGCTCAGTGGGACGCTACTGGGTTCGGGGATCGTGGCCCTGCTCGTGCCCCTCTTCAACTACACGGTTTGGGTGCAGGCGCCCAGAGAGCGATCGCTCAGCGGCCCGGCCCTCGTGGCGTTACCCTTCGCACTGGCCCTGGCCTACGGCACGGTGCTGGTAGCTCCCTCCTGGCTCTATCTGCCGCTGGCCGCAGCCCTAACCTTGAGCGTCTTGCTCGTCCTCTCAGCGGTGAATGGGCTGCTGGTGGCGGTCATCCTGAGACAGGACAGGCAGGGGACTGGATGGCTGGACGGCCTGTATGTCCTCGGCTTAGGCCTTTTCTTGACCTCAGCAGAGTTGACCGGGTTGGGTCTGCTTCGCTACCTTCTGGAGAGTGCCGTCGCCTAGAAGCGGCGGGCCTCTGGCGTCACCTTCTGGCGCCGAAGGCAAAGGAGTCTGGCTAGATGGCAACCATCTCTACTCGCCGCCATGTCCTGCCCAATGGCCTTACCCTCATCATGCGCCAGTCGCGCGCGGTGCCGATCGTCAGCTCGTGGCTCTGGTATCGGGTGGGCAGCCGCAATGAGCCCTACGGTATGACCGGGGCCGCGCACTGGGTGGAGCACATGATGTTCAAGGGCACGCCCGCCTATCCGCGGGGCCAGCTCGACCGGCTGGTCGCCCGCAACGGCGGGACCTTCAACGCCTTCACCCACACCGACTACACCTGCTACTTCGAGACTCTTCCTGCCGACAAGCTAGACCTGGCACTGCAGATAGAGTCGGACCGAATGGTCAATGCCTTGTTCGAGGCCTCCGAGGTGGAGTCGGAGCGGACGGTCGTCATCTCCGAGCGAGAGGGGCTGGAGAACATGCCCGAGTTCCTGCTGGCGGAAGAGGTGACGTCGGCCGCCTTCAAAGTGCACCCCTATCACCACGAGGTCATCGGCTGGAAGTCCGACCTTAGGAGCATGACTCGGGACGAGCTCTACAGCTTCTACCGCCGCTACTACTCCCCCGGCAACGCCGTGTTGGTGCTGGTGGGCGATCTCGACCCGGACCGGACGCTTGGCCGAGTCGAGGAGCTGTTCGGTGGTATCCCGGCGGTGGAGCTCGCACCGGAGCGCATCCCCGAAGAGCCCCGCCAGCGAGGCGAGCGCAGGGTCAAGGTGCGCCAGGCGGGCCCGACCTCCTACCTTCAGATGGCTTACCACGTGCCGGCGGCGACTCATCCTGACGCGCCCGCCCTCATCGTGCTCGATGCCATCCTCTCCGGGGCGAAGCCCATGAGCGTCATGCGGCCCAGTGGGGGCAACCGGAGCTCTCGCCTTTACCGGGCCCTGGTAGAGACCGAATGGGCGACCTCGGCGGATTCCAGCTTCTCGCTCACGGTGGACCCCGGGCTGTTCAGCTTCGACGTTACCGCCAGGCCGGAGCGGCGGATCGAGGACGTCGAGCAGGCCCTCCTGCACGAGGTGGACCGCCTGCTGGAGTCGGGCGTGTCGGAGGAGGAGCTCATCAAGGCCCGCAAGCAGACCCGCGCACAGCTGGCCTACAGCCTGGAGAGCGTCGCCAACCAGGCCTATTGGCTGGGGTTCTTCGAGCTGCTGGACAGCTACGAGCGGTTCGAGCGCTTCGAAGAGGCCCTGAGCGCGGTGACGGCGGAGCAGGTGCAAGAGGTGGCGCGCAAGTACCTTACCGAGGACAACCGCACGGTGGGCCACTTCGTTCCCACCAACACCGAGGGCGCGGCAGAGCCGGGGCTGGAGCGAGCCATGCGCCGGCCATGGCCCCATGTGGCCTTCCTGCGCGCTCCCGATGAGGCCCAGCCCCCTATGGGCCCGGAGACCGTCCTGCGGCGGGAACTGGACAACGGAGCCGTGGTGCTTGCCTATCGGACGTCGGCGCCGTCGGTGGTGACGCTGGCGCAGATCAAGGCAGGCGCGGTCCTGGATCCGGACGATCGGCAGGGTCTGGCCTCCTTCACCGGCTCCATGCTGGAGCGCGGCACCGAGAAACGCTCCTTCCAACAGCTGAACGAGGACCTGGAGGCGGTTGGCGCCACGCTGCGGGCGGGCGCCGGGGGCCACACGGCCGGGATTGTGGGCAAGTCACTGGCCGAGGACGTGGACCTGCTGCTCGATGCGGTGGCCGAGGTCACCCTCCAGCCCACCTTCCCCGAGACGGAGTTCCGCAAGCTCCAAGGCGAGATCCTCACCGACCTGCGGGAAATGGATGACGACACGGGGACCGTGGCCTCGCTGCGCTTCCGAGAGCTCCTCTATCCCGCTCACCATCCCTACCACTACCGGGCGGCGGGCTACGTGGATACGGTGAGCGCAATGACCCGCGATGACCTGCAGGCGTTCTACGGCCGCTACTACGATCCCCGCAATGCCACCTTCATCGTGGTGGGGGACGTGGATCCGGAGCGCGCCTACGAGGCCGTGGCCAGGCGTTTCGCCGACTGGCGGCAGGAGGGCGAGCCCGTGACCTGGGCCCTGCCTGAGGTGGACACACCGGCCACCGCCCTGCACACCGATGTGGTGATGGCGGATAAGACGCAGAGCGACATCGCCTGGGGGTTCGTGGGGCTGACGAGGACTGATCCTCGCTACTACGCCGCCCACCTGCTTGATGTGGTCTGGGGCCAGCTGGGGCTGATGGGCCGGCTGGGCGAGCGCATCCGCGAGCAGTTGGGCCTGGCCTACTACGTGTACAGCCGGCTGGACGCCGGGTTCGGGCCTGGGCCCTGGAGCGTGCGCGCCGGGGTGAACCCGGCCAACCTGGAGCGGGCCCTGGCGGCCATCCACGCCGAGGCCCACGCCATCACGGCCGGCCCGGTGACCGAGAAGGAGCTGGCCGACGTGAAGGCGTTCCTCACCGGCAGTATGCCCATGCGCCTGGAGACGAACGAGGGGTTGGCTACGGCGCTGGCCAGCATCGAGAGCTTCGGGCTCGGGCTGGACTACGTGCAGCGCTACCCGGAGATCATCAATGCCGTGACTGCCGAAGAGATGCTGGCCGTCGCCCGTGACCGCATCGTGCCGGAGCGGGCCGTCTACGCCACTGCCGGGCCCAAGGCGCCTACCGGCTAAACCACGCGCTTGCCAAGCCTGGGCTCTGGACGCGAGCCCAGGCCTGCGCTACCCTGAGTGATCGAGAGGAGGATACCATGGCGGAGTTCCCTCGCACCGATGTCGGTGGATTGAGTCTTTCCCGGGTCATAATCGGGACGAACAGCTTCCTCGGTTACTCGCACTTCAGCCAGGCGCGTGACCGGTGGCTGCGGGAGTACTTCACCCCGGAGCGCATGGCGGACGTGATGCAGGTCTACGCGCGCCGGGGCGTCAACGCCATCATGGCCCCACCGCACGAGGACATCCGGCGGGCCATTGACATAACTCAGGACCGGACGGGGCAGGAGATCCACTACATCGTGACCCCCGGTAAGAACCACCCCGGCGGCATCGAGGGTGCTATCGATTGGTCGCGGGAGCTGGGTGGGGCGGTGTGCATGCCTCACGTGAGCTACACGGACAACAACCTGGTGGTGGATGAGGGGATCATCCGGGGCCTGGAGCCCCTGACGGCGCGGATCCGCTCCCTGGGCATGATACCCGGGCTCAGCACCCACCGGCCGGAGACCATCACCGTGGCGGACGCTGCCGGCTACGACGTGGAGACGTACATCCAGCCACTCAACCCGATCGGCTTCCTGTGTTCGGTGGAGACCGACTGGGTGGTGCGGGTGATCAACCGCACCCCGAAGCCGGTGATGTGCATCAAGCCCTTCGCCGCCGGGAGAGTGCTGCCACCTACCGGCCTGCAGTTTGTGCTCAGCTCCTGCAAGCCCAATGATATGGTGGTCCTGGGCACCATGAGCGCCTACGAGGCGGAAGAGGACCTGGGCATCGTGGAGGCCATCCTGCAGGGCGATCGGCCGGAGGTCGAGCCGGCCATGACGCG
>JBMNTK010000224.1:0-5999 GCA_050945695.1 Anaerolineae bacterium | reverse complement strand
CCCAACAACGCAGTTGCTTTCCTTGACGAAGGCCACCGGGGTGTGAATCATGCACGGACCAGCCTAACCAGTCACTCACGCAGGGGGGCAACTTGTTCCAGTTCTCGTACGACGGCACAAACCGAAAGATCCTGTGGCAGGAGCACTGGCGCCATGAGTTCGAGGAGGCCCTGCGCCACGACCCGGTAGTGATCGTGCCCACCGGCTCCGTCGAGCAGCACGGCCCCCACTGCCCCGTGGACCTGGACATCTCCATCTCCTTCTACTTGGCGGTGCACGCCGCCCAGGCGGTGACCGAGTTCCCCGTCCTGGTCTCACCACCCCTGTGGTTCGGCCTGGCCCATTACAACAAGGGCTTCCCGGGGACCATCAGCCTGCGCCCCGAGACCTACCTGCACGTCCTGGCCGACGTCTGTCGCAGCATCCACGAGAACGGGTTCCATCGGATCGTGGTGGTCAATGGGCACGGGGGCAACGACGCCCCCAACCGAGTGGTCCGAGACACCCTTTCAGAGGAAGACATCTTCCTGGTGGCCTACAGCTGGTGGCAGTCGGTGGAGGCGGAGATGGCGGCCTGGAGCGAGGCCGATGCCGGCAGCGTCGGGCATGGCGGGGAATGGGAGACCTCAGTGCAGCTCTACCTGCGCCGTCACCTGGTGGACGAGAGCCGCATCAACGCCGATGAGTTTCCCAATCCTTTCAGCCCGGAGCTCCGTTCCTTCGCCCGCTTTGCCGAGCGCCGCCGCGACACCCGCGATCACACCGGCACCATGGGCGACGCCACCGTGGCCAGCGCCGAGAAGGGCGAGCGCATCTTCCGCCTGGCCGTGGAGCGGCTCGCCCAGGTGGTACGCGAATTCCACGCTCAACCGGTCCGTCACTATCGCGAGTTCGGCTCACATGCCCCCTAGCCGGCACCTACACCTCAAGGGAGAACACGTGGACATATACACCAAGCTGGGAGTACGACCGGTCATCAACGCCTCTGGGCCCGTCACCATCCTGGGTGGTTCCCTCATGCCCCCGGAGGTGGTGGAGGCCATGGCCCAGGCGGCCCGTTCCTTCGTGCACCTCGATGAGCTGCACCTGGCCTCCGGGAAGTACGTCGCCGGCCTGCTTGGGGTCGAGGCGGCTCACGTCTGCTCGGGCGCAGCCGGCGGCATCGCAGTCATGGCGGCGGCCTGCATGGCCGGTACCGACGAAGCCAAGATCCGCCAGCTTCCCGACACCACCGGCATGCCCTACCGCTTCCCCTACATACGCGCCCACCGCAACCCCTTCGACCAGGCGGTACGCGAAGCCGGCGGCACCTTGGTCCCGGTGGACCCCGACCCGGAGGCGCTCCGGCAGGCGCTGGATGAGCGGACGGCTGCCGTCTACTACACGGCGGGCCGCTTCGAGCACGGCGAGAGCCTGCCCCTGCGCCAGGTGGCCGAGATCGCTCATGGGGTCGGCGTCCCCCTCATGGTGGACGGGGCGGCCCAGGTGCCCCCACTGGAGAACTTCCGCCGGTTCCTGGAGGAAGGCGCCGACCTGGTCACCTTCAGCGGCGGTAAGGCCATCCGCGGCCCCCAGTCGAGCGGCCTCATCCTGGGGCGGGCGGACCTTGTGGAGGCCTGCCGGCTCAATGACAACCCCCACCAGTCCATCGGCCGGCCCATGAAGGCCAGCAAGGAGGACATCGCCGGGCTGGTGCGGGCGATAGAGCTCTACCTGGAGCGAGATCACGAGGCCGAGTGGGAGGTCTGGGAGAGCCGGGTGGCACAGGTGATTCAGGCGGTCTCCGACCTGCCCCACGTCCGGGCTGAGCGCAGGGTGCCCTATGGGATCGGCCAGCAGGTGCCCACCGCCGCTATCAGCTGGGACGAGAAGGCCCTGGGCCTGAGCTACGAGGAGCTGGTGCGGCAGCTCCTGGAGGGCGAGCCCCGCATTGCCGTCCGTACCCGCTCGCGCAGCGCCGACCGCGTCTACGACGCCTATTACGAGGCCGAGATCCGTATCTACCCCGACAACTTGCAGCCAGGGGAGACTGAGGTCGTGGCCCGTAGGCTCCGTGAGCTCATGAGCGCTCGCCGGCCCTGAGCGCAGACTTGACCCGGCGGCAACACCCCATCTACAGTCTATGATTGCCTGCCTGTGCAGGCATCGGCTTGGCATTAGCAGTGAAGAAGGAGCTTTCTTGATGTCGGCAAGCGAGAGACCGTTCGGTGGGTTCACCGGGCGAGTACTGCGGGTGGATCTGAACCAGGGCCAGGTCACCGTAGAGGAACCGGACGCTACCCTGTATCGGCACTATGGCGGTGGGGCCGGGCTGGCCACCTACTACCTGTTACGCGAAATGCCCGTGGGCGCGGACCCGCTGGGGCCCGACAACGTGATGGTGTTCATGACCGGGGCCATGAGCGGCACCCCCCTTTGGGGCGCCAACCGCTTCGCTGTGGTGGCCAAGAGCCCTCTCTCTTTGGGCCTGGGGCGCAGCGAGGCCGGAGGCTGGTGGGGACCAGAGCTCAAGGCGGCCGGCTTCGACGGGATCATCCTCACCGGTCGCGCCCCCGAGCCGGTCTACCTCTGGATACACGACGGCGAGGTGGAGATCCGCCCCGCTCAGGACCTCTGGGACAAAACGACCGGTGAGGTCCAGGACGCCATCCTGGAGCAGACCGGCGAGCGGCGTGCGCGGGTCCTCCAGTGCGGCCCGGCCGCCTTCCGGGGCGTGCGCTTCGCCGCCCTCACCAATGAGCTCCGCCACTGGAACGGCCGCTGCGGCATGGGCGCTGTCCTGGCTTCCAAGAACGTGCGGGCCATCGCTGTCCGGGGCACGGGCAAGGTCCGCATGGTGGACGAAGACCGGGCCCGAGAGATCCTGCGCCAGCTGCGCACTTCCTATGACCGCAACCAGTCCACCATGCACCTCCACGGCACCTCTCGGGGTGTGCCCGGCCTCAACCAGGACGGCATCTTCCCTACCCGTAACTTCCGTGACGGCCAGTTCGATCAGGCGGACAACATCTCCGGCCCGACTATGAGCGCCACCATCCTGGTCGGCCGGGGCACCTGCTATGCCTGTGCCGTGGCCTGCAAGCGCGAGGTCGAGGTGCCCTCGTTGGGCGTGGATCCCAAGTACGGTGGCCCGGAGTACGAGACCATCGGGTCACTGGGCTCGCTGTGCGGGATCGGCAGCCTGGAGCACGTGGCCCTGGGCAACCAGCTCTGCGGTCAATACGGGCTGGACACCATCTCCACCGGGGTGGCCATCGCCTTCGCCATGGAGTGCTATGAGAACGGCCTCCTCACCAATGCTGATACCGGCGGTCTCGAGCTCCGGTTCGGCAATGCGGAGGCCATGCTGGAGATGATCCACCGCATCGGGCGCCGGGAAGGGCTGGGCGACCTGCTCGCCGAGGGCGTGGCCCGGGCGGCCGAGCGGATCCCTGGCTCGCAGCGTTATGCGATGCACGTCAAGGGGCAGGAGGTGCCCCTACACGAGCCCAGGGGGAAGAAGGGCCTTGCCCTCTCCTATGCCCTCTCCCCCACGGGCGCCGATCACATGGAGGCCCCGCACGATCCCTTCCTGGAGACGATCGGCATCCAGGGCACGGACCTGGCGCCACTGGGGCTCTATGAGCCGCTGGATCGGATGGACTTCTCCTTCCGCAAGGTCCGGGCCTACTACACCCTCCAGCTTCTGTGGGGCACCTACAACGTCATCGGCATGTGCACCTTCGCCGCCACCCCCACCGGGCCCATCAAGCTGCCCCAGCTGGTAGACTTCTACAGCGCCGTCACCGGCTGGTCCACCAGCCTCTGGGAGATGCTACGGCTGGCGCAGCGGGCCTCAACCATGTACCGCGTGTTCAACCTCCGGGAGGGCCTTGGGCCCGAGGACGACCGGCTCCCGCAGCGGTTCTTCGAGCCCCTGGGCAATGGCCCCCTCCAGGGCGAGAAGATGGATCCCGCCCAGTTCGATGACGCCCGCCGGCTCTTCTATGAGCTCTCCGGTTGGGACCCGCAGACCGGCGCACCCACGCGCGCCCGGCTCATAGAGCTGGGCCTGGAATGGCTCTTGTAGTTGGTCTAGCCCGGCGGGCGGTGGGCTGTTGATGGTAAGGGCCGCCCTACCGGGGTATCGTGCAGGGAGGCGAGTATGAGAGACGAGATCGAGGCCGCGCTGAAGTCCAGCCGCGCCGACTACACCGAGATCCGGCTCGAGGAGCGGGAGGCCAGCCGGGTCAGCTTCCGTGGCCCTGAACTGGAGACGGCCAACACCGTCCTAGACAAGGGCGGCATCGTCCGCTGCCTGGTCCGCGGGGGAGGCTGGGGCTACGCCACCTTCAACGACCTGTCTGACCTGCGGCACCGGGTGGAGCAGGCCTACGAGGGCGCCCGTGCCATCCAGGGCGAGCCCATCGAGCTGGCGCCCACCCCGGTGAGCGAGGACGTAGTGGAGATCCCGCTGGAGCGGGACTTCCGCGGCGTCTCCTTGACGGAGAAGCGCCAGCTGGCCGCCGCCTACAACGAGATCGCCCTCAAGTACGATCCTGCCATCGTAGACACGAGCACCAGCTACTGGGACGGGTTCAGTCGGGTCACCTACGCCAACTCCGAGGGGACTCGCATCGTGGAAGAGCGGCCGATGGTCAACGTGTCGGTCAGCGTGGTGGCGCGGCGGGACGGCAACGTGCAGCGTGCCTTCGAGGGTGTGTCCAGGGTGGCCGGCTTCGAGGCCGTGCTCGGCCACGAAGAGATGGCCCGCAAGGTGGCCCAGCGGGCAGTGGAGCTGCTCTCCGCGCCCAGGGTGAAGGGCGGGCGGTACACGGTCATCTGCAACCCCAAGTTGGCCGGCGTCTTTGCCCATGAGGCCTTCGGCCACCTCTCCGAGGCCGACTTCGTCTATTCCAACCCCCAGGCCCAGGAGATGATGGTGCTGGGGCGCCGCTTCGGGCAGGACATCCTCAACATCGTGGATGACGGCAGCATCCCCGGCCTGCGCGGCACCCACAAGTACGACGACGAAGGCACCCCCACCGGTCGCACGGAGCTGATCAAGGACGGCATCCTGGTCGGGCGCCTCCACTCTCGGGAGACGGCGGCCAAGATGGGTGAGAGGCCCACGGGCAATGCTCGCGCCACCGGTTACCGTTACCCGCCCATCGTGCGCATGACCAACACCTGCATCGAGGGCGGGGACACCTCCTTCGAGGACATGATCTCCGACATCGAGCTGGGCATCTACGCCTGCGATGCCTTCGGAGGCCAGACCGCCCTGGAGAGCTTCACCTTCAGCTCTGCCTACGCCTATATGATCCGTAACGGTAGGATCGAGGAGATGGTCCGGGACGTGATCCTGGCCGGCAACCTCTTCCAGACGCTCCTCAACATCGAGGCCATCGGCAGCGACTTCCAGTGGTCGGACTTCGGCATGTGCGGCAAGGGCCAAGGCGGCGGGCTCCCCGTGGCGATTGGCTCCCCTCACGTCCGCATCCGCGACGTGGCCATCGGAGGAGAATGACGAGTGATGCGTGAAGCGTGACACGTGACCCGTGACAAGCTGGGGTCGGCGCGTTCTGGTCACGCTTCACGTGTCACGTGTCACTCATCACGTTTCACGCATTGCGAGGTAGGGCATGAACAACCTGTTGGATAGACTGGCGGAGCGGGCGGAGCAGGCCGAAGTCTTCGAGATCGACAGCGAGTCAACCTCCGTAGGCTTCGAGGCTAACAAGCTGAAGTCCTTCGAGGTGAACCAGACTCGTGGAGTGGCGGTTCGGGTGGTGAACGAGGGCCGGCTGGGGTTCGCCGCCTCCAGCGACATGGAGGCGCTGGACCGACTGGTCGAGAACGCCCTGGAGTCGGCCCGGCACGGGGACGCGGTCCCCGTCCAGTTCCCCGGGCCGGGCGAGGGACCGCGGGTCAGCGTCTACGACGAGCAGCTGGCCACCCTCTCCACCGACCGGCTGATTGATATCGGCCGCGAGGTGGTAGACATCATCTCCCAGGCC
>JBMNTK010000223.1:0-6007 GCA_050945695.1 Anaerolineae bacterium | reverse complement strand
TCGGTAGTAGACGATCATGAACAGCAGCACCACCGACAGGCCGGCGATCCCGGCGCGGATGCTGCGCTGAACCGAGTCCTGGCCGAGGGACGGCCCCACCAGGCGCGACTCTTCTACCTTGAGCGGTACCGGCAGGGCGCCATACTTGAGCTGGATGGAGAGCGCCCGCGCCTGCTCCAGGGTGAAGTCCCCGCTGATACGGGCCTGTCCGTCGGGAATGGCGCTCTCGATGCGAGGAGAGCTGAGCACACGTCCATCCAGCACGATCGCGAGCACTCGGCCGATGTTGTTGCGCGTGTACTCGGCGAAGCGCTGGGTAGCTTCGGAGGTCATGGAGAGGGTTACCTCGAAGCCGCCGGTCGGGTTGGTGTCCACGCCTGCGCCCGCGAGGTCCCTGCCGGTGAACGCGGTGGTGAAGACGGTGTCGGGCATGAAGTACTCCTGGCCCTCGTCCATCTCACCGCCGCTAAGCTCCTCGCGGTAGCTGGTCCGGATGAGCGCTCCCTCAGGGAGGAACGTCGAGCCTGCCTCCACGAACTCCAGCAGCCCGGTGCCCTTCAGCGCCTCAATCGCCTGATCGGGGTCCTCAATCCCGGGCAGCTCCACCACCAGGTACCGGTCGCCCTGCAGCTGGACCACCGGCTCTACCACGCCCAAGGCGTTGACCCGGTTCTCCACGATGACTCGAGCCGCCGCCATGGAGTCACTGGGCACAGCTTCCCCGGCGGGTACGTCGGCACCCAGGAGCACCCGCAGGCCGCCCTGAAGGTCCAGACCCTGCCGGAGCTCGATGGGACGGTTGATGTGTATGGGCCCGACGTTAATGCTCAGACCTGGGTTTCCCGGCCAGACGATCCAGGCCGCCACCACGACGATCACGACGATGACGGCCAGAAGCCGCCAAGTGGCAACTCGCACCTACCCTCCGTCAGTTGGGACCTTGCTGTGAGCACCCGCTCTGAAGTGAGCGCCAAAGCCCATTATAGGTGCCAGACTTTACCCGAAGCAAACCACCATCCGAAAGCGCCCCCACGGCCCTGGCCTGGCCTCATACGTTGTTCACGGCCTAGGCCCATCCTATAATCTGTCTCACGTCTTGAGCCGGTAGCTCGGGGGAGGATGTTCCATGCTGAGATCCCATACCTGCGGCGAGTTGCGTTCCTCGCATGCGGGCCTCGTCGTCACTCTGGCGGGCTGGGTACACCGCCGCCGTGACCACGGCGGGTTGATATTCGTGGACCTGCGCGACCGCTATGGCCTGACCCAGGTGGTGTTCGACCCCTCCGAGTCCGCCCAAGCCCACGCCGTCGCCGAGGGCCTTAGAGCCGAGTACGTCCTCCAGGTGAAAGGACTAGTGCGGCTCCGCCCCGAGGGCATGGCCAACCCTGACCTCGCCACCGGCGAGGTCGAGATCAGCGTCCAGGAGGCCTGCGTCCTCAATACCTCGCGGGTCCTGCCCTTCGAGATCGCCGATGACCAGGCGGCCGACGAGAGCCTGCGCCTCCGCTACCGCTACCTAGACCTTCGGCGCCAGTCCATGCAGCGGAATATCACCCTCCGCCACCGCGTGATCAAGTTCATCCGCGATTTCCTCGATGCCCGCGGCTTCCTGGAGATCGAGACCCCGATGCTCATCAAGAGCACGCCCGAAGGCGCCCGCGACTACGTGGTGCCCAGCCGGGTGCACCCGGGCCAGTTCTACGCCCTGCCTCAGTCCCCCCAGCAGCTCAAGCAGCTGCTCATGGTCTCCGGGTGCGATCGCTACTTCCAGATCGCGCGCTGCTTCCGCGATGAGGACCTGCGCGCCGACCGTCAGCCTGAGTTCACTCAGCTCGACCTGGAGATGTCGTTCGTCGAGGAGGAGGACATCCTCAACCTCACCGAGCAGCTCTTCACCGAGATGGTGCGTACCATCACCCCGGAGTGGCGGATCCTGTCCCCCTTCCCTCGCCTCACCTACCAGCAGGCCATGGAACTGTACGGGTCGGACAAGCCGGACCTCCGGTTCGACATGCGCATCTGGGAGCTCAGCGACATCGTCTACAACTCCGGCTTCCGGGTGTTCCGAGAGACGGTAGGCGCGGGCGGGGTCGTGCGCGCCATCGTGGCCCCCGGCGTGGCCGACTACAGCCGGCGACAGATAGACGAGCTGACCGAGATCGCCCGCAAGGCCGGCGCCCAGGGTCTGGTGACTTTGGCTGTGGGCCATGCTGAGATGCGCGGGCCTATCGCCAAGTTCCTGAGCAAGGAAGAGACGACCGCCATCCTGGAGCGTACCGGCGCCGAGGAAGGCGACCTCATCTTGATAGTGGCGGCTCCGGTGGCCACAGCCAGCGCTGTCCTGGGAGAGCTGCGCCGGGTCATGGGGGCAAGGTTGGGGCTGGCGCCCAAGGACCTGCTGGCCTTCGCCTGGATCACCGACTTCCCCCTAGTGGAGTGGGACGAAGAGGAGCAGCGCTGGGACCCCACGCATCATCCCTTCACCATGCCCAAGGCGGAGGACCTGGACCTTCTGGAGACCGACCCAGGCAAGGTCCGCGCTCAGTGCTACGACATCGTCTGCAACGGCTACGAGCTGTCCAGCGGCTCCATCCGCTGCCACCGCCGGGACATCCAGGAGAAGGTCTTCCGTCTGCTGCGCTACGAGCCGGAGGAGATCGAGGCCCGTTTCGGGCACCTCCTGCAGGCCTTCGAGTTCGGCGCCCCACCCCACGGTGGGATCGCCCCCGGCATTGACCGCATCGTCATGCTGTTGGCCGGCGAGACCAACATCCGCCAGGTCATCGCCTTCCCCAAGACCCAGAGCGCCATGGACCTAATGATGGGAGCCCCGGGCCCCATCAGCGAGGAGCAGCTAGAGGAACTCCACCTGGCGATTCGCCCTCCCGTTCCTGAGGGGCAGTAGCACCCTGCCCTGATCACCCTCCCACCCCGCTCGGCGGAGCCTGGTGGGTGGGAGGGTGATTTCGTTCGCCTGGCGCACCAGCCACCTCGCCGCGGGGTTACAGTCTCCAGTCACCTTTGGAGGCTGTACCTATGTACGTCACCCGACCTGCCATCGGTCTGGCCGGGACTACTGTCCGGCGCTGGGCTACCGTGGCGGCGCTGGCCGGACTCACCGCACTCGCTTCGCGCCTGACCATCGAGCTGCCGGGAACACCCGTCCCGCTTACGCTGCAGACCGCGTTCGTTCTCCTCTCCGGGCTCCTCCTGGGTGCCCGCGCCGGCGCGGGGGCCCAAGCCCTGTACCTCGCCACCATCGCCGCCGGCCTGCCTCTGGATGCCCGACTGCTCGGACCGGCGGCCTTTGCTGGCCCCACGGCCGGCTATCTGCTGGGCTTCGTGGCCGCCGCGGCCACGGCCGGGTATCTCGCCGGGCAGCTGGGCCGGAGACCGGCCGGGCTGGCCGTGGCCTCCCTTGCCGGCCTGGCGGCTCTCTACCTGTGCGGCACCGCCTGGCTGAGCTTGTGGATGGGTGCAGGGCTGGCCCAGGCCATAGGCGCCGGCGTCCTCCCCTTCCTGGTCCCCGACCTGGCCAAGGCCACCCTGGCGGCCATTGCCGCCCGGGTCCTGCAGCGCCGAGTTGCCGGCCGCCCGTGAGTCGTTGACCGCCTCGGGCCCTCGGCCTACAATCCGGCGATCGCTTGCACCGGAGGGGCACCCATGCGCTACGTTCTGGCCCTAGACCAAGGCACCACCAGTTCCCGAGCTATCCTCTACGACGCCGCCGGTGCCCAGGTCATGTCCGCCCAGCTGGAGTTCCCGCAGCTCTACCCCCAGCCCGGTCAGGTCGAGCATCGCCCCGAGGACATCTGGCGCAGCCAGATCCAGGCCGCCCGTGCCTGCTTGGCCCAGGCGCGGGTGGACCTCAAGGACATCGCCGCGGTGGGCATCGCCAACCAGCGCGAGACCACTCTGGTGTGGGATGCGAGAACCGGGGAGCCCCTGCACAACGCCATCGTCTGGCAGGACCGGCGTACCGCCCCCATCTGCGAGGAGCTGCAGGCGGCCGGCCTGAAAGACGAGATCGCCCAGCGCACCGGCCTGGTGCTCGACCCCTACTTCTCCGCCACCAAGCTGATCTGGCTCCTTCGCCACGTGCCCGGCCTGCGGGCCAAGGCCGAGCGAGGCGAGGCACTCTTTGGCACCGTGGACACCTACCTCCTCTGGAGGCTCACCGGCGGGCGTGTACACGCCACCGACCCCAGCAACGCTTCCCGCACCATGCTCTACAACCTGCGGCTGAGCGATTGGGACCCAGTGCTCCTGGAAGCCCTGGCAGTGCCCCGGGCCATGCTGCCCGAGGTGAAGCCTACCGCCGGCCACTTCGGCGAGTGCGAGGCCGAGATCCTGGGGCAGCCGCTACCGGTCACCGGCATCGCCGGCGACCAGCAGGCCGCCCTCTTTGGCCAGATGTGCCTAGACCCCGGGCAGGCCAAGAACACCTACGGCACCGGCTGCTTCGTCCTCCTCAACGTGGGCAGGAACCTGGTGATCCCCAGGGGCGGGCTGTTGGCTACTGTGGCTTGGGACCTGGGCCAGGGGCCGGTGTACGCCATCGAGGGCAGTGTCTTCATCGCCGGGGCTGCCCTGCAGTGGCTGCGAGACGAGCTGGGGATCATCCGCTCGGCAGCGGAGAGCGAGGAGCTGGCGAGCAGCGTCCCCGACTCCGGCGGGGTGTACTTCGTGCCCGCCTTCGTGGGGCTGGGCGCACCCTACTGGGACCCCTACGCCCGGGGGATCATCGTCGGCCTCACCCGCGGCGCCAACCGCGCGCACCTCGCCCGCGCTGCCTTGGAGGCCATCGCCTTCCAGAGCCGTGACGTCCTGGAGACCATGGTTTCCCAGGCCGGGATGCAGCTGGCGGTGCTGCGCGCCGACGGGGGCGCCTCCCAGAACAACCTCCTCCTGCAGATCCAGGCCGACATCCTGGGAGTGCCGGTGGAACGCCCCACCAACATCGAGACGACCGCCCTGGGTGCTGCCTTCCTGGCCGGCCACGGTGCCGGGGTCTGGCCTCGCCTGGATGACCTGCGCACCACCCGCCAGGTGGACCAGGTGTTCACCCCTGCTCTCGACCAGCGAACGCGTGAGGCCCGCTACCACGACTGGGGTCGCGCCGTGAAGCTCACCCGCGGC
The DNA here is from genome assembly GCA_050945695.1 of Anaerolineae bacterium. Taxonomy (GTDB): domain Bacteria; phylum Chloroflexota; class Anaerolineae; order DRVO01; family DRVO01; genus Ch71. The sequence continues at coordinate 868 of JBMNTK010000223.1, read as the reverse complement.
TGGGCCACACCTGCCTAACTTACCACTGGAGATCACGCACATGAACCCAAACGGCTCCAACAAGTGGGACCTGGACACGCCTGCCCTGGTCCTCGACCTGGACGTGCTGGAGGCTAACATCGCCTACATGGCGCGCTTCATGGCCGGCGCCAGCGCCAACCTCCGGCCCCACGCCAAGACCCACAAGTGTGCCGAGATCGCTCGCCGACAGCTAGCGGCTGGCGCCGTCGGCATCACCTGCGCCAAGCTCGGCGAGGCCGAGGCCCTGGCCCACGTGGCCCCCGACATCTTGATCGCCAACCAGATCGTTGGCCCCACCAAGATCAGCCGGCTCGTCAAGCTGCGCCGCCAGACGGACGTGATGGTAGCGGTGGACAACCCCGAGAACGTGGACGCGCTCTCGCAGGCTGCTGTCGCCGCCGGGGTGACTCTGCGCCTGCTGGTCGAGGTGGACGTGGGAATGGGCCGCTGCGGCGTGTCCACCGCCGAGGAAGCTCTGGCCCTGGCCCGGCGGGTGGACGCGGCGCCCGGGCTGGTGTTCACCGGCCTTCAGGGCTACGAGGGCCATACCGTCATGGCCCCGGATTTCGAGCAGCGTAAGGCCGCCGCCGAGAAAGCCATGGCTCACCTGACCTCGGTGCGGCGTTTCATCGAAGACAGCGGCCTGCCCGTGAGCATCGTCAGCGGGGGCGGAACCGGCACCTACAACATCACCGGCAACTACCCCGGAGTGGACGAGGTCCAGGCCGGCTCCTACGTGACCATGGACGCGCGCTACTCCGGCATAGTGCCCGAGTTCAAGCCCGCGATGACCGTGCTGGCCACCGTGATCAGCAAGCCGACCTCCGAGCGGGTCATCATCGATGCG
>JBMNTK010000222.1:0-6018 GCA_050945695.1 Anaerolineae bacterium | reverse complement strand
GGCCCGACGAGCGCGCTTGAGACCGGGCTTCTTGCGCTCCTTCATCCGCGGATCGCGGGTGAGGAAGCCGCCTCGCTTCAGGGTAGGACGAAGCTCGGGGTCGAACTCAAGCAGCGCCCGAGCTATGCCGTGGCGAACTGCGCCCACCTGCCCGGAGATGCCGCCGCCTTCCACCTTCACCACTACATCGAAGTTCTCGCGCAGGTTGACGGCGGTCAGAGGCTCCAACAGAGCGTCGAGATCGCCGTCGCGCGGGAAGTAGTCTTGTCCTGGCCGACCGTTAACCACGACCGTGCCCTGGCCCGGGTAAAGCCTGACCCGGGCGCTGGAGGTCTTTCTGCGGCCGGTTCCATAGTGATAAGCCTGTTCCGCCATTCACTCCCCTCCCAATGTCTGCAAAACCCGGTCCTAGATTTCCAAGGGCTCCGGCTTCTGTGCTGCGTGCGGATGCGAGGCACCCGCGTATACCTTGAGCTTGCTCATCTGATGCTTCCCGACGTAGTTCTTCGGGAGCATACCCCGGACGGCCGACTCCACCACGCGCTCGGGGAACCGACGCAGCTGCTCCCGAAGGCTGATGCTCTTGAGCCCGCCGGGATACTGCGAATGCCGGTAGTAGTACTTCTGATCGAGCTTGCGCCCTGTGACACGGACCTTGTCCGCGTTCACCACAATCACGAAGTCACCGACGTCAATGTGGGGTGCGTAGGTAGGCTTCGTCTTCCCCGTGAGCACCTTGGCCACTTCGCTGGCGAGCCGCCCCAGGGTCTTGCCCTCGGCATCCACCACATACCACCGGCGCTCTATGTCGTTAGGGGTAGGTGTAAACGTTCTCACTGCCGAACTCCTCGTACCGATGTGACATCAGACCGCCAGAACCAGCGGCTCGCAACTCCACCAACGCCCGGCGCCCTGTCCCAGCCGGGCCCGGTCGTAGGCCACCCCCTCCAGGGTAAGGCCCTTTGCCGGGACAGCGACTCCCGCTGCGGAGCACTCCAATGCTTCCACCGTCAGCCTAGCGGCCTCTAGGGAGGTCTTGCCTCGGCCGACGTCAATGAGCGTGCCCACAATCCGCCGTACCATGCGGCGCAGGAAGGCGTCGCCCTCCACTACCACTGCCAGGAGATCGCCAGCGCACTCCACGTCCAGCCGGTAGAGCGTCCGCTCTGTGCCCTCGCCCTGCGGCGGCCGGCCGAAACACCGGAAGTCATGCCGCCCCAGAAACTGAGACGCTACCTGGCGCATCCGATCCACGTCCAACCGGTAGGGCACGTGCAAGGCGAACCGATCCCAAAGCGCCGAGCGGCAGGGCCGCAATAGCATCCGGTAGCGGTACCGCCGGGCCTGGGCCCAGTACCGCGGGTTGAAGTCCGCCGGCGCCGGTGCTGCCTCTCTGACCGAAGCGTCTCGGGGAAGCAGCCCGCAGAGTGCATCCCTTACCTCATCTCCGGTCATCGGTCGCCGAAGGTCGAAGGCCACCACCTGCCCGCAGGCATGCACCCCGGTGTCGGTGCGCCCGGCGAAGACCGTCTTCACCGGCTGCCCATCCAAGCGGGCCAGCGCCTTCTCCAGCTCTCCCTGAACGGTTCTGCACCCGGCTTGCACCTGAGAGCCCTGGAAGGCGGTGCCATCATATTCCAGCACCGCCAGAAACCGCTCCACGGCTCACCCGCTGGCACTGGCTAGTCCACCAACTCCAGGAACACCATCTCCGCGCCGTCGCCCTGGCGGCGACCCAGCTTCAGGAGGCGCGTGTACCCTCCCTGACGGTTGGCGAAACGCTGGGCAAAGGCGCCATCCCGGAACAGCTTCTGCGCGACGCTGTCGTCAGTAAGGATAGCACCGACCTGCCGGCGCGCACTCAGGTCCCCGCGCTTGGCAAGGGTCACGACGTGCTCGGCATCAGACCGAATGGCCTTGGCCTTGGCCTCAGTGGTGCGAATGCGCTCGTGGCGGAACAGCTCCGTCAGTAGTACGCGGAACAGCGCCCGGCGCTGATCCTTAGTCCGGCCGAGGTGCCGGCCGCTTACCCTGTGCCTCATCTCAACAACTCCGAATCACGAAGTGCCTTCGTTGACGGCCTCGGCGGCACCGGCCTCACTGGGAGCTTCATCGGACTCGAAGCTCTGAGGCAGCGGATACAGGCCGCGCTCGGCCAACTTCTCCTTGAGCTCCTCCAGGGACTTACGCCCGAAGTTGCGGATCTCAAGAAGCTCGTTCTCGTTAGTGGCCAGCTTTTCCAGCACCTGGCCCACAGTGGAAATGCCGGCCCGCTTGAGGCAGTTGAACGCCCGAACGTTCAGGTCCAGGGACTCGATGGGGTTGTCCAGCTCAGCCTCCAACCCCGTCTCCTCGGCCGGGACCTTTTCCACCCCTTCGGGCTCAACCTCGACCGACTCCGCCTCGGTGATGAGCTGGAAGTGGGCCACCAGCATCCTGGCTGCCTCGCTCAGGGCAACCCTCGGAGCGACGCTGCCGTCCGTCCACACTTCCATCACCAAGCGGTCGAAGTCGGTTGTCGGGCCGACGCGCTCCCGTTCCACCGTGTAAGTGACACGGCGGATAGGGCTGAAGATGGCGTCCAGAGGGATCTCGCCGATAGGAAGGTTACCCCGGTCCTCTGAAGGCGAGTATCCCTTGCCGACGGCCACAGAGACTTCCATCTCCAGCTCTGCATCGCCACTATCGAGCGTGAGCAGGTGCTGCTCCGGGTTGAGTACCTCCAGACCGGCGGGCAGCTCCAGGTCCCCTGCGGTAACCTCTGCCGGCCCGCGGACCCGCAGCCGCGCCCGGGCGTTGTCAGCCCCTTCCAGCCGGAAGCGCACCTGCTTCAAGTTCAACATGAGCTGGGTCATATCTTCGCGCGCATTGGGGATGGGCGAGAACTCGTGCTGCACGTCCATCACCCGCACCGAAGTGGCCGCTGCGCCCGACAGCGACGAGAGCAGAACCCGCCGCAGCGCATTGCCCAGGGTCAGCCCATAGCCCGACTCCAGAGGACTAATGACGAACCGACCGTACTGCTTGGATACGGCAGTGGCCTCTATCTTCGGGAAAACTCTCTCTACCAAGTGACATACCCTCCTGGGCTAGTCCTCACCGACTGGCTGGCCCCGCCTAGCGGCTGTAGAACTCAACAATAAGCTGCTCGTTGAGCGGAACCTCGATGCTCTCGCGGGTGGGGAGCGCCTACACCACTACCTAAAGCGACTCCAGATCCGCATCAATCCAGTCCGGGACCTGAACCAGCCCACCGCTCTCGCGCGCGAGCTCGAAGGCTACGGCGTCACGGCTGGTGTCACGCACGCGGATAACATCACCTGCCTGCACGAGGTAGGAGGGGATGTCAACCTTCCGCCCGTTGATCTCGAAATGGCCGTGGATGACCAGCTGCCGAGCTTCGGGGCGCGAACGCGCCAGCCCAGCCCGATAGATCACGTTATCCAGCCGGCGCTCCAGCAGCACCAGCAGCGCCTGACCCGTCTGGCCCGGAGAACGCGAGGCCTCGGCGAAGTAGCGCCGGAACTGACGCTCCATCACGCCGTAGAGCCGGCGCGCCTTCTGCTTCTCGCGCATCTGCAGCGAGTACTCTGACTCCGAACGCCGACGGAACGCCGCCGTCCGCCCATGCTCTCCGGGCGGGTAGGAGCGCCGCTCCACCGCGCACTTGTTGCTGTAGCACCGCTCGCCCTTGAGGAACAGCTTCTGCCCCTCACGGCGGCACAACTTGCACACTGACTCTGTGTACCTACCCATTCTTCCTCCCTAGCTCAGGACCGTGCCGCGCCCAGCCACTAGATACGCCGCTTCTTGGGCGGACGGCATCCGTTGTGCGGGATCGGGGTCACGTCCGACAGGGAGCGCACGGTGACGTCAGAATTCTGGAAGCTGCGCACCGCAGCCTCACGGCCGGGACCGGGGCCCTTGACCAAGACGTCTATCTCACGCACCCCGTAATCACTGGCTACGCGCAGTACAGCCTGCGCCGCCAACTGGGCAGCGTAGGGAGTGCTCTTGCGCGAACCCTTGAAACCTGCCGCTCCGGCACTGGACCAGGCCAGTACGTTACCATCCGGATCCGTCATGGTTATGATGGTGTTGTTGAACGTGGCGGTGATATGCGCCTTCGCCACCGGCACCGTTCGTCGTTCGCGACGCGGCCGGCCTCGCGCTGCAGCTCCTCTTCTTCGACCCATCTACTCTCTCCTGCTCGCCCCAGTGAACTCAGGCCCGCTTGCTATTACTTCTTGCCACGAGCACGCCGACGCCCGGCCACAGTCTTCGGACGGCCACGTCGAGTGCGCGCGTTCGTTCGCGTGCGCTGCCCACGCACCGGCAGGTTACGCCGATGCCGCAGGCCCCGGTAGCTGCCGATCTCAACCAGTCGCTGAATGTCCATGGCGATCTGACGCCGCAGGTCGCCCTCCACGCGGTAGTTGCGCTCGATCAGCTCACGGAGGCGGTTGGCCTCCGCTTCCGTCAGGTCGCGAACCCGCGTGTTAGGGTCTATCCCGGCCTGCGCCAGCACCTTCTGGCTGGTCGTACGACCAATCCCGAATATGTACGTCAGCCCGACCTCGGATCGCTTGTCCCGAGGCAGATCCACTCCAGCTATGCGGGGCATGCTCTGTCTCCCTTTCCGCTATCCTTCAAGGCTAACCCTGGCGCTGCTTGTGCCTGGGGTTGGTGCAGATGACTCGCACTACCCCGCGCCGCCTGATGATCTTGCACTTATCGCATCGCTTCTTGACCGATGGCGATACCTTCATTGCTCTTGCACCTTCCTAGGCCGCTGTCAACACAATGGGATCGGTGTCGGTCACCGCCACACTGTGCTCGAAGTGAGCGGACAGGCTGCCGTCCAGCGTGGCCACCGTCCACCCATCGCTTCTGATACCTACGTTCTCGCTGCCGGTAGTGAACATCGGCTCCAACGCCATGGTCATGCCAGCCCGGAGCCGGATGCCGGACTTAGGGATCCCGAAGTTCGGGATCTGAAACCCTTCGTGCATCTGCCGCCCGATAGCGTGCCCGGTGAAGTCCTTCACCACCGAGAACCCGGCCTGCTCGCCGTGAGCCTGAATGGCGGCAGAGATGTCTCCTAGCCAACCTCCGGCACGCGCCTGGGCGATGCCCAGTTCCAGGGCCTCTCGGGTCACCCGGATGAGCCGCTCGGCCTCGGGGCTGATGCGGCCCACACCCACGGTCACCGCAGCGTCTCCGTGCCAGCCATCCAGGATGGCTCCCACGTCTATGCTGACGATGTCGCCCTCTTTGAGCACTCGGTCGCCGGGCAGCCCGTGCACCACTTCTTCATTCACCGAGATGCAGCTGGCGGCGGGGAAATCCGGCGCACCCTGTACGATGGCAGGCACCCCAAGGAACGAGGGGATCGCGCCTGCGCCCCTGATCACTGCCTCCACCACCGCATTCAGCTCGCGAGTAGTCACGCCAGGCTCTATGGCCGCGGTCACCTCTTTGAGTGCCGCCGCCACCACCTTCCCGGCGCGTCGCATCGCCTCGATCTCCGCCGCGCTCTTGAGGCGCGCAGGAGGTCGGCGATTGCGAATCCTAGCTCGCCGCATCCTCGATCCTCCGGATGAGCTGGGCATAGACCTCGTCAATACCCTGCTCACCGTCTACTTCGGCCAACAGGCCCTTCTGCTGGTAGTAGTCAATCAGAGGAGCTGTCTCCTCCATGTAGACCTCGATCCGCCGGCGCTGCGTTTCGGGAGTGTCGTCGCTGCGCTGGTATAGCTCGCCACCACACTCGTCGCACACGCCCTCTTGGGCCGGCGGGTTGTACAACATGTGGTACACACCGCCGCACCCTCGGCAGACCCATCTCCCGGCCAGCCGAGCCAGCAGCGTCTCGGGGCTGACCTTGATGTAGAGGGCGATCTTCACCTTCTCGCCCCGCTCTGCCAGCATGGCATCCAGCGCCTTGGCCTGCTCCACAGTGCGCGGGAACCCATCCAGCAGGGCACCATTCTGGGCGTCCGGCTGCGCCAGGCGCTC
>JBMNTK010000221.1:0-6019 GCA_050945695.1 Anaerolineae bacterium | reverse complement strand
CGCTTGCCAATGCCCGGTCGCCGGGCCTATCATCCCCCAGTTCTACCGGTGAAGAACACTGCCGAGAGGTCTGGGTTGCGGACACGAGCCAATTCCGAGCGCAAAGCCGATCACATACGCATCTGTCTGCGCGAGTCTGTACAGGGGCGGACATCCACCGGCCTGGAGCGCTGGCGTCTGGTGCACCAGGCGCTTCCCGAGCTGCATCCCGACGACATCGTGACCGAGATCACCGTCCTGGGCAGGACCCTCCGCGCCCCTCTCTTCATCTCGGCCATGACCGGCGGCACCGAAGAAGCGGCCGGCATCAACCGCAACCTCGCCCTCGCTGCCCAGCGCACCGGCGTCGCGATGGTCCTGGGCTCCCAGCGGCCAGCCGTCGAGGACCCTTCGCTCGAGAGCACCTATCGCGTCCGGGAGTGGGCACCGGATATCCTGCTCTTCGCCAACCTCGGGGCCGTACAGCTCAACCGCGGCTATGGGCTGGAGGAGTGCCTGCGAGCGGTGGAGATGGTGGGCGCGGACGGACTGGCCTTACACCTCAACCCCCTGCAGGAGATGCTACAGCCCGAGGGTGACCGCGACTTCCGGGGCCTGGCCGGCAAGATTGCCGCCGTGGTCCGTGACCTGGGCCTGCCCGTCCTGGTGAAGGAGGTCGGCTGGGGGCTCTCCCAGAGGGTAGCCCGCCTCCTTCGCGAAACCGGCGTCAAGTTCCTGGACGTGGCCGGCGCCGGCGGCACTTCCTGGAGCGAGGTGGAGGGGCAGCGAGCCACTGACGAGAGCTCTCGCCGCGTGGCCTCGGCATTCGCCGACTGGGGGATCCCTACCGCCGATTCCATTCGGGAGACCCGCAGCGCCGCCCCAGACGCGTTCGTGATCGCCTCGGGCGGGATTCGCACGGGAGTAGAGGCGGCCAAGGCCATCGCTCTAGGCGCCGACGCGGCCGGGTTCGCCCTCCCCTTGCTGGAGCCGGCCTGCCGGTCTGCCGACGACGTGATCGAGTTCCTAGAGACGATCACCCGGCAACTGCGGCTGGCCATGCTCTGCAGTGGATGCCGGCACCTCGCCGATCTGAGGGCGGCTCTGCAGCCGGTGGCCGTCTAGGCTCTCGCCACCTCGGCGACTTCTCGCACGTCCACCACAACCACGCGGTCGTCGGCCAGGTGCCGCGCCAGCTCGTCCATCCCCACTCCCTGTACGCGCGCCACCAGATAGCCGCGGCTGTGGTCGGTAGCTCGCATCAGTGAAAGGGAGGCGATGTTGCCGCCTAGTTCCTGCACTCGGCTGGACACGGCCGCCACCACCCCTGGCTCATCTGGGATCTCGACCGTCACCCTAACCCCCGGCTCGAAAGCGCCCAGCACTTCGCTGAACCCGAGGAGGATATCCGTCTCGGTGATCAGGCCGATGACTTTCCCATCCCGCATGACCGGCAGGCCCCCCAGGTGCTTCTGGGCCATGATGCGGGCTGCTTCCTCCAGCGGGGTGTCCTCGGTGACCGTCACCACGTCGCGAGTCATGATGTCTTCCACCGTCAGGCGGTGTAGGAGGTAGGAGACCTCGAAGATGCTCAGCGTGGTGGCCGGAGAGGGAGAAGCCCGCAGGACGTCTTTCTCGGACACGATGCCGAGCAGCCGGCCCTTCCCGTCCACGACGGGCAAGCGCCTGACGTCCTTCTCTTGCATGAGGTGCAGGGCATCCATAACCGGAAGGCTCGGTTCCACCGTGACTGCCGGGGAACTCATGCGATGGTGAACAAACATCTGACCACCCCCTTACGCGCTAGTCCGGTCGGGCATGCCCCGGCACGCCGGGGCCCCGAGGCGCGGCTCCACGTCACGCCCCCGTAGTGGCCAGTATACGGTCTCAAGCCCCCGCTCTCAACCGCTCCCCAGCACGATCCGGCCTCGGCTAGCTCTGCTACGACCCGTCGGTGTGAGCCCGGTCGCGCAGGCCGGCTAACCTGCACCGCACTTGCTGCCAGAGTCCGCTGCCGTTTGGCGCCTTGCGCTCGCTGTCAGGCGGCATCTCCTCGAACCCGCTGACGATCGGGAAGGGGTCGAGGTCCAAGAGCTTGGCGTAGATGTAGGCCAGCACGACCCGGGCGGAAGCCAGGACCGGTGCGGCGAGGAAGATCCCCAGGATGCCGGCCATTCTGGCGCCCGCGATCGCCCCTACCAGGACCACCAGGGGATGCAGCCGAACGCTCCCCCCGATGATGCGCGGCACCAGGTAGTTGTTCTCCACCTGCTGGATCACCACGTAGATGCCCACCACCAGCAGCGCGAACCACAGTGGCGGCAGAGGGATCCACGAGGACCCTTGTAGGAGCGCCAGGGCCACGGCAGGGATGGCAGCCACCACCGGCCCCACGTTGGGCACCACCTCCAGTAGGCCGGCCAGCAATCCCAGCAGCAGGGCATTCGGGAGCCCGACCACCGCCATGGCGATGGCCACCGTGGTGGCGATGACCAGACTCAGGACCACCTGCCCCCGGAAGAAGGCCTGCCAGATGCGCTTCAGCTCGGCGGTGAGGCCGGCGTAGTCCCGACCGTAGCCGGGGGGCACAACGCTTCGGAGGTAGGCCGTCACCCGGTGCCAGTCCCGCATGAGGTAGAACGACACCACGAACACGAAGACGGCCCAGAAGATGCCGGTGGCGAGGTCCAGAAGGAAGAACACGCTCTGCGACAGCAGCGGCTGGAGTAGGCCCTGGATGGAGACCTGAGTCTGTTCCAACAATTCCTCAACGTCGATGCTGCTGCCAACGACAGCCTCGAGCGTCTCGGCCACACTGCCAATGACGTCCTCGGTGAGGGCCTCGAAGTCAACGTCCAGTTGGCGGGCCTGCTCGATGAGCGTGGGGGCGACGAGAGCGGGGATGACGGCCACCAGGGCCAGTGCCAGCAGGTCCACCAGCAGCACGTTCAGCCCACGGGGGATGCGGGACCTCCGCTCCAGCGCGTCCACCACCGGAGTGAGGACATAGGCAATGATGAGGGCGATGGTGACGGGGGCGATGATGCCGCGGAACTGATAGAGGGCCAGAGCCAGCAGCAACGCCAGCCCGGTCGTCACCGTGCGTTTGGTGCTATCACTCCAAGGTCTAGAAGACACGAGGTCCCTCAGGATGCCGCAAAGAGAAGGGGGTAGCCTGCGGCTACCCCCTGGGGTTTAGCTATCGCCGATCTCGGCGCCCTTGGGAGCGGCCGCCACCCCCGCCGTCGCCGCGCCGGGGACGTCCTCCGCCCCCGCCCCCGCCCTGCGGTCGGGAGATGGCGCGGTCGCGCTCGCGGGCCTCTTCCGTGGTCCAGCCTTCCAGCACCGCCTGACGGGAGAGGCGAATGCGGCCGGTGCCCGGCTCGATGTCCGTCACCATGACCATGATCTCGTCTCCGACGCGAACCACGTCTTCGACGCTCTCGGCCCGGTAATCCGCCAACTGGGAGATGTGGACCAGTCCGTCGGTGCCGGGGAGGATCTCCACGAAGGCCCCGAAGTCGGTGGTACGGACCACCTTGCCGGTGTAAATGCGCCCGATCTGCGCCTCCTCCACCAGGGCCTCCACCCGACGCCGGGCCGCCTCGGCGGCGGCAGCGTCGTCCGAGGCGATGAGCACGGTGCCATCGTCCTCGATGTCAATCTTGACGCCGGTTTCCTCGATGATCCCCCGCACGGTCTTGCCACCGGGGCCAATCACCGTACCGATCTTGGAGGGGTCAATCTTGATGATGGTGATTCTTGGAGCATGCGGCGACAGCTGCGGCCGCGACTCGGCTATGGCCTCTGCCATCTTGTCCAAGATGAACAGCCGGCCCTGCCGCGCCTGCTCCAGGGCTTGCGAGAGGATGTCGTAAGGCAGCCCCTTGACCTTGATGTCCATCTGCAGGGCGGTGACGCCCTCTCTGGTACCGGCTACCTTGAAGTCCATGTCTCCCAGGTGGTCTTCCATCCCCTGGATGTCGCTGAGGACTGCGTACTGGTCCTCTTCCTTGACTAGGCCCATGGCGATGCCGGCCACCGGCCGCCGGATAGGCACACCGGCATCCATCAGCGCCAGCGAGCTACCACACACGCTGGCCATCGAGGTTGAGCCGTTGGAGGAGAGGACCTCGCTCACCACCCTCATGGTGTAGGGGAAGTCCTCCGCTGGAGGTATCACGGGAAGCAGAGCCCGCTCTGCCAGCGCGCCGTGGCCGATCTCACGACGCCCGGGACCACGCAGCGGCCTCACCTCACCTACGCTGTAGGGAGGGAAGTTGTAGTGGTGCATGTACCGCTTGGACTCCTGGGCGCTGAGCGTGTCGAGCATCTGCTCGTCGCTGGCCGTGCCCAGGGTCACCACACTGAGGACCTGCGTCTCGCCGCGGGTGAACAGCCCCGAGCCGTGGGCCCTCGGCAGAAGGCCGACCTCGGTGCTGATGGGCCGGATCTGCGTCCAGTCGCGGCCATCCGGGCGCCGGTGCTGCAGGATTTCGCTGCGGACCACCTTCTGCAGGACCGACTCGAAGGCATCGGCCAAGCCCTTGGCCCGGGCCTCGTCCTCCACGCCCTCAAGCATCTCAACCCGGAGGGCATCCAGCGCCTGCGAACGAGCCTCCTTGGACTCGGCAGCGCGGACCGCCTCGGTGATGCGGGTCTCGAAGCGGGCCATCACCTCGTCGAACGCGGCCGGATCGGTCTCGCGCACCAGCATCTGCCGCTTCGGCTTGCCGATCTCCTCGGCCATCCGCTTCTGGGTGGCGATGCTGTCCTGGATGGCGGCATGGCCCTCACGCAGAGCCCGGACCAGAAGCTCCTCGGGGACTTCCTGGGCGCCGGCCTCCACCATGAGGATGGCGTCCTCGGTGCCCGCCATGCGCAGGTCCAAGGTGCTCTCGGCCATCTGGGACACGGTCGGGTTGAAGATCAGCTGATCGTCCACGCACCCCACTCGCACTGCCCCGACGGGACCGCCGAACGGGATGTCGGAGATCATGAGAGCTGCCGATGCTCCCAGGATAGCCAGCACGTCCATGTAGACCTCCGGATCGGAGGACATGGCGGTGACGACTACCTGGATGTCGTTGCGGATGTTCTTGTCGAAGAGGGGGCGCAGTGGCCGATCCACCAAGCGCCCGACGAGAACGGCCTCCTCACTGGGGCGACCCTCGCGCTTAATGTAGCCACCGGGGATGCGACCGGCAGCGTAGAGGCGTTCTTCGAAGTCAACCATGAGGGGGAGGAAGTCAATCCCCTCGCGCGGCGTGTCCGAGGCTGTGGCCGTGACCAGCAGCACCATATCGCCGCAGTGAACGGTCACCGACCCACCGGCCAATTGAGCCAGGCGGCCGGTCTCTAGTGCAACTTGCTGATTGCCAACACTGGTGGTGTAACTACGTGACATTGCCTTTTCCTCCGTTCGGCGAGCCGCCGGGAGAATAGGCACTGGCGTCTGCCAGCCACCAGGGTGACTATCAGACGCCAATCCCTATACCCCTAGCATGCTCACCGTTGGTGACACATGTTTGGTGCGAGACAGAAGTGAAGCGAGTAGCCTCAATGGTAAGGACCTACTCGCTTCACATAGCACACTCTCTCTCGCTTATCTGCGCAGGCCGAGCCGCTCAATGATGGTGCGATAGCGGTCGGGATCGGTGCGCCTAAGATAGGCTAGGTGACGGCGTCGCTGACCCACCAGCTTCAGCAGCCCGCGCCGGGAGTGCTCGTCGTGCTTGTGCTCCTGCAGGTGCGACACGAGACTGTTGATACGGGTGGTCAGTAGTGCAATCTGTACCTCTGGCGAACCGGTGTCGGACTCGTGGGTGTGGTACACCTGTATTATCTCAGACTTCTGATCCCTGCTCAGTGCCACGCAAAGCTCCTTTCACTACCTGTCCGCGATTCAGCCTGCCAAGCATGGTTTCCCTAGTTAGCGGTCATTATAGGCCCAGGTCCAGTTCTAAGCAAAGGCAACCGCACCTCAGGCGGCTCTGACCGCGGGGAATCTGCCTAGGAGCTCGGAATTGCGTCCCCATTC
>JBMNTK010000220.1:0-6055 GCA_050945695.1 Anaerolineae bacterium | reverse complement strand
CCCCCAACACCACCGCCGAAAGGTCGGCGCCCAGGCGGTTGAGGAACTCGCGGTTGAAGACCCAGTCGGTCCAGCAGGCGGATACGACGTATATGCCCAGGGAGACGAGCACACCAAGCAGCGCGAGGCCGCCGATCAGCCAAAGGAACGTACGCAGAACTCGGACCATGGATAGCTCCCCCTGGGTCTGGTGCAGGTGCGGTACAACCTGAGCACTGTGTCGCAAAATGCGGGCCAGGGGGAGCCTATCGGGTTGCTTCCACTAGGACTTGGGGCTTCGCCCCGAGGACTTGACGTATTCCACGCGGCGGAAGCGCACCCCTGACCAGTCCTCGTCTATGGCCACGGACCGTACGGGGCGGAACCCGGCCTCCGAGAGGGAGACCCAACCCTCGTCGCGGTTGAGGTCGCTGGTGTACCTCTTCGAGGAGAGCTTTGGGTAGGCAGACCAGACGGTAGCATCGCCCACGGCCCTGCGGGTCAGCTCGGGTACGGTCTTCTCCAGGCTGGCTTGATCCAAGACGAAGGCCAGCGCAAAGCTGATGTCGCCGGGCACGTCGAGGCTGCGATGCACGGTGACCCCGGTGGCGTCGGTGAGGGCGGCCAGTTCGGGCTCGAAGCTGCTGGGAGCCCCGAGCACGACGATCTCCTTCTGGTCCTTTAAGTTGAGCTTCTTGAAGAGCGGTGTCATGGGTGCTCCAGGGGGTTGGTGTCGGATAGAGCGAGCGGCCGTGGCGCTCGCGCATGATAGCAGCGGGTCCTCTGGTGGCAAGAGTCTCGGCCGGATTGAGGGAGCACGCGACCTGCGCGTACACTCCTGGCTGGTGTGGCGGCAGCTTGCCGGGAATAGGAGGGCGTTGTGCGACGAGTTAGGTATCAGGTAGCCATGAGCCTAGACGGGTACATAGCCGGCCCAAACGGCGAGTTCGACTGGATCGTCTCCGACCCCGACATTGACTTCGCTGCTCTCTTCGCCCAGTTCGACACCCTCCTGATGGGCCGGAAAACGTTCCTGAGCACGGTCCAGCAGACCGGGGCTGGAGCTTGGCCCGGCGTTGACGTGGTCGTATTCTCGCGAACGCTGTCCCCAGACGACTATCCTTCGGTCACGATTGTCAACGATGACCCTGCCGAGTACGTTAGGTCGCTCAAGGCGAAGCAGGGAAAGGACATCTGGCTCTTCGGGGGCGGGGAGCTCTTCCGCACCCTCCTGGACGCGGGGCTGGTGGATACGGTGGAGCCGGCGGTTGTACCGGTACTGCTCGGCGGTGGCGTACCCATGCTGCCCTCTCCGGCCACCCGAGCGAGACTGACGCTGAGCAACCATCGCCTCTACCCGAAGTCGGGGATCATGCTGCTTGAGTACAGGGTCAGCCGGTGAGCCCAACGCAGGGCGGAGATGCCCGTAGGGGCGGTGCGGAGGGCTTCAGCCCGGAGCCCCGCCCAGGTTTGCTCCAATGCAGGGTGTTGATCGCTGGCAGGGGACGTGCGGGGCTTCGCCGGGCAAAAACGACGCCCGGCTTTGCACCGCCCCTACGGGCATGTCGCTGGCGTGGCCCGGTCTGCACTGCATCAGCCGGCCGAAGGGCCGGCTTCGCCTAGGTAGCCGGGGGATTCGGCCCCCGGCGTGGTTCGGACCCGCGCACACGTCCCGGGAGAGGCAACGGGCAGGGCTTCGTGCGGTTCGTGACCGAGCCCGGCGGCGATGGTAGAATGCAGAGTCATCGCCTGGCAGGAACCGGGCGGGGGAGGAAAGCGGGCAATGCCCTATCGCGATCTGCGTGATTTCATCCGCCGACTGGAAGAGCACGGCCAGCTCAAGCGCATCTCCGTGCCCGTCTCCAGCGAACTGGAGATCACCGAGATCACCGACCGGGTCTCCAAGGGGCCGGCGGAAAAGAACGTGGCGCTGCTGTTCGAAAACGTCAGTGGCACCTCCATGCCGGTGCTCACCAACGCCTTCGGCTCGGCTCGCCGGATGGCCTGGGCCTTGGGGGTAGAGGACCTGGACGACCTTGCCACCAACCTGGAGCGTATGCTCGTCCCGGAGATCCCTGGTAGCCTCATGGGCAAGCTCCAGCGCTTGGGCGACCTGCTGGACGTGGCCCGGGCCGGCCCGCGGCTAGTGAAGGACGCTCCCTGCCAGGAGGTGGTGGACACAGATCCCAACCTGGACTCTCTGCCCATCCTGAAGTGCTGGCCCGAAGACGGCGGGCGCTACGTTACCCTCCCTGCCGTCATCACGCGCGACCCGGTGACCGGCCGGCGCAACGTGGGCATGTACCGCCTACAGGTCTTCGACCAGAAGACGCTGGGCATGCACTGGCAGCGGCACAAGGGCGGCGCCGAACACCAGCGCGAGGGCCTGCGGCTGGGCGAACGCCGGCTGGAGGCGGCGGTGGCCCTGGGCGGGGACCCGGCCATCACCTACTCCGCTTCTGCCCCCCTGCCCCAGGGGATTGACGAGATGCTGCTGGCGGGGTGGTTGCGCGGGCGCGGGGTGGAGATGGTCAAGGGCGTGACTGTGGACCTCGAGGTGCCGGCGGGCGCTGAGATCGTCCTCGAGGGATACGTGGACCTGGATGAGCGCCGGCTGGAGGGGCCCTTCGGCGACCATACCGGCTACTACAGCCTGGCCGATCAGTACCCAGTCTTCCACCTCACTGCCATCACCCGGCGCCGCGATGCCATCTACCCCGCCACGGTCGTGGGTCGGCCTCCCATGGAAGACTACTGGATGGGCAAGGCCACCGAGCGGCTGTTCCTACCCTTGATCCGGCTGATGCTGCCCGACGTGGTAGACATAAACATGCCGGCAGAGGGCGTCTTCCACAACATCGTGATCGTCTCAGTGCGCAAGCGCTACCCTGGCCACGTCCAGGCCATAATGCATGGGCTGTGGGGCTTGGGCCTGCTGATGCTGGCCAAGAACATCATCGTGGTAGACGAGCACGTCAACGTCCACGACCTTTCGGAGGTCGCCTGGCGGGTGGGCAACAGTGTGGACCCGGCCCGCGACCTGGTGATGGCGCAGGGGCCGGTGGATGACCTGGACCACGCTAGCCTGAGGCCCGGGTTCGGGGGCAAGCTGGGGATCGACGCCACCGCCAAGGGCCCAGCCGACGGGTTTGACCGGCCATGGCCGCAGGAGATCGTCATGAGCGACGAGATCCGGCAGCTGGTGGATAGCCGCTGGGGTGAGTATGGCCTCTAGTCGCCTGAGTCTGCTGCTGGAGAACGTCAAGTTCTCCCACACCGTGTTTGCCCTCCCCTTTGCCTACACCGGCATGGTGCTGGCAGGACGGGGGCTACCCACGCTCAGCCAGTTCCTCTGGATCACACTGGCCATGGCCAGCGCCCGCACCCTGGCTATGTCGGCCAACCGGGTGATTGACGCCCGCATCGATGCCCGCAACCAGCGCACTGCCGGCCGCCCCTTGACCAGCGGTCGCTTGGGTATGGGTGAGGTGCTGGCGGTCATGGCGCTCAGCCTCGTGATCTACTTCCTGGCCGCCTGGAGGCTCAACGACCTCACGCTCAGGCTGGCGCCGGTGGCGCTCATCTTCCTGATCGGCTACTCCTACACCAAACGGTTCACCTGGCTCAGCCACTGGGTGCTGGGGATAACCGATGGGGCCGGTGCCGCCGGGGGATGGATCGCTGTGACCGGCCAGTTCGAGCCCGCAACCTGGGTGCTGTGGTTCACGGTGGCGGTCTGGATCGGTGGGTTCGACCTGATCTACGCCTGCCAGGACGTGGACTTCGATCGTAGGGAGGGGCTGCACTCGGTCCCGGCCCGGTTTGGGGTGGCGGCGGCCCTGCGCACGGCGCGGATCTGTCACCTGTTGACTTCGGCCGGGCTGCTGGCGCTCGGGGTGATGTGCGGCCTGGGCGCGGCCTACTGGGCCGCCTGGGCAGGTGCAAGCGCCCTGCTTGCCTATGAGAACCGTCTGGTGAGCCCGACCGATCTGTCGCG
This sequence comes from Anaerolineae bacterium, assembly GCA_050945695.1. Taxonomy (GTDB): domain Bacteria; phylum Chloroflexota; class Anaerolineae; order DRVO01; family DRVO01; genus Ch71. The sequence continues at coordinate 2,079 of JBMNTK010000220.1, read as the reverse complement.
GCTGGACGTGGCCTTCTTCAACGTCAACGGATACATAAGTGTGCTCGTGTTTGCCGGGGTCTTCTTGAGCACTGTGCTCCTCCGGTAGATTACATAAATGAGTGGTGTGAGGGGGAACTGGTGAGACGGCTAGTTCGCATGGCGTGCCTGTTGGCGCTGGTGTGGTCGTCCCTGGGATGCGCTCCCGCAGGGAGCACCCCGGCTGCGGGCGGCCGACCGCTGCGGATCGGAGTGCTGCCCCTGGCGGAGGCGGTACCCTTCTACGTGGCTCAAGACGAGGGGTACTTCGAGGAAGCGGGGCTGGAGGTCGAACTGATTCCGGTGGCCAGCGCGGCCGAGCGCGACCAGCTCATGATCGCCGGCCAGCTGGATGGGCAGGTGACGGACCTGCTGGCCACGGTCCTCTTCAACGCCGAGGAGCCCACCCTGCGGGTCGTGCGCCGGGCCCGGCAGGCCCGCCCCGACTCTCACCAGTTCGCCATCGTGGTGCCGGGCGACAGCACCCTGCGGACGGTCCAGGACCTGGCCGGGGTGGAGATCGCCGTGTCGGAGAACACGGTGATCCAGTACGTGACCGAGCGACTCCTGGGGCGGGAGGGCCTGCCAGCGAGTGATATCCGAACCGTGAACGTGCCCAGCATCCCGGTACGCATGGAGCTCCTCACCGAGGGGCAGCTCGCTGCCGCTACCCTGCCCGACCCGATGTCCTCGCTGGCGCTGCTTCAGGGCGCCCGGCTGATCGTGGACGACTCGCAGCATGCCCAGATCAGCCAGAGTGTGGTGGCCTTCCGCGCGGAGGTCATCGAGGAGCGCCCGGGCGACGTAGCCCGGGTCATGGCCGCGTACGATCGGGCCATCGAGACCATCGCCGCCGACCCGGAGCGCTTCCACGACCTGCTGGTGGACAAGGGACGGGTGCCCGACGTGCTCCGGGGAAGCTACACCTTCCCGCCCCTGCCGGAGTCCTCCGTGCCCACCGAGGCAGAGTGGGCAGACGTGGTGGACTGGGCCCTGGGCAAGGGGCTGATCTCGGAACCGGTTGCGTACGAGGACTCGGTGGACGACCGGTTCGTCCGTGAGGCAGGCGGCAGCGGCGGATGATCGAGCTTAGGGACCTCACCTTCCGCTATGCCCCCGAGGCCGCGCCCGTGTTCGAGGGCTTCACGTGCTCGCTGGGCCAAGGTGAGTGCTGGTCGGTAGTGGGGCCATCGGGCAGCGGCAAGAGCACCCTGCTCTATCTGATCGCCGGGCTGCGTGAGCCCACGGCCGGGCGGGTGCTCATCGAGGGCGAGCCGGCCTCGTCGGGCTTGCGGCGGGGAGCGGTGGGGTTAGTGCTGCAGGACTACGGGCTGCTTCCGTGGGCGACGGCGCTGGAGAACGCGGCGCTGGGCCTGAAGGTGCGGCGGATGTACGGGGCCCGCGCCAACGGTGCCTCGCGCTCACCGGAGGGCTGGCTGGAGCGGCTGGGGATCGGCCACCTGCGCGACAAGTACCCCAGCCAGCTCTCCGGGGGCGAGCGCCAGCGGGTGGCCATCGCTCGCGCCCTGGCGCTGGGCAGCAAGGTGTTGCTGCTGGATGAGCCCTTCTCCGCCCTGGATGCGTTGCAGCGCGAGGACATGGAGCGGCTGACGCTCGAGGTCGGGCGAGAGACCGGAGCCACCATCGTCTTCGTCACCCACGGCATCGAGGAAGCCGTGTTCGTGGGCCAGCGGATCCTGGTGCTGGGTCATCCGCCCAATCGGGCCGCCACCGTCCTGGACAACCCCGCCTTCGGCGGTGGCCCCCACGACGACCCGATGGCTGCGGCGCGCAAGTGCGCCGAAGTGCGCCAGATCATGACCGGCGAGATCGTGCCGTGAATCGGCGCGACGTCCTGTTTGCCTCGGTGGGCCTCCTGGTCATCTGGCAGGCGGCCGCCCTGCTCATGCAGACGTCCATCCTGCCCGGCCCCCTGAAGGTGGCGGTTGTGTTCTGGCGGGAGCTGCCTGGGGGCCTGGGGCGGCACTTCCTGGCCAGCACCGGACGGGTGGCGGCGAGCATGGCCATCGCCGTGGCACTGGCTGCGCCGGCTGGCCTGGT
>JBMNTK010000219.1:0-6069 GCA_050945695.1 Anaerolineae bacterium | reverse complement strand
CACCTCGAGGATGGTGTCCAGGGCGATGGTCTCGTCGTTGACCTCGATGGGCTGAGTGAGGCTCTCCAGCGCCGTAGTCATCTCCCAGTCCAGCAGCAGCTGCAAGGGGCCGATCGCCCTCCCCTGTTCCACCATGCCTTCGCCCACCGGCGGGTGGTGGCCGGTGTAGGCAGCGATGAGGAGCGCCTTGTACGCCTTCTCCAGGGTAGCGTAGAGGCCGAGGGTCTTGGCGCTAGCGTACTCGCCCCCACCGACGTCCGCCGACAGACCACACCAGCGCTGCAGGAACTCGTTGAGGGCGAAGGCGCGCAGCATGGCATCGGGAGCACTGTAGGACGCGTCGCCGCCGCGCATGTCTAGCGTGGCCGCCCAGATGCCACCGCGCAGAGGTACCGATGGGTTGAGGGCTCGCCCAGCGATGGCGGTAGCCACGTGCTCCGCCGCGCTCACGGCCACGAACCCGGCCACAGTCACGGGAGTGGTGGCGCCGGCGATCTGCATCCCATTGAGGCCTACCGGTAGCCCCATTCTCGCGGCCAGAACGAACCGCTCCGCCACGTCCTGGTCGAACCGCAGGGGATGGGAGAAGCAGAACGAGCCCAGGGTGAACCAGTTCTCGATCCCCAGCAGGTCGCCCATCTCGATGGCATACGGCACCTGGCGAACGTTCCAGGTGAAGGGCGGACCGGGGATGGGCGCGTACTCGGCCAGAATGAGCCCTGCCTCCAGTGGCTCCACCATGGGCGGCACGTCCTGCAGCAGGAGCGAGTGCCCCACGGCATGTTCAGGATGCAACACGGCCCCGAGCTTGGTCAGCCGGATGAGATCGTCGCGAGTGCCGGCACGGCGTTCGCCTGTCTCGTCATCGAGGTAGAACTGAGCCACCTGCGTGCCCAGACCAGGACGGCGCGGCGCCTTGAGCGCCGGCTGACCGGCGTCCCTGCTGCCGGCCTCGGTCCGGAGGCCCGCGGCGAAGTCCTCTACTAGGCGCGCAGGGAACCGCACCTGCTGGCTCTGCCGGTCTACGATGGCGCCCCAGGCTTCCAGGGCGTCCATCATCTCCTCGTTCTGACACAGCACTCCGGTGCGTTCCAGGATGGTCATTACCGCCGAGGCGATCTTGGAGATGTCGGTGTCGGTGAGCAGCGCCCGCTGGAACATCGGTCTCTCCTTGGCTAGACGTAGGCGGCAGTCTGGCGCCATCGCATATCGCCAGACTCCGCGACAGATGCAGGCTACAGCAATTCCTTCCGCGCCCGCTCCACCACGGCGCGCATCCGCTCCAGCACGGCCGGGTCGCGCTCGGGCTTCTGGTACTGGGCCAACATCTCCTGGATGCGTGCCCGGGCCTTGGCCAGCGCCACCTCTTCGGTCAACTGGCCCTGATAGCCACTGCGATCGGTGAAGGGTGGCATCCAGGTGTTGTCACGGTAGTGGCGCAGCGTGTGCTCTGTGGTGAGGTAGTTGCTCTCCAGCCCGTGCCCGACTGCCAGGATGGCATCCATCCCGATGGTCTCGTCGTTGACCACGATCTCCTGGGTCAGGCTCTCCAGGGCAGTGGTCATCTCGTGGTCCAGGAGCAGCTGCACCAGGCTGATGGACTTGCCTGTCTCCACCATGCCCTGCCCCACGCCCGGGTGCTCACCGGCGTAGGCGGCGATGAGCAGCGCCTTGTAGGCCTTCTCCAGGGCGGCGTACAGCCCAGGGACCTTGGCGCTGGAGTACTCCCCTCCGCCGACCTGGACCGCGAACCCGCACCAGCGCCGCAGGAACTCATTCAAGGCAAAGGCGCGCAGCATGGCATCGGGAGCGCTGTAGCTGGCATCACCCCCGCGCATGTCCAGCGTGGCCGCCCAGATGCTGCCCCGCAAGGGCACCGACGGATTGATGGCCCGGCCGGCGATCCAGGTGGCGATGTACTCGGCGGCGCTCACGGCCACGAATCCCGCCACGGTGACCGGCGTGGTGGCTCCGGCTATCTGCATGCCGGTCAGCCCGATCGGGTGGCCCAGCTTGGCCGCGAGCACGAAGCGGTCCGCCACCTCCTTGTCGAAGCGAAGGGGATGAGAGAAACAGGTCGCGCCCAGGCTGAACCAGTCGTCAATGCCGAGCTCGTGCCCCATCTCCACCAGGTAGGGCACCTGCCGCGCCTCCCAGGCGAAGGGCGGGCCGGGAATGGGAGCGTACTCAGCCAGGATCATCCCCGCCTCCAGGGGCTCGACCAGGGGCGGAACGTCCTGGAGCAGGAGCGAGTGCCCTACGGGGCGATCGGGATGCAGCACGGCACCAAACTTGGTCAGGCGAATCAGGTCTTCCCGGGTGCCCCCGCGACGCTCGCCGGTCTCGTCATCCAGGTAGAACTGGGCCACCTGCGTGCCAAGCCCAGGTCGGCCGGGAGCTCTCATGCGGAGCTCCGGCTCCTCCTTGCCCGCGTACTCCGCCCGCAGCCCGGAGACGAAGCTCTCCACCCGATGCCGAGGGAAGCGCACCTCCTGGCGCTCACGATCTACCGACGCGCCCCAGGCCTCCAGTGCATCCATCATCTCGTCGTTCTGGCAGTACACCCCGACGCGCTCCATGATCTCCAGGACCGCCTCCGCCAGCACCGGCACGTCGGAATCGCTAAGCAGGGCCCGTTGGAACATCGTCGCCTCCCCGATTCGGCTGTCATCCGGGCCCCACTATAGCGCCCCGGCCGGCGTTCTTCCAGAGGCCCCGGCGACCTCCCCGTGTCAGCCGGGGCAAACCCTGCTAGGATGTAGGCTCTGGACTTAGCACCGGCAGCCGCAATTCAGGCCGCGCGGGCCTGGCGCCCGCGATCGGCGCACATCGTCCAGGAGACAGACCCATGCCCATCCAGACTTCTCTGCGTCCCGCCCATCGCGTTACCCAGGGTCCCCTCCTCCATTTCTTCGGCTACTACGACAAGTGCCCCTGGGATGCCACCGGCAGCTACCTGCTCTCGCTCCGGGTGGCCTTCATGCACCGCCCACCCACCCCCGATGACCTTGCTGTGATCGGTATGCTGGACCTCGAGCGGGGCGGCGCCTGGCGCCCCCTGGCCGAGACGACCGCCTGGAACTGGCAGCAGGGCACCCACCTCCAGTGGCTGGGCTCCGCCCCTGACCGCAAGATCGCCTTCAACACCCGCCAGCGTGACGGCTACGCCGCCTGCATCCTCGACGTCCACACGGGAGAGTCCCGGCTCCTCCCTCGCCCCATCTATGCCCTCTCCGCCGATGGCAAGCAGGCCGTCACCCTCAACTTCTCCCGCGTAGCCCGCACCCGCCCCGGCTATGGCTACGTGGGCGTGCCCGACCCCTGGGTGCAGGACCGTGCCCCCAAGGATGATGGGCTCTACTGGATGGACATGACCACCGGGGACTCCCGCCTAGTCGTCAGTCTCCAGGAGGTAACCGAGATCGAGCCCACGCCGGATATGGAGCACGCCGAGCACTGGTTCAACCATCTCCAGTTCAACCCCTCCGGATCGCGCTTCCTCTTCCTCCACCGCTGGCGAGACCCAAGTGGCGGCTCGCGCTGGGGGACCCGCCTATACACCGTTCGCCCCGACGGCACCGACCTCGTCCTCCTGGAGCGCTCCGGGCTGGTCTCCCACTTCGATTGGCGCGACGACGAGCACATCCTGGCCTGGTCCCGCCACGGGGATGAGGCCCACTTCCACCTCTACCGTGACCGCTCAGACGACGTCCAGGTGGTGGGCGCAGACGTGCTCCTCCAGGATGGCCACTGCTCGTACTCGCCGGACCGGCAGTGGATCCTCAACGACACCTACCCGTCCCGGGACACCCGCGAACGCACGCTCATGCTCTATCACCCCGACACCAACACCCGGGTGGACGTGGGCCGCTTCTACGCCCCGCCCGAGCTGGACGGTGAGTTCCGCACCGACCTGCATCCCCGCTGGAGCCGAGACGGCACTCAGGTGTGCTTCGACTCCGTCCACGAGGGCGAGCGCCAGGTCTACATCATGGACGTGGCGGACGTTGTGCGCTGAGCGGCGCCCCCAGGGCTCCCTCACCGGCGGTTGCCCAACCATAGCGGGGCGAACATAATGACGTATCCCATGCGGAGCGTAGATATGACCCGTGACGAGGCCTGGAGCCTGGTAACCGAACACGTCCAAAGCATCAGCCTGCGCCGGCACATGCTCGCGGTGGAAGCGGCCATGCGCGCCTACGCCCGCCGGTTCGGCGAGGACGAGGAGCGCTGGGGGGCCATCGGACTGGTGCACGACTTCGATTTCGAGCTACACCCAGAGATGGGCGGCGATCTCCCCCAGAGCGAGTGGCACTGCTTCGCCGGGGCCGAGATCCTGCGCCAGCGCGGCTACCCCGAGGAGACCGTTCAAGACGTCCTCTCCCACGCCGACTACGCCCATATCCCTCGGGACACCCTGCTGCGCAAGGCCCTCTTCGCCGTGGACGAACTCACCGGCCTCATCTCGGCCGTGGCCCTGGTGCGACCCTCCAAGTCCATCATGGACGTCGAGGTGAAGTCGGTGCGCAAGAAGTGGAAGGACAAGGCTTTCGCCGCCGCCATCAACCGCCAGGACATCGAGCGGGGTGCGGCGGAGTTGGGGGTTGAGCTCAACGAGCACATCGGCGTCGTCCTGGAAGCCATGAAGGGCATCGCCAGCGAACTCGGCCTCGCCGGCGAGCCGAGCTAGGCCGACGGCTTGATCTTCCTGGCAACCGCCACCCCAGCCCGGTTGTGGCCTAGCCGATGAGCGCACCTGCCGCCCTGGGGGGATGGCGGGCACCGGCGGCCCTGCTCCTGCTGACCGGCTTCCTGCTCGCGCCCCTGGCCTACCCAGGCTACTTCCAGCCGCATTCAGGTTTCCTGCCTGTCTACACCCTCTACGCCTGGGAGGCCGCCGGCCACCCCCTAGGTAGCCTGGCTCCCTACTCACCCAACGGCTCGGTGGGCGGTGACGGCGTCCTGCCCTATGCGCTAGCGGCCGGGATGCGCCTGGCTGGAGCCGACGGGCCGGGGGCCATCAAGGCCGTCTATGCCCTGGGCCTCCTGCTGAGTGCGACGGGCGCTTACGCCCTGGTCCGCCGCCTTCGGCCCGAGGCCGGACCGCTGCCCGCCCTGGCCCTGGCCCTGGTGTGGGCCTACTCACCGATGTCGGTGGCCGCTGTCTACGTCCGGGGGTCCCTGGGCGGCTCGTTGGCCTTGGGGGTCCTGCCCTGGCTGGCCCTGGCCATGGCCGGCCGCACTCGCCCGGTCCTGGCTGTGAGTGCGGGGCTGGCCGCCAGCCTGTCTCATCCCGGTTTCGCCCTGGCGGGAGCGCTCGCTGTCACCACGATCATGCTGCTTTCGCGGGAGCGCCTGAGCCTCTGGCCACTGATCGCCGTCCTGCTCGCCGGCCTCTGGGGGCTGGCTCAGGGCCCGGCCGGCCCGGCCACGCCCTACCTGCAGTTCAGCCTGCCCTATCAGTGGCTGAGGCAGCAGAACGGCTATGCCGTGCACAGCGATCCCTGGGGTCCGGGCCTCCCTGCCCCTCTCACCCTGGGGTTCCTTCCGGTGGCTCTCCTGGCCGCAAGCTGGTGGCAGGGGCGCCGGGCCGCGCATGGCCCTAGCCTGGCAGTAGCCGTGGGTACTGCCGCTGCCCTTCTGCTCCTCTCCACTCCCGTCGCCCGGCCGCTGTGGGACGCGGCACTGGGGCGAGCCCTGGATGGTCCCTGGCAGCTGGTGGCGCTGGCAGCCTTCCTGCTGGTGTGGGCTGCCGCCCCAAGGCTAGCGGGACTCCTTCACGGCCGGGGGGCTCCCGCCGCCGCTCTAGCGATGGTAGCGCTGATCCTGGCCGTGCCCGCTCTCGACGTGCCCTTCACCGCCCTCGAGCCTGCCGCCCGGCCCCTGGCCTCCTTCGACTCCGGTCGCATCCTTCTGGTGGGCGCCGAGCTCCACGGACCGCTGCGCCACGGGGCCACCCCTCGGGTGCGCTTGCTCTGGCAGGCAACCGAGCCCCTGGCGCGAGACTACACCGTCTTCGTCCACGTGGTGGACGGGGCCGATCACAAGTGGGGGCAGCGCGACTCCTGG
>JBMNTK010000218.1:0-6111 GCA_050945695.1 Anaerolineae bacterium | reverse complement strand
CTGGCCGAGCCGCCTCGGTCGGCCCCGCTGCCTCGGTGGGCGATGGCTGGGAGTCATTGCTGGCCGTGGTCGGGGTCGGAGTATCCGGAGCCACGGCGACAGCAGCAGCGGTGGGAGTGGCGGTAGCGGTGTATGTCGGCTTGGGTGTCTTGGTAGGCGTGGGTGTGGGAGCGGGGGCGGCGGCGCCCAGGCTGCAGCCCGCGACGATAGCCGCTCCGCCCAGGAGCAAGGCGAGTCGAATCGGAGCAGTAGAGCGACTCATGAGCAAATGCCTCCCCAGGCGTTTGGTAAGCGTTTGGTAACGGGACGGCATTATACCACGCGCTTGCCCGGGGCCAAACAGCGAGCAGGGCCGGCGCTGAGGGGTTCCGGCCCTGACCGCCCGAGGCATCCGGCGCAGGTGCCTCTCCGACGCCAACTCGGAGCTCTCGTTCGATGCCGGCTGAGGGGCTGTGGACTTGTGGGAGCCCCCGCGGTTGTGTATGATGGCCGCCAATCCAAGTGGCGAGGCAGCTAGACCCATGGAAGTTCTCCTTCTTAAGGATGTCCCCAAGCTAGGCAATGCGGGCGACGAAGTGCGTGTTGCTGATGGTTACGCCCGCAATTACCTGTTTCCTCGTAAACTGGCGATCCCTCTAGATGAGGGTGCCCGCCGCCAGGCCGAGGCGATCCGCGAGGCGCGGCAGCGCCAGCTGGAGCGAGAGAAGCGCGAGGCTCAGGAACTGGCCCGCCGTTTGGAGGGAGTGACGGTCACGATCTCGGCTCGGGCTGGAGAGAAGGACAAGCTCTACGGCTCCGTCACCGCGGCCGACATCGCCGAGAAGCTGCAGGAGCAGCACAACATCGAGGTGGACCGGCGGCGCATCAACCTGCCCGAACCCATCCGGGAGCTGGGGGAGAGGGAGGTGGAGATCCGGCTGGCTCAGTCCACCGTGGCTCATGTGAAGGTAGTAGTGGAGCGAGAGAACCAGGAGGGCTAGGGCCGATGTCTTCGCCCAGACCTGAGGAGGGAAGTGCCCGGCGCTTCATCCTGCGCCAGGTGATGCAGAACATCCGGTGCGGCGCCTGTGGTGCGCGGTACCGGCAAGAAGACGTGGCGATCGTCGAGAGCAACGAGAGCGTCTGGATGCTCATGGCCGTCTGCCCCGGCTGCGACACGCAGGCCATGGTGATGGTCGTGGTCCAAGACGCTTTGCAGGAGCCGGAGTCGCTGCCCTGCCTGAGCGAGGACGATGTTCTGGACTTCCATTGCCTGATGGGGGACTTCAGCGGAGACGTGCGGGCGTTATTCGACGAGACCGCCTGATCGCGGGAGCTCTGCTCAACAGAAACGGGGGCACCTGACTGGTGCCCCCGTTTCTGTTGCCGCCTTCTGGCCTAGAGGTGCTTTTCCAGCTGCGACATGATGCCGGACTTGGGCATGGCGCCCACCATCCGCTCGACCTGCTGGCCGTTCTTGAAGAGGACGAGGGTAGGGATGCTCATGACCTGGAAACGTGTGCCCGTTTGAGGGTTCTCATCCACGTTCAGCTTCACCACCTTGAGACGGCCCTCCTGTTCCTGGGCGATCTGCTCGATGGTGGGGGCAAGCATCAGGCACGGGCCGCACCAAGGGGCCCAGAAGTCCACGAGAACGGGCTTATCGGACTTCTCCACCTCTTCCGCGAACGTGACATCGGTAACATCAACCGGCTTAGCCATCCTGTCTCTCCCACTGACTGTGACTTCAGCAAGTACAGATGGAGTAGGCGTGAGGATAGCAGCGCCTACGCCTAGTGTCAACGCGAGGAGCGGGTTGGGGGCGGGTGTTGGTCCGGGCGCCAGGGAGCCCTCACCCCCGCCATTTGGCAGAGCCAAATGGCGCTCCCCTCTCCCACACGTGGGAGAGGGGTGGACAAACCCTCGGTTCGAGCTTGGGGCTGCTCAGGCTTTGGCCGGGTCGTCCTGCCCCAGGGGGCGGACGGGGCCGTCCGCCCCTACAGGCGCTCTCCTCAGTAGGGGTAGGGCCATGGCGTCACGCCTCACGCGTCACGGGTCACGCTTCACGTGTCACTCCCCGCTGCGCCCCTGCCTTGCTACCCGGTGGGTTGAGGACTATAGTGAGCTGAGCCGAGTCGCAATTCCCCGGCTCAGACTGTGTCTATTTCGAACGACCCTGGGGGGCATTGTCCGTGTTATCGTTGGCGCTTCTGGCGCTGAGCGGCCTAGCCGCCGGCGCGCTTGGGGCCATGCTTGGCGTGGGGGGCGGGTTCATCATCGTGCCTACGCTGTCTATCCTCTTCGGCCTGCCTATGCACACCGCGGTGGCAGCTGGTCAGATCGGGGTCGTAGCCACATCCAGTGTGGCTAGCCTCCACTACCTCCGAGAGGATCTGGTGCACCTTCGCCTGGCCCTGGGGCTGCTGTTGGCCACGACCCTCGGCGCCGCCACGGGGGCGGCGATCGGCGGTCGGCTGGATCCACGCTACCTGTCCGTGGGCTTTGGGCTGATCCTGATCGTGGCGTCTTGGCGGATGCTGAAGGGGCGGGGGCGTCGTGACGATGCCGCCGCGACTGTCGAGGATGTCCCGGTGAGCCGGTGGGGGATCGGCCAAGCGGGGGCCTATCTGGGGGGCACCCTCTCCGGGCTATTGGGCATCGGCGGCGGGGTGGTGAACGTGCCGCTGTTCTGCCTGGCGCTGAACGTGCCCATGCGGCTAGCCACTGCCACCAGCACCTTCCTGGTGGGCATCACTGGCGCTACGGCAGCCATCGTCTACTACTCGCAAGGGCACACGGACCTCGTGGTGAGCGGTGCCGTCATGCTGGGTGCATTCACCGGCTCCTGGCTGGGAGCCCGGCTCGCTACCCGCATGCGTACCCTGTACCTACGAGCCGCCTTCGCTGCCCTGATGCTCTACACCGCTGTTCTAATGATCGCCAGAGGTCTGGGGGTGTCGTTGTGAGTGCAGTCCATGCGGACCACAGCACCGAGGGTGCTTTTCGGGACCTGCTTCATGGCCGGTTGAGCGCCGTACTCCGGTTGGGAGCCGGCCTGGCCCTGGGCCTAACCGGGGTGGGCCTTGTCCTCACGGCCATAACGGGGCAGGCGGGCCCGGGCGCCAACATAGCCATGCCCGTGGGCGAGCTCATGGACGTCACTCATCTGCTGAGTGTGCAGGGGTTGCTGAACCTGGGGTTGCTGGTCCTGCTCGCCACGCCCGTGCTGTGCGTGGCCATGGCCGCCTTCTCCTTCATCTCCCGCCGAGACTGGAGATACGGGGCGGTATCGCTGGCCGTGTTGGTATTGATCCTCGCCAGCCTCTCGAGCTCTTTCTGAGGCGCCGAGCCGGGCTGACCTACTCTGAGGGCTCCTCGGTGGCCTCGGCGGGAGGAGCCCCGATGGGCGTGGGGGTTGGGCGCCTTCCCTCCACGGTCACCTCGTAGTTCTCCACCGGCCACCCGATAGGCACCAGGTTCACCTGGAAGACGGTGCGGCTGCCGGGATCTAGCGCGCCCAAGGCCTGTCGGGCGGCGCCGATCACTGCCCCCTCGCGACCATACAGCGTCACCACCACGTAGACGTCGAGCGCCGGCTCGGCCCCCATGTTGCGGACTTTGCCCGAGATGACGAACGTACGGTCGAACGCGGCCCGCCCGGTAGCCTCGGCCACCACCAGGTCCTGGTGTACCAGCCGCGCCGGCACCTCTGGCAGGGCGCGGATGACTCGGGCTGCTACGTCCTCGTAGGGCGGGGCCCCGGTGATCACCATGGCGAAGGGCGCCTGCCCCTCGCGGGGGATGACGTCCGCCATGGCGATGGTGGTGACGGTGTGCACCACAGCCCCCTTGTCATCCAGCAGCTCGATCTGGATGGTCACCTCCTCCACACCGGACGGGCTCTCGTTGACCACCTGGCCCAGGACCACCGCGTCGCCGGCGGTAGTGCGCACGTTGGCCTGGGAGGACACGTGCACGGGCATGGGGGTGGGCGTAGGTGTGCCTACCTCAGCCGCGATCCCGGCCGCAGGGATGATGATCTCCTGGCCGATCTGCAGCAGGCGGGGGTCGGTGATGCCATTGACCTCTTGTATGTCGGAGGCGGACACCTGGAAGCGAGCGGCCACGTCCAGCAGGGTGTCTCCCTGCTGGATGGCGTAGATGATGGGAGTGGGCGTGTTAGTAGGGGTGGCCGTCGCCGTCGGGGTGACGGGCTCGGCAGTCCAGGTCGGGAACGCCGTCGGGGTACCGGGGGCGGACACTGTACGCTGAGGGTCGGGCGTGCCCTCGGGTGCTGGCGACTCGGACCCGCAGGCGGACAGGGCGATAAGAGCCAGGGCCGCGAGTGCCGCGGCAAGGGCATGGTTGAGGCGTCTCATAGGCCGGTAGGGACCTCGATCCAGTGTGACTCAAGCCCATGGGTGGACTCGAGGTGCCGGGCGAGCGCCCGCAGGCCCAGGGTCTCAGCGCGATAGTGGCCACCGAGGACCACCCCCAGGCCCGCCTCCTTGGCCGTGTGGTAGACCGAGTGCTCCAGCTCACCGCACACCAAGGTATCGGCGCCGCTGGCGAGGGCCTCGTACACCAGACTGGTGGCCTTGCCGGTGACCACGGCGACTCGGTGCACGTCCTCTCGGAAGGGCCAGCTGATCGCCTCCGAGCCCAGGACTTCACCCAGGCGCTGCCGCAGGCTTTCCAGGGTGGTCCCAGCAGGCGCTTGCGCGATCTGCCCGATGGGGCGCTTGCCGGAGTAGCCGAAGCCTGTCTCAGGCGCCAGTCCCAGGAGGCGAGTCATCTCGGCGTTGTTGCCCACCTCAGGGTGCGCGTCGAGAGGGAGGTGGGCGGCGTAAAGGGACACGCCGGCCTGCAGCAACGTGAGCAGACGGTTCCGGTGCACCCCGGTCACCATCAGGGGGGAACCCCAGTAGAGCCCGTGGTGGACCACGAGCAGGTCCACGCCTTTCGCGGCGGCTTCGGCGAAGGCTTCCTGGCAGGCATCTACCGCATAGCCGACCCTCCGTACCTCCCGACGCCCTTCCACCTGAAGGCCGTTGTTCGAGCGATCCTCGTAGTCGGCAACTCCAAGGTACTCGTCCAGGTACGAGACTAGCCGGTCAAGGTCCATATGCGACGATACCCTCCGGGAAGTACGGTTATTGTAGAGGGACGAGAGGCCGGTCGCAAGCGCTGTGTTCGCAGGGGGCGCGGGCGAGCGCGGCGGCAGCCGTCCTATCGGGGACCGAGGGCGGGGTCGAGCCGGCGCAGGATCCCGGCCACCCGGTCCGAGGTGAGGGCCAGCAGAGCCAGGGAGGCGCCAAGGGTGTCGGCAGCGACATCGAGCACGTCGGCTACCCGGCCGGGCACGAAGTACTGGTGAACCTCGTCACTGCAGGCGTAGAGGAAGCACAGCCCCAGGAGCGGAACCACTTGGTTGCGAGACAGCCGCGACCTCGTCGCTAGGGCAGGCCGGGCTACCAGGATGGCCAGGATGGCGTACTCCGCGGAATGCGACAACGCCTTGACCAGGCGGTCGAGCCAAGCCTCACCAACGGTGGGCAGGGTAGGTTGCGCCGACACGACATAAATGAGGGCCATCCATCCTACGGCCGGGCCAATCAGGGCGAGGGAGCGCCAGGTCTTCACGCCAGCCTCGCCTCGTGCGCCCTTCGATAGGCGGCCTCGATCCGGTCTGCCAGCTTGCTCCAAAGGTATTCCTCCCTAAGCCGTCGGATGGCCGCCTGACCCAGTTGCTCCCGCCGGGCGGGGTCCCGCAGCAGCGCCCCAACCGCCCCGGCCCATTCCTCGGCGTCCAGGGGCGGGGGAACCAGCACTCCGGCGCTCCCATAGCCCAGGAAGCGCACGTTCTCGCCCACCGCCGAGGCGACGACAGGCATCCCCAGCGACATCAGCTCCAGCAGCTTCACGGAGCTCTTGGTGCGCGCGACTAGGGTGTCCTCGAAGGGGACGATCGCTACCTGGCCGGCGGTCAGATGGGCGGGCAGGTCGTCCGGCTGGACCCACCCGGCGTACCTGAGGGCAGACTCCAGCCCGGCCGACCGGGCCTCGGCCAGCAGCTGGTTCTCCTCTCCTGCCAGACCCTTCCCGACCACCAGCAACTGGGCGTCGGGGTGG
>JBMNTK010000217.1:0-6243 GCA_050945695.1 Anaerolineae bacterium | reverse complement strand
AGGCGCACACCAGTGCGCCTGGTAGCGCGCACTGGATAAACCCCCGACCGAGGGCGGTAGCCTCACGCGAAGGCACCTCGTCCCCATCCCTGCGCCCTTTGCGCCGTGGCGTCTTTGCGTGAGTTGATGTGCCCTGCGGCGCTGTGCTACACTAGTACATTGAACCAGCATAGTGGCGATGAACGAGAGTAGTACCCATCGCGGCGCCGGCAGAGAGGAGCGATCTCGGCTGCAAGTCGCTCTCGGCGAGCACGCGGACCCCACGCCAGCCGTGGGCGGGGAAGTCGCTCGGGAGCTGAGGGGCTGAAGCCGGTCAGTAAGCCTCTCCAGGTGCGCCTGTTACAGCGCCAAGAGTGCCAGGCCGGTTCCCGGCTTGGAACCAAGGTGGTACCACGTGAGGATCGACCCTCTCGTCCTTGAGGCGAGAGGGTCTTTTGCTGGAGCGGTACTATGCTCGGTGGCCGCCCGGCCCGCAGTGGCTAGGGCTCTATCCCAACGCGAGGTGGAGAAGTGTTGCCGTTTGACAAGGTGGAAGACCTACCCAAGACCTGGCAGCCTGAGGAGTTCGAGACCAGGCTGTACGACTGGTGGGAGGAACAGGGGTATTTCCAGCCCCGCCTCGACTCCGATCGCCAGCCGTTCGTCATACCCATGCCCCCGCCCAACATCACTGGCGCCCTCCACATCGGCCATGCCATCACCGCGGCCATCGAGGACATCCTCACCCGCTGGCACCGCATGATGGGTGACCCCACGCTCTGGCTCCCGGGCACCGACCACGCCGGCATCGCCACCCACGCTGTGGTCGAGCGGGAGCTGGCTAAGGAAGGGCTCACCCGCTGGGACCTGGGCCGCGAAGCCTTCGAGCAGCGCGTCTGGGCCTGGCGGGAGAAGTACGGCAGCCGCATCACCCAGCAGCACCGTCGCCTCGGCGCCTCCTGCGATTGGAGCCGGGAACGGTTCACGCTGGACGAGGTGTGCTCCCGCGCCGTTCGCGAGGCCTTCAAGCGGCTCTACGACGCCGGCCTCATCTACCGGGGCGAGTACATGGTGAACTGGTGCCCCGGTTGCGGCACTGCCGTCTCCGACCTGGAGGTCATCCACGAGGAAGAGACGGGCAAGCTCTGGTACATCAAGTACCCATTGGCGGATCGCCCCGGTTACATCGAGGTGGCCACTACCCGCCCGGAGACCATGCTGGGAGACACCGGCGTGGCCGTGAACCCTACCGACGAGCGCTACGCCGAACTGGTCGGGGCGACCGTCATCCTGCCCCTCGTCGAGCGCCGCATTCCCATCGTGGCCGATGAGGCCGTGGATCCCGAGTTCGGCACCGGCGCCGTGAAGGTGACGCCGGCCCATGACCCTACGGACTACGAGATCGGCCAGCGACACAACCTGCCCGCGATAGACGTGATGACGCCTGAGGGCCGCATGTCCGCTGCCGCCGGCAGCCGCTACGAGGGCATGGACCGCTTCCAGGCCCGTGAGGCCGTCGTGGCCGACCTGGAACAGGAAGGCCTGATCTCGCGCATTGAGGACCACGTGCACTCCGTGGGCCGCTGCCAGCGCTGCGACAGCGTGGCCGAGCCCCGCATCTCCACGCAGTGGTTCGCAAATGCCAAGGTGCTGGCCGAGCCCGCCATCGAGGCCGTCCGCGAGGGCCGCATACGCATCATCCCGGAGCGGTTCGAGCGCGTCTACTTCAACTGGATGGAGAACATCCGCGATTGGTGCATCTCCCGACAGCTCTGGTGGGGCCACCGCATTCCGGTGTGGTACTGCCGCGGCTGCGGCGAGGTCACCGTCGCTGTGGACGACCCCGACGCCTGCCCTAAGTGCGGCAGC
This sequence comes from Anaerolineae bacterium, assembly GCA_050945695.1. Taxonomy (GTDB): domain Bacteria; phylum Chloroflexota; class Anaerolineae; order DRVO01; family DRVO01; genus Ch71. Next base: position 4,395 of record JBMNTK010000217.1, on the reverse strand, counting down.
GCCGAGATCGAGCAGGACCCCGACGTCCTCGACACGTGGTTCTCCTCGGGGCTCTGGCCCTTCTCCACGCTGGGGTGGCCCGAGGACACCGAGGACCTGCGCCGCTTCTATCCCGCCAGTGTCCTCGAGACCGGCTATGACCTCATATTCTTCTGGGTTGCCCGGATGATCATGATGGGCATCGCCATGACCGGTCGCGAGCCGTTCCCGTACGTCTACCTGCACGGCCTCATCCGGGACGAGCAGGGCCGCAAGTACTCCAAGTCGCTCGGCAACGCCCTGGATCCCATCGAGGTCATCGAGCAGTACGGCACCGACGCACTGCGCTACGCCCTGGTCACCAGCAGCACGCCGGGCAACGACACCAAGCTCTCGCTGCAGAAGATCGAGGCGGCCCGCAACTTCGCCAACAAGATCTGGAACGCTGCTCGGTTCGTCCTCTCCAACCTGCCCGCCGGCATGGAGCCCCCCGAGCGGCCCGATCCGGCAGAGCTGTCCCTGGCCGACCGCTGGATCATCAGCCGCCTGGACTCCGTCACCGCGTCGGTGGATCACCTCCTGCGCACGTGGCAGCTGGGCGAGGCCGGCCGCCAGATTCAGGAGTTCCTCTGGGGCGACTACTGCGACTGGTACATCGAGATCGCCAAGGTGGACCTCTACGGCGAAGACGAGGCGCGCAAGGCCGCAGTCGCGGACGTGCTCGTCTACGTCCTGGAGCGGGCCCTGAGGCTCCTCCATCCCTACATGCCCTTCGTCACCGAGGCCATCTGGCAGTACCTGCCGCACCAGGGCGAGGCCCTCATCGTGGCCCCCTGGCCCACCGCCGAACCTGCCGATGAGAGCGTCGAGACCCTGTTTGGCAGCGTGATGGAGATCATCCGCGCCATCCGCAACGTGCGGGCCGAGTACAAGGTGGACCCCGGGCGGCGCATACAGGCCGTGGTCGCTGCTGGCGGCTTCACCGACCTGCTGCGCTCTCAGGCTCCCATCATCAGTTCTCTGGCCCGGGTGGACGAGGAGCAGCTCACCATCGCCGAGTCGGTCGAGCCGGTGAAGCAGTCCGCCACCGTCGTCACCCCCGAGGTCACCGTGTACCTGCCCTTAGCGGGCATGGTGGACCTGGACGCGGAGCGGGAGCGCCTCCGCAAGGAGATCGCCGACACCGAACGTGAGCTGGCACACGCACGAGGTCTCCTCGGCAATCCCAACTTCACCGAGCGCGCTCCGGCCGCGGTGGTGGAGCGGGAGCGCACGCGCGAGGCCCAGGCGGCGGAGAAGCTCGAGGGTCTGCGCCGCCGCTTGGAAGACCTGTCCTAGGTCTGAGCCCAGGGGGCCCAGAACGGGCCCCCTGGGCCGAGGTTGACGCGCAGACGCATGCCATACCGAGGAGATTCCGTGTTCACACTCAGTGGTTTTGGCGACGAGATCTCTCCCGACCTCGACGAGCAGCTGGATGCCCTCCAGAGCATAGGCATCGGCCACCTCGAACTGCGAGGTGTGTGGGGCAAGAACGTAGTGGATCTGACCGATGAGGAAGTGGACCGAGTGCGCCGGGCTCTTGGCGACCGCGGGATGCGCCTCTCCGCCATCGGCTCACCCATCGGCAAGGTAGCCGTGGACGCGCCCCTGGAGCCTCACCTGGACGATCTGCGTCGCATTCTGGATATCGCCCAGCGCCTGGGCACCGACCTGGTCCGGATCTTCTCCTTCTACATCCAGCCAGGCGAGCACGAGGAGCAGAGGGCTGAGGTACTGCGGCGGATGGAAGCCCTGGTGCGGGTGGCCGAGGGGACAGGCGTGACCCTCCTGCACGAGAACGAGAAGGAGATCTACGGCGATACCCCCGAACGCTGCGCCGACATCCTGCGCACGCTGGACGCCCCCGGCCTGCGGGCGGTCTTCGACCCCGCCAACTACGTGCAGGTGGGTGTGGCCGCCCCGTTCGATCGCGGGTGGCCGCTGATTGGCGAGTACGTGGTCTACGCCCACATCAAGGATGCCCTCCTGGACTCTGGGCGGGTGGTGCCGGCAGGCCAGGGAGACGGCCAGGTGCCAAACCTCCTGCAGGCCCTCAAGGATCGGGGCCAGCCATGTTTCCTGTCCTTGGAGCCGCACCTGGTGTTCGCCGGCTCGAGCCAGGGGTTCTCGGGGCAGGAGCTATTCGGCCAGGCAGCCGACGCCCTGCGTTCACTCATCGCCCAGCTGGAACCTCTCCCCCGGCCCCTCTCCTGAGCGGAGAGGGGTGAGCCCCCTTCCCGCTCAGGGAGGGGGGTTGGGGGTTGGGTTAGCGTTCCATGGGCTTGACCCCAATCCCATTTGGCACTACAAATTCCATGCACGAGCGCATGCAGTGCGGCGAAACACGGCGCCCTGGGACACGGTCGGGTCCCGGTCCGATCGTTTCCGCACTGCTCGTGTCGGCCCTGGGAACGCAGCGCAGCGCCCGTCCCGACCGCGTCTGCGCGAGTTCCCTTCATTTCCGGATGGTGCAGGAGGATGTAATGGAGGCCCCGCGCGCAGAGCACGGCCGGGCTGTGCTCACCCTTCCGCGAGTGGAGTTCGCCGGCCGCCAAGTGAGCCGTATGCTCCTCGGCGGCAACCCCTTCTCAGGTGTGGCCCATCGGCCAGAGGACCCCGACGCGGGACGACGCCTGAGAGAGTACTTCACCGACGACAAGGTGCTAGAGACAATGGCTATCGCCGTGGGCGCCGGCATCAATGCCTTTCACGGTCGGGGCGACGAGAACGTCTTCCGCTGGCTAGCCAACTTCCGCGCTTGGGCTGAGGCCCAGCCCGACCGGCCTGTCCTGCACTGGTTGGGCCAGACGGCGCCCGACCGCTATCGGGACGGGCGGGTCGAGCCCAACATCGAGGAGATGGCCCAGCACGGACCCATGGCCATCTACATCCACGGCAACACCTCCGACCGGGCCTACACCGAGGGCCATCCCGAAGACCTGAAGTCGTTGGTCGCCTTCATTCACAGCCTGGGCTTGCCGGCCGGGATCGGCGCACACAAGCCGGAGGTGATCAAGCTAGCCGAGGAGCGCGATTTCGGGGCCGACTTCTACGTCCTGTCTCTGCGACACATCCCCCAGTCGCCCAACATCTGTGCCGATGAGGCGCTGGCGGCAGAGACCATCCGCAGCGTTCCCAAGCAGTTCGTGGCCATCAAGACCCTAGGCGCCGGCCGGTTGGAGCCGCAGGGCTGCTTCCGGTACGCCGCCGCTACCCTCAAACCCACCGACCTGATGACAGTAGGAATGCGAGACTACGAGGTTCTGGATAACGTCCGTATGGCGTCTGAGGCGTTCGCTGCTGTGGAGGCTACCAGTGCTTGATCTGGTATCCATGGGCGAGGCCCTCATAGACTTCTTGACCGATCGGCCCGGCGTCACCCTCACCCAAGCCCGCGCCTTCACCTGGGCGCCCGGGGGCGCGCCGGCCAACGTGGCGGTAGCTGCTGCCCGGCTGGGGCTCAAGACGGCCTTCCTGGGGAAGGTCGGCCGGGACCCCTTCGGCGTCTATCTCCGCGACTGCTTGGAGTCGAACGGAGTGGATGTCTCGCAGTTGCAGTTCTCGCGTCGGGCACGCACGGCCCTGGCCTTCGTGGCTCTGCCCACCCCGGATAGGCCCCAGTTCACGTTCTTCCGGCATCCCAGCGCCGACATGCTCCTGCGCCCGGACGAACTGAACCTGGAGATGCTGCGTTCCACCCAAGCCTTCCACTTCGGTTCCATCACCCTGATCAGCGATCCTTCCCGCTCCGCCACCCTGGAGGCGGCCAAGGCCGCCCGTGAGGGTGGGGCCCTGATCTCGTTCGACCCCAACTACCGGCCGGCGCTCTGGCCGCCCGAAGTGGCCCGCAAGTGTATCCTCAGTGCCCTCTCCCTCTGCGACCTCCTGAAGCTCAATGAGGAGGAGGTAGCGATGCTCACGGGCACCACCGACCTGGTCGCGGGGGCCAGGGAGCTGCTCGCCAAGGGTCCGAAGGTGTGCCTGGTGACCATGGGCGCGGAGGGGTCCCTCTTCGTCACCCCGCGCTCAGATGGGCACGTACCTGCTCCCACCGTGCGCACGGTGGATGCCACCGGCTGCGGGGACGCCTTCACCGCCGCTGCCATTCGCGGCGTCCTGGAGACCGGTGAGGTGGGGAGTCTAGGGCCCCTGGACCTGGAGGAGATACTGCGCTACGCCAACGCGGTAGGGGCGTTGACCGCCACCAAGAAGGGTGGCATCCCGGCCCTGCCCACCTCCGCCCAGGTGGACGCGTTCCTGGCCGAGATCGCCTGAGAGCTCGGTTCCGCGAAAGCATGCAGCTGCGCCGGTCACCCCGGCGCAGCTTCTTCGTGCGACCCGCTCGGGCACAATCCGGGCTGGGGAACGTGCCGGGGG
>JBMNTK010000216.1:0-6256 GCA_050945695.1 Anaerolineae bacterium | reverse complement strand
CCGGGCCACCTGAGCTGCCGGAGGGGCAGCCAGCCCCAGCCCGGCCATCAGGGCGTCATCGGCCATGAGATCGGCCGGGGGACCGTCGTAGGCCACCTGACCCCGGTCCAAGGCGACCACGCGTGCGGCCTCCAGGGCCTCGGACAGGTTGTGGGTGACCATGACCACTGCCACCCCCTGGTCGTTCACCTTGCGGGCAACGGCCAGGACGCGGTCGCGGGCGGCGGGGTCCAGCATAGAGGTAGCCTCATCCAGGACCAGGCAGCGGGGATGCATGGCCAGCGCCCCCGCGATGGCCACCCGCTGCTTCTCGCCCTCGGAGAGCAGGTGAGGGGCCCGCTCGCGCTGCTCCCACATTCCCACCGTCTCCAGTGCTTCCCGGACGCGCAGGCGCAGCTCCTCGGTGGGGACGCCCAGGTTCTCGGGGCCGAAGGCGACGTCGTGCTCCACTACGGTGGCCACGATCTGGTTGTCTGGCACTTGGAACACCATGGCCACCGCGCCGCGCACCTGGAGCTCGGTGCCAGGCTGGGCGGTGTCTACGCCGCCGACCAGGACCCTGCCAGTGGTAGGAAGCAAGAGGCCGTTCATCAGCCGACACAGTGTGGACTTGCCGCAGCCGTTGCGCCCCACAAGCGCCAGGTACTCCCCTGGGTGCACCTCTAGGGTGACGTCGGAGATGGCGGTCGTACCGTCCGGGTACTGGTAGCTGACCGCTTCCATCACTATGAGGGGGGCGCCCGTGCCGGGCTGGTCCACTGGGTCTGCCTCTGGCCAGGAATGCCATCATTCTAGCACCCGCGTCTAGGGATGCGAAAAGGTAGAGGCTCGGAGCACAGGGCGCGGTGACTGGCAGGGCGCCCAAGGAGGGGACTAGAATGGAGAGGAACGTGAGCACAGGAGGCTAGATTGGCCAGTTCTGTAGCGCGGATGGCCCGAGACCTGACCTCGGGAGCGTCATCTCTGTGGGGGACGGTGCGGCGCAACCACGCCATCGAGCACGCTACCGTGCATCTGCTAGCGCAGCGAGACCCCACGATTAGGCTGGTGGGCCGGAGCACACCCTCCGGGTTCTACCTCTACGGCCCGGTGGACACTGAGGCGGTGGCCAGGGCCGCCAACGATGCCCTGCTGGAGTTGCAGCGCGACCCAGACCTGGCGGTGCACCCTCGCTGCGGCACCAACCTGGCCGTCACCGGCCTGGTAGCAGGCCTGGCCGCATTTGCCGCCGACAGCGTGCGCACCCGCTCGCGGGCAGTGGCGCTTCCCCAGGTGTTGCTGGCCTCGCTGTGGGGCGTGCTGGCTGCCCAACCGCTGGGCATGGCGGTGCAGAGGTCCATCACCACCAGCCCAGACGTCGCCGGGGCGCGCATAGGCACCATCCAGCGGCGTGGGGGCAAGCCCATCACTCACTTCGTGCCCGTGATCTGGAGGTAGCCGGTGCTGCGGCTCTTCTACGGCGACGACCGGGTGTCCATGGACGCCGCCGTTGCCCAGTACGCCGGGAGCGGCGGTGAGTCGGCTGCGGTGATGAACGTCATCCGGCTGGACGGCGCGACGGTGGACCTGGGCGAGCTGGCTGGCGTCTGCCGGGTGATGCCGTTCTTCGGGGGCAGCCGAGTGGTGGTGGTGCGCGGCCTGAAGGATCGGCTCCAGGGAGCCGCCAAGAAGGACCGCGAAGAGCTTCTGGCCGCCCTGGCCGACCTGCCGCCCACCACGGAGCTGCTCGTGGTGGAGCCGGACCTGAGCGACGATCCGCAGTCGCATCCTCTGTATGACCTGGCGCAAGGGAAGGGGGAGGTGCGTGCATTCCGGCTCGCGGCCGACGGTAACGTGGAGGAGTGGCTGCAGCGGCGCTGTGAAGCCCTGGGCATCCGGCTGGAGCGCAACGCCGCGGCCGAGCTCCACCGCAGGGTTGGGGATAGCGCGGTCGCGCTAGATTCCGAGCTGGAGAAGCTGGCAGCGTACGCGCTGGACTCAGGGGTCGTGGACGTTGAGGCCGTACGGGAGCTGGTGACGGCGAGCGCCGAGAGCAGCGTGTTCGACCTAGTCGAGGCCATGGGCCGCAGGGAGGCCGGGAGGGCCGCGGCCCGCCTGGAGGACCTCCTCATGCGCCAGTCAGAGTCGGCGCTGGCCCTCCTGGGCATGATCGCCCGTCAGTTCCGACTGCTACTGATGGCCAAGGACCTAGCGGGGGCGAAGATGTCGCAGCCGCAGATGGCGCGCGAGCTGTCGGTGCCCCCGTGGATGGTGAACCGGATCGTGGCCCAGGCCCGGCTCTTCACCATGGGCGAGCTGGTGGATGCCCTGGAGCGAACCCTGCAGGCGGACTTCGCGCTCAAGGGGGGAGCCAACTTGCCCGAGTCCGTGGTCCTCACCGATCTGGTGGTGGGGCTGGCGGGAGGGGGCGCGTAGGCGCAAAGACACCGCCCCCGGAACTCCGGGGGCGTTTCATTCACGCCAAGACGCAGAGCCTGGTGATAATCAGTGGGTGAAGCGCAGTCCGCCCTACTCCGCCTGAGCGAGCCGGTTGAGCTGCCGCATGAGGCGGGACTTGCGGCGGGAGGCGCTATTGCGATGGATGATGCCCTTCTGCGCGGCCTTATCCAGCGCCACCACTGCCTGGCGGATCGCTTCCTCGGCCTGCTGCGGGTCACCCTGAATCAGGGCGGTGCGGGCCTTTCTCACCTGGGTGCGAGTAGCAGACCGTACCATGCGGTTACGACGGCGCCTGCGCTCATTCTGCCGGGCAGCCTTGATGGCTGACTGCGTGTTCGCCAATGGTTATTTCCTCCCTCGCGCTCTAACTCGACCGCTCAGTATAGGCCGATGCAGGCGCTTTGTCCAGTTTGCTTGCCCGGGTGGGTAGGGTGTGGTATTCTGCGCCTGAGTTTACACGCGAGGGAGAGCCGGTGACGCCGCTCGAGGTCTACTTCTATTATTACCGCGGAGTGGATACGTAAGCGCGGCCGGCGCCGGCGTGTTACTCAGTGGTCCAATAAGAAACCAAAGGCGTGGCCAAGCCCACGCCTTTTCGTTTTCTCAGGAGGGAAGGCATATGCCGGTAGGTGTGAGGGGTGTTCGGGGAGCCATCACCTGTGCCGCCAACACCGAGGAGGAGATCCTCTCGGCAACCAGGGAGCTACTCCAGGTGCTGATCGAGGCCAACGGGATCGCGCCCGAGGACGTGGCCAGCGCCATCTTCAGCGTGACTCCCGATCTGAACGCGGCCTTCCCGGCGCGGGCAGCCCGTGAGCTGGGATGGACGAGCGTCCCCCTCATGTGTACCGGCGAGATCCCGGTTCCAGGAGCGTTGCCCCTGTGCGTGCGGGTGCTGCTGCACTGGAACACGGACAAGGCTCAGAACGAGATCGTGCACGCATACCTGCGAGGGGCAAGGGTCCTGCGGCCGGACCTGGCCGGCGGATCTCCGGGCTCGTCTGCAGCGGGAGAGGGGAGGTAGGCAGTGATCATCGTCATGCGGATGGGGGCGTCACAGGAAGAAGTGCAGGCGGTGACGCGCCAGATCGAGACGCTCGGATTCCGCACTCACCTCTCCCAGGGTGAGGAGCGGACCATCATTGGGCTCATCGGCGACGAGCGTAATGTCAGCCAGCAGAGCCTGGAGTTGCTCGAGGGCGTCGAGCGTGTCATACCCATTCTGCATCCCTTCAAACTGGCCAGCCGCGACTTCCGGTCCAGCGACACTGTGGTAGAAGTGGGCGGGGTGCCGATAGGGGGCCAACGGGTGGCCATCATGGCCGGCCCGTGTGCAGTGGAGAGCGAACAGCAGCTGCTGGAGACAGCCTGGGCCGTCAAGGAGGCGGGGGCATCAATCCTGCGAGGGGGTGCCTTCAAACCCCGTACCTCGCCCTATGCCTTCCCAGGCCTGGGTGAGGAGGGGCTGGAGCTGTTGGCCCGGGCACGTGAAGCCACCGGCTTGCCGGTGGTGAGCGAGGTGATGGCGCCGGAGAAGGTGGAACTGGTGGCCCGCTACGCCGATATGGTGCAGATCGGCACCCGCAACATGCAGAACTACAGCCTGCTGCACGCGGTGGGCGAGGCCGGCTGCCCGGTGCTCCTCAAGCGGGGTCTCATGTCCACCATGGAGGAGTTCCTGATGGCGGCAGAGTACATCCTGTCCCATGGCAACTTCCACGTGGCGCTCTGCGAACGCGGCATCCGCACCTTCGAGACCTACACTCGCAATACCCTTGACATAAACGCGGTTCCGGTGCTAAAGGGGCTGACCCACCTGCCGGTGATGGTGGACCCCAGCCACGGCACGGGCCGGTGGGACCTGGTCGAGCCCGTGTCGCGGGCCGCTATCGCGGCCGGCGCCGATGGGCTCATGATTGAGGTCCACCCGGATCCGGCCCGGGCGCTCTCGGATGGGGCCCAGAGCCTGAAACCGGAGAACTTCGCCCGGCTGGTGCGTTCAGTCCGGGCCATCGCCGAAGTGGTGGAGAGGACTGTCTGATATGAGTGAGGAGAGCGGCTTTCCCCCTAAGGGATACACCATCGGCATCGTCGGACTTGGGCTCATGGGGGGATCGCTGGCGGCTGCAGTGCGCCATGCCTGGCCCCAGGCCCGGGTGCTGGGCGTCTCTCGCCGGGCGGAGACGGTCGAGCGGGCGGCGGCCCTGGGCTGGATCGAGGATGGTTCGGTCGAGGCCTCCGATGTGCTTCCCAAGGTGCAGCTGGCCGTGCTGGCCACGCCGGTGCGCACCATCCTCGATCAGCTGCCAGAGGTAGGACGGCTGCTTCCCGAGGGGGCATACCTCACCGACCTAGGCAGCACCAAGGCGGAGGTGGTGGCGGCCATGGAGCGCACCGAGCGCCCAGGTGCCTGTGTCGGGGGGCACCCCATGTGTGGCAAGGAGCGGCATGGGCTGGAAGCGGCCGATCCGGACCTGTATCGGGGTGCCACCTGGGTGCTGTGCCCGGGGCGAGCCACCGCCTCGGAGACGGTGCAGGTCGTCGCCGGGTTGGCGCGGGCGGTGGGCGCTCGGCCTCTCATCCTGGACGCAGCCGGGCACGACGCGATCGTTGCCCGCACCAGCCACTTGCCGTACCTGACCGCCGCCGCCCTCGCCCGCACAGTGGGCGAGTCGGTGACCGACGGGGACCTGCGCACGCTGAGTGCCGGGGGATATCGGGATACAACCCGATTGGCCGCCAGTGAGGTCAACATGATGCTGGATATCGTGCTCACCAACCGCACTAACGTCCTGGCGGCTGTGCGGGCCCTGCAGGCCCAGCTAGCAGAGGTGGAGCGGGCGCTCGCTCAGGCCGACGAACGGGGACTGGCGGCCTATCTGGAGCAGGCCCGCCGCTCGAGGAGGATCACGTGAGCCGGCAGGAACGGCCCGCAGCGCGGCAGGTAGCGCCCCAAGGCGGCGGCCTGACCGGGACGGTGCGGGTGCCGGGAGACAAGTCCATCACCCATCGGGCCCTTCTCCTCGGGGCGGTCGCCGATGGCGACACCCTGGTGCGGGGTTACTTGGACAGCGGTGACTGCCGGGCCTCGGTCCAGGCCGTGCAGGCGCTAGGCGCGGGGGTGGACGAGCTCGGGCCTGATACCCTACGGGTGCGAGGCCTGGGGTTGGACGGGCTGCGCGAGCCCGAAGACGTGGTGAACTGCGTGGGATCCGGGACCACCATGCGGCTGCTGGCCGGGCTCGTGGCCGGGTATGACTTCACCTGCGTGCTCACCGGGAACGACGCCCTGCGACGCCGACCCATGGACCGCGTCCTCCGGCCCCTGCAGCAGATGGGCGCCACCGTGTTGGGTAGGAGCGGCGACCGGCTGCCCCCTATCACCATCCGGGGCGGGGGGCTCCGGGGCGTGGACTACACGCTGCCGGTGGCCAGCGCCCAGGTCAAGTCCTGCGTGCTCCTGGCCGGGCTGCGCGCGAGTGGAGAGACCACAGTGCGCGAACCAGGCCCCACCCGCGACCACACCGAGCGGATGCTGCGGGCGATGGGGGCCGAGGTGCACTCACGGGGCGCGACTATCACCGTGGAGCCGCCGGAACGCTTGCGTCCCCTCGACCTGGTGGTGCCGGGCGACCTGTCCTCGGCCGCGTTCCTGGTGGCCGCGGCCACCTTGGTGCCGGGCTCGAAGGTGGTCATCGAGGGGGTGGGCGTGAACCCGACCCGAACCGGCATCCTGGACATCATGTGGGCCATGGGCGCCGACGTGACCCTGACCAAGGAGCGGATTGAGGGAGGCGAGCCGGTAGCGGACCTGGTA
>JBMNTK010000215.1:0-6426 GCA_050945695.1 Anaerolineae bacterium | reverse complement strand
CGGACGACCCTGTCCGCCCCCTGGGGCAGGCACAGTGGTCTGCCCCTACCCGGACATACCAGGACGCCCGATCGCATTAGCCCGCTGCAGGGCGGGCTTCGCAGGGGAAATCCCGATCGGGATTTCCCCTAGGTAGCCGGGGGTTCAGCCCCCGGCGTCTCCACGGGCAAGCACCGGATGCGATGACGGTGTAGGGGCGGACGGCCCCGTCCGACAGCAGGGGCAGGCGCGGTGGCCTGCCCCTACATTGATATCCCGGAATGCCCGGACCCGTACCGGCCCGGGGACCCCCTACGGGGCCGGCGTCGGTTCCTTCTGGTTCCCCACCAGAGGTAGGACGGTGCTGTAGGCCTGGTTCTTCTCCGCCAGGCTGACGTTGTCCACGTAGGCCAGTGTCGGGTTCTCGGCCGAAGACTGGAAGACGTTGAAGACGACCTGGATGGCGTGACCGCGCCAGGCTGACAGGTCGAACTTCACGTAGGTCCAGTCGCAGGTGCGATAGACGGTTCTGGGCTGGATGAGATACGTGGGCTTGGGGCCACCAGGCGCGTCCTTGTCCACGATGAGCAGCTCGAACCAGTCCTTGCCCGGCTCGGTCTCCCCGCCCTCCACTCGGTAAGCGAAGCGCAGGGTAGGTTCAACCATGGCAGGGTCCACCAGTACTTCTTGGAAGGCAGTCGAGTTGCCTGCCCCGGCCAGCAAGGGGTCGGCATCGGGCTTGAAGTCGCTTCCCAACAGGAGGCAGGTGGTGCCGGTGAGGCACTTCGTGCCCAGCACGGGCTTGGTGCTGCCCGTGGTCTGCCAGCCCTTCAGCCCGTCCTTGAAGCGGCCGTTTACGATCAGCTCTCGGTTCACGAAGGGGGGAGCCGACTCGATCAGAATGAAGGGGCGCCCGCCGATCATGTACTCATCGGATCCCGGCAGGTTCTGGTTGGTAGCCCGGGGCAGGGAGACGGTGTAGTTCCCGCCCTGGGAGGAGATGCTGGTGACGCCTCCGTACATGTCCATCAGGGTGGCGGTGGCGCTGGCGGCTGGCACCTTAGCGACCACGTCGTGCCCCTGCGTTGCCCACAGCACGGTAAGACGCTGTCCGGTGGCGGGCCGGTAGAAGGCGATCTGCTCGTGGTCGCCGTTGGGAGTCAGGCGCCACAGCGGTTGTAGGCCCTGGAACTGGGCCGCTGCCGTGCGGTAGGCATGAAGCGACGGTCGAGCAGCGGCATCGGAGGGGTAGCAGGCGGCCGATCCCTCGTTGCGATAGAGGCCGTAGGCATCGCGGGCGGTAGGCCCGTTGCCGCAGTCATCGTGCAGCTGGAAGTGGAAGACCACCTGGGCCCCGGAGTAGAAAGCGTAGGCATGGGTCTGGATGATGTAGGAGGCCTGCTCCTCGGTGGTGGCCCGGTAGGGGCTCTTGGGGTCTTCCGTTGGGCCGGGATAGTCGTTCCACACCGGCACCCCCGACTCGGTGACCCAGATGGGCTTGCTCAGCCCGTGGGCGGAGAGCAGGGACCGGGTGCGGTGGATGTGGTCCAGGGCATCGGCGCTGCGGCTGTAGAAGTGGACAGCCACGGCGTCGAAGTAGTGGTTGCGGGCGGCCCGCTCGGCCTGGTTGGGATCGGCGCTCATGACCGAAAGCAGGCTCGGGAACCAGTTGGGGTCGAAGTAAGTCGCCAGCCCGCCCAGGATGACGGTGCAGTTGGGGTCGGCGTGCTTGGCGGCCAGGTAGGCCACCTTGAGCAGCCGGTAGTACTGGTCTACAGAGCCGTTCCAGAAGAAGTTCCAGTCGGGCTCGTTCCAGATCTCCCAATGCGAGACGCCCTGTCCACTTGCCCAGCCGCGCTCTTGGGCCAGCACCCCTCCGGGCTTGTAGCGTCGCACGGTCTCATAGACGTAGCGGGCCCAAGGGTTGTCGGGGTTGATCGCCTTGCCCGCGCCGGGCACGTCCGTGCCATCGGTGAACACCGGCCGATCCAGATTGGCGGGGGCGCTATTGGCGCTGGCTGCCATGACATCGGGCACCGGGCGGGTGCGGCCCGAGGGCCAGACGGGCACGGTCCGCTGGGCATGCAGACCCTGCGCGGAGGCCGTGGTGGCGTGCACCGGCGACGTGCCCAGAAGGATGGCCAACGTCTTGAGGCCATGGGCCACGTCGTCGGCCACGGCCTTGTCCTGGGCCGAGTAGTTGTACTGGCCCGGCGAAGTCTCGATGTTCTGCCAGTAGAATGGGAACCGGTTCCAGGAGGTGCCCGAGGAGACGGCCCGGCTCATGCGCTCGGGGCCGGCGTGGTCCTCGGCCGAGGTGACGAAGCACATGCCGAAGGCCGGGTTCGGAGTGAGGGCTGCCTGGGAATCGGTGTCTTGGGCGGCAAGCCGCTCTGGGATCTGCGTGAGGAGCAGTCCCAGAGCGGCCAGGATGAGGAAGACGGGTAGAACACTGTTACGATGTGGGTGCCTTCGTGCCTTACCCCGTCTGCTGCTGGTAGAAGCAAGATTGGTGCCAAGTTCGGGCTTCATAGGCCTCTAAATACCACATGATATGAGTAGTGATACCGCGTGTTGCCGTGATTGCTGCAGGACTCGTCCGGCAGCTCCACCGTCAGCTGCTGAGCGGTGTCGCTGGTGCCGTTCACGACGGTGACGGTGTAGGTCCCCTTGTACATGGGGAACTCCACCCTTCCGGGCCCGACCTCCATTTTCCCGCCGGTCTGGATGTCCTGTTGCCCCCCGGCCCAGTTCACCCGCACGGTAACGCCGGCGATCCCGTTGCCCTGAGCGTCGGTGACGTCAATGAACAGGTGATGGTTGCCGTTGTTCTCAGCACAAGAGAGCCGCCGGCTCCAGGCGAGCACGTACTGGGGGGCGGAGGCGCTGCGCTCTGACCAGTTGGCCTCCACCCACTGATGGCCGTTGGAGCAGTCGGCGGAGGTGGGCAGGGCCACGGCCCGGGAGAGCAGCTGGCCGGTCTCATCGGCCACGGCGGCAAACCAGACCCCGGCACGGGCGCCATTGCCCAGCACGAAGTCCCACCGCCCTTCCGCATCGGTAGGGTTGCTCAGGCCCCCATTCCAGCCCTCGGCCCACACCCGCACCCTAGCCCCGGCGATGGGGGTGCCGGCGGCGTTGGTGATCCGGCCCTTCAGACCCGTGGTGCCGCAGTTGGGGCTGCCGGTTATGGGGCCGGAGAGCACGAAGCTATCCTCCTCGGCGCGGTGCACCCGGGTGGGGGTGGCGTCCGGCGTGGGGCCGGGGATGGGCGTGACGGTGGGCGTAGGGATGGGGTGGGGCGGAGAGATGACCAGCGGCAGATAGGCCACAGGCGCCGTGTGAGGCGCGATCTCGGGCAGGCCGATGGCGCCCAGGAGCCCGGCGCCGGTCATGCTCATGACCCGCTGCACGACGATGGGTGAGTCACTGGCCACGGTGAAGCCGAAGCTGGCGGAGCGGTCGCCGAGGGAGGTGTTCAGGTCCACCACTTTGAGCTCGCCCGGAAGCAGGGCCCAGGCCAGGCCGGTGGCCCCGGACACGCCCGGAAACAGCGAAGCGTTAGCCACGGCGCCGGTGGGGCCGGGGTTGAACAGGGCGATCCGCGTCGTGTAGGGGTTGGCCGTGCTGCCCTCGGCGAAGTGCCAGCGCTGAGCGGCACCCGGTGCCCCGGCGTGGGCGGTTCCCATCTCATACGAGGCGGTGTAGGTCACGCCCTCAGCGGCGAAGGGACCGTTGCCGGTCAGGATGACGCTCAGTTCGCCGGCGGGGGCCCGTCCTTCCTGCGCTTCCTTGTCCACCCAGATGGTGTGACGGGCGTGGGCGGGCAGGGTGTAGGTGGCGTCACGCCGCTGAGTGCCCTGCCAGTAGGCCGCCTTGACCTCGATCGGGGTGTCTCCTGGGTTGAGGAGCAGGATCCAGGTGTCGTAGGTCTCGTTGGCCGGGGCCCAGGGCAGGTAGGCGATGTCAGTGAGGACCGAGGTGCCGGCAGAGGCGTGGGCCCCCCGGCCCCCGTTCCACCCCGGGAAGTAGGTCACCCGCTGGGCCACCACGGGCCGGGCAGCGGTGATGCGCGTGGCCACGTTCCCCGAGAGGGTGCTCACCTGGGCCAGGTTCAGCCGCAAGGCAGCCCGGGCCGCTATCTCCCGGGCGATCACCTGGGAGTGCCCTGCCTCGTCGTAGAGGGTCAGGGTGACAGCGACCGGGGTGTCGCCGGGGTTGTAGACGTGCAGGCGGGTATCGTAGTTCCCCCCGGCCGCTCCCTCCGGCAAGTACCACACCGTGCTGGGAGTGGCTACGCCGGGAACGGTGTAGCCGTCGTTGGCGAAGAACACGCTCTGCTCGGCCACAAGGGGTAGGTTCGAGGTGACGGTGGTGCTGAAGTCACCGGTGACGCTGTTGTTGGCATACACCGCCGTCCGGCCCTGGGCTGGAACCTCCACGGGCACCGTCTGCGCCGCCCCGCCATCGGGCCGGAAGACCACGGTGGCGCTGGCCGGCGTGGTGCCGGGGTTGGCAAGGAGCAACCAGGTGTGGTGAGTGTCGCCGGAGGGGAGGGCCAGGCCGTGGGCGAAGTGCCAAGTGGTAGAGCCGAAGGCATCGCCCGTGGCCGACATGGCGCCCAGGTCCGACGGCAAGGGAGCCGGACTGTCCGAGGGCAAGAGGCGAGCCACCGACCTCACGGCAGAGGGCGGCAGCAGCTTGCTGGAGATGAGGACCACGGCGGCGGCGGTGGTAAGCAGCAGAGCAAGGATAACAGCGAAGGAGCGGCGCCAGTGTCCCGCGTCTCCGTTCACAGTGTCACTCTCCTGAGATCACGTCCCAACCCAAGACTAGGGTCAGCTGGGTCTGGGCAGGGTCTCCCTCCACCGGAACGATCTGGTCGTCGGCCAGGCTGTAGAGCGAGCGCAGGTAGCTCACCGCGCCCGGGGAGGGGGAGGATACGTAGAGGACCGACCGATCGAGGGGCCCGCCCTCGCGGTCGGCCACGGCGGTGATGGTGGCACCCTGGGTGCCCAGGAAAGCAGCGGTCTGGGTGGCCAGGCCGGGCAGTTCGGTGGCGTTCTCCACTCGCAGGCTCACCCCGGCCAGGGGCTGGCCGTCTGGCAGCCGGGCGGCAAACATCTGGCTCACCAGCGCCTGAATGCCCTCCCAGTTGGGCAGCAGCACTTGGGCCCCACTGGCGGTGACGTAGTCGCTGGCCAGGGAGCGATCCACCACGGCGGTCTCCAGGCTCAGCTCCTTGGCGCGCGTGACCCATCCGGCCAGCGCTACCGCCGCATCGGGACCAGCGTTGGTATCCACTGCGTCGGAGACGGCTGCGGCGAGACGGGGCAGCCGAGGGAGGGTGGACGGGCTCAGGGCCTGGTCCAGGGCAGCCCGGATGATTTGCTGCTGGCGGCCGGCGCGGTCGAAGTCGGAGTCGCCGTGCCGGGTGCGGGCGTACTTGAGGGCCAGGGCGCCGTCGAGGTGCTGGGTGCCGGCCGGGATGTGGAGTTCGATGGTGCCGTTGCGGTCATCGGGATAGGCAGGGTCGTAGATGTCGTAGGGCACCTCGACCGTGACCCCACCCAGGGCGTCCACGATCTGCTCGAACCCGCCGAAGTCCACCGTGGCCCAGTAGTCTATGGGTATGCCGAAGTTGTACTCCACCGTGAGGGCCGCCAGCCCCGGCCCGCCGTGGGGCACATCGTAGGCCTGCCCGCGGAAGAAGGCGGTGTTGATGCGGCTCTCCCCATGACCGGGGATGGCTACCCACAGATCACGGGGGATGGAGAGGAGCGAGACCTGTTTGGCCTGAGGGTCGAACTGGGCGACCATGATAGTGTCGCTGCGAGAAGGGCCGACTTCATCCGGGCGGGCATCGGTGCCCAAGAGCAGCAGGGTAACGGGTTCGGTGCCTGACCACACCGGCGAGGATGGTGCCAAGATGTTGGCCAGGGGGCTAGCCATGGCCGAGTTGCGGAAGGCGGCCAGGCCGGCACCCAAAAGGAATGCCATCATCGCGGCCGCGAACATGCAGCCGCAAGGGAACGCCGAGCGACGTGAGCGATCCGCCATGCTGGAGAGGGTGCCTCCGAGGAATCTGGGCTCCCCACGGTGGGCCAAGCCTTCCGGTCCCGGGAAGCTCGCCTCCGGGGAGTCCCTTGTACAGCCTGGATGGGGGAACCTGCAATTTGCATGCCCAGCAGGGAGGCGCCGCCCCGGAGGGCTCACACAAAGGCGCGAAGGTGAGGCCCTCGACCGAGGTCGGGGCTGCTGGGCCTTCGGCCGGGCGTCGGCGGAGGCCGACGCCGGAAGTGCTGCCCCAGCGGGCGGACGGGGTCGTCCGCCCCTACGGGTGAGCATTCCTCCTGATTGACATACCGCGCGAAGCGAGGAATCTCTGGCGGTCGACAGGGGTAGATCCCTCGCTTCGCTCGGGATGACATAAGTGAGGCTCGGAAT
>JBMNTK010000214.1:0-6438 GCA_050945695.1 Anaerolineae bacterium | reverse complement strand
CCGGCCGCACCGGGCTTGAGGCCGGCCGCCCTGGCGTTCGCTGCCGCCTTGAGCCGGTCGGCAGTGGTTACGGGGCGATCCAAGATGAACGGAGGTACATCAACTGGGCCAATGCCCTGCCCTTGGGCCTTGACCTGGCTGCTGATGCCTGTCGGCGCCAGGAGTAGCCCTGCGCCTCCGGCGACTGCTCCCTTGAGGATCTGCCTGCGAGTTACCATCGTGCTCCCTCCAAACAACATAGCTGACAGAGACGGCCAATAGGGACAGCGGGGTGCATAGGCGAGCGATCGCCAGGCGTGACTACATGCCTCACCTCCGACCGTGGCACTGCCGTGCTGCCTCGCTTCTGGGCGTGGGGCAGCCTAGTACCTGTTTTGGTGTTGGCTGGTCCAAGCTAAGGAGCCGTCGTGCGTGTCGGCGCGATGAGGTGTAGCCGTTGGAGGAACAGTGTTTATTTGGTTCTACGGTAATCTCACGCGTACGTAACAGTCGCGAAGGCTGCCGTCGGGTGGACAGCGCACCATCTGTAATCTAGCGGTTAAGGTGCCGAGACTCCATATGGGAAGCGTAGAATCTTTGTCAGAAGTTCATGAGGAAAACACTAATGTATTGTGAAAGGCGTGACTGGGGCTCTAGATCAGAATCGAGGAGAGGCGGCGTGCCCTGAGCGCGGCGAACCGGGCACCCGCCGGGGCCCTAGGCAACATTGGCGTGGCACCCACGCTCTGGCTGGCACAACCAGCTTGGTAGCCTAGTGCCGGTAGACTTCCACCGAGTCGGCCCCATCACCGGAGCGTATCCGGGCCACCACTTCCACGTAGGGGGCCAGGGGGGAGTTCTCGAGCTTTCGCTTGAGCAGCTCGTCCACCTGGAAGATCCCGGCGGCGTTGCTCATGAGGATATCCAGCCGCACCGGCCGGTCGGTGCCGGGGACGATCTGGACGGACTCGATTGCCTGAGCGGACATAGAATGGATGTTGACTTCGCCCGCTTCGAAGGGGATGCGAGAGCGTCCCTCGCTCATGTCCAGGGCATCGGCCACCTTCACCACTCCCGCCTCTAGGGTGAGAGGGTGGGCGTCCCAGTGGTGAGAGACCACGGCGTGAAGCACCTCGGATACCAGGATGGTCAGGGTGGGTTCGGCGTAGATGCCGGAGAGCAACTGGCGGGCCTTGGGGTAGGCCAGGATGAGGGAGTGGCGCTCGTGGTCATCCCGGCTGATGGCAATCCCGAGGTCGTGGAGGCAGCACCCCAGGACCACCACCACCTCCGCCTCCTGCTCCGTGAGGTTGTAGTTGGCGACCACCCCAGGGGCAACCCCGGCGCCCAGCAGAAGACGCAGCAGCCGCAGGGCGGCATTGGCGATGATGTGTACGTGTACCGGCCCGTGGTCGCTGAACCCGGCACGGTCCATGGCGTTGACGTTGGCGCACTTCCACAATTGCACCAACTCGACATCGCCGTTAACCAGCGATACCAACTCCCGAAGCTTGGGGTTGTGCCGGCTGGGCACCACCAGTTGAAGATCCTGACTCTCTCCCATGTCCGTCCTGACGACGGCTATCCGAACCGTCCTGTGATGTAATCCTCGGTGCGCTTGTCACGAGGCTTGGTGAAGATGCGCTCGGTTGGGCCGAACTCAACTAGGCGGCCCGCCCGGTCCTCGCCCATCATGAAGAAAGCCGTCTCGTCTGAGACTCGGGCAGCCTGCTGCATGTTGTGGGTCACCACTACGATAGTGTAGCGCTTGGCCAACTCACGCATCAAGTCCTCGATCTTCAGGGTGGCAATGGGGTCCAGAGCCGAGGCCGGCTCATCCATCAGCACCACTTCAGGCTCGACCGCCAGCGCTCGGGCGATGCACAGTCGTTGCTGCTGGCCTCCGGAGATGGCCAGTCCTGATCGGTCGAGAATGTCCTTGACCTCATCCCAGAGGGCCGCCTGTCGCAGGGAGCTCTCCACTATCTCCTCAAGCTGGGCCCGGTTGCGCACTCCAAGCTTCTTCGGCCCATAGAGCACGTTGTCCTTGATCGACATGGGGAAGGGGTTTGGCCGCTGGAACACCATGCCCACTCGCCGTCGCAGGGCTACCACGTCAACGCCTGGGCTCAGTATGTTGCTACCCTCGAACCAGACCTCACCTTCGGTGCGGACGTTCGGGATCAGGTCGTTCATGCGGTTGAGGCTCCGCAGGAAGGTGCTCTTTCCGCACCCCGAAGGGCCGATGATGGCGGTGACACGCCGCGGCTGGATGGACATCGTCACCCGATCCAGGGCGCGGAAGTTCCCGTAGAACAAGGAGTAGTCGCGGGCGTGTATCCCGGCGCCGTTAGCGCTCGGAAGCCGGACGTCCGTAACGCTGGGCGCCTCGTGTGTCCTGCCGTTGCCCGAGCTACGGCCGACAGCTTCTCGTGTCATCTCCAATTGGTTCACCTCTCTATACTCATCCATTCGGCCAAAAAGAGCGGGCCATCAGTGCAGCGGTGCAACACGTTGCGGTGTCCCTCACGATGCCTTGCTCTTCCACCGGGTGAGCAGTAGGTTCGTGGTTATGTTGATGATCAGAACCAAGGCCACCAGGACGACGCCGGTCGCCATCACCTTGCTCTGGGTGGCGTTGGTCTCGGAGGCCAGGTAGAACAGATGCAGAGCCAGGGTGCGCCCGCCATCCATCACGTTGCGGGGCGGCAGGTGGGTGCCCCCGAGGGTCACGTATAGCACGGCCGTCTCGCTGACAATGCGCCCCACGCTCAGGATGATGCCGGTCAGGATCCCGGGCAGAGCGGCGGGAAGGACCACGCCGGTGATCGTCTGCCACTTCGTGGTGCCGAGCGCGAGGCTGGCCTCCCTCTGGTCAACGGGGACGGCCCGTAGGGCCTCTTCGGCCGTCCGGATCACTAGAGGTAGGATCAGAGCGCCTGTGGCCAGAGACGCTGACAGAAGGGAGAACCCAAACCGCAGATAGGCGACGAAGAGGGCGTAGCCGAACAGCCCGAAGACTATTGACGGCACTCCGCCCAGCATCTCCACCCCGAACCTGATAGCGTTGGTGACGGCGTTCTCGCGGGCGTACTCGCTCATGTAGATGGCTGCACCCACCCCCAGCGGTCCCGCGATGACGACGGTGAGAGCGACCAGGTAGACCGTCGTCAGGATCGTGGTGGAGATACCGCCCTCACCGGACAGCCCCCCGGCTGGGGGCGTCGTCAGCAGGTCCAGGCTGAGCGCCGGGAAGCCGCGCACGAAGATGTAGCCGATAACTACGGCGAGGATGCCCACTGTGATCCCGGCGGTCCCCCAGAGGAGGGCGAACCCTACCCGCTGCAGGTACTTCTGGTACTGCTGGTACCGTCCCAAACCTGATCTAGCGGTCAAGCGGTCTGCCGTCTCCATGGCCATCTGAACATTCCTCTCTCCCGCCACCCACTCAGCGTGAGACACCGGCTGTGGCTCCCCGTAGCAGGACGCGAGCAGCGCTGTTGACCACGATGATGGCGACGAAGAGCACCACCCCGGTCGCGAACAGCGCATGCTCCTGCATGCCGTAGGCGTAGGAGATCTCCACGGCGATGTTGCCGGTGAGTGTCCTTGCCTGGGATAGCAGGATGGTGAATGGGTTGTTGGTGAGCGGCTTGGGTATGATCGGCGAGTTGCCGATGACCAGGATCATGGCCATGGTTTCACCTATCGCCCGGCCGATGCCGAGTATGACCGCGGCGGCGATGCCGGAGCGTGCCGCCGGCACCAGCACCCCCCATATCGTCTGCCAGTGCGTCATCCCCAGGGCCAGACTCCCCTCCTTGTAGGTTCGGGGCACGGCACGCAAGGCGTCGGCCGAGACGCTGATGAGGGTGGGGAGGATCATGACGCCCAGCACGATCCCCGCCGCGAGAATCCCGAAGCCGGTGTTCCGCGTCACCGGGATCTGCCGCACCAGCGGCACCAGCACTAGCAAACCGAATATGCCGTAGACTACCGAGGGTATGCCCGCCAGAAGCTCGATGGAGGGCTTGACCAGGCCGGCGATCCTTCTCGGGGCAACCTCCACCAGGTAGACCGCGCAGCCTAGGCCGACCGGCAGGGCCAGTACTACCGCCATCGCCGTGACCCAGAAAGAGCCCAATATCATGGGCAGAATCCCGAAAAGGTCTCTCTGCGGTCGCCACTCGGTGGTAGTTAGCAGCCTGTCCAAACCGATTCCGGTGAAGGCAGGCCACGCCTCTTGCGCCGTGAATAGCGCGATTAGCAGTAGCACCAACAGCGCCACGAAGGCGCTGATCAGCAGCACGCGGGCTGCAATCCTATCGATCACGTAGCGTACGTGCATTCACCAACCTCGCCCGCTGAGGACGGACCGAGAGACGGTCCGTCCACGCAGATAGCTCCGATTCGACGCACACTGATCTCGATTCACTTGACGGTGAGGTAGCCCTCTTCAGCGACGATAGCCTGGCCTTCCTCGCTGAGGGCGAAGTCCAGGTAGGCCTGCACGAGCGGCGAAGCGTCGCCGCTGGTGAGCATGTTGAGCGGCCGCACGATGGGGTAAGAGCCATCGGCCGCGGTCTCGGCGGAGGGAGCCACACCGTCTACCGACAAGGCCTTGGTGGTCTCGTCCAGATAGCCGAAGGAGAGGAAACCGATGCTGTTGGGGGTGCTGGCCACGGTGGAGCGTATGGCACCGTTGGAGGGCTGCAGGACGGCAGTGTCGGTGATGAGAGCGTCCTCGCCCATGATCATCTCTTCGAAAGCGGCGCGGGTGCCGGAGCCTTCCTCGCGAGCCACGACCACGATCTCCTCGTCGGGGCCGGCGACCTCGCTCCAGTTGGTGATGTTACCGGCGAAGATCTCGCGCACTTGTTCGGGCGTTAGGTTGTCCACGGGAACGCCAGGGTTGGCCACCACGGCGATCCCATCACGGGCGACGACGTGGATCTGAAGACCGGGGAACTCGGCCAACTCCGACTCCTTGACTTCGCGTGAAGCCATGCCGATGTCGACGGTGGCCTCACCGGCGGACTTGACGCCGGTGGAGGAGCCGCCACCCTGGACGGCCACGCGCACGTCAGGGCGCGTAGCCATGAAGGCCGCGGCGAGCTGCTCGGCCAGGGGCTGCACGGTGGTGGAGCCGGCGACGTTGATCTCGCCAGAGAGATCCGACCCGGATTGTGCCGGAGCCGCCGTCGCGGGCGCATCAGCGGCGGTCGGGGCCGGTGCCTGGGGCTCAGCGGCCGGGGTAGAGGTGCTCCCGCAGGCTGTGGCCACGACTGCGACCGTAGCCAGGGCGGCGACAACGGTACGGATGGACCTACGCATAGATTCCTCCTACAGGCGGTGTTTCGGTTCTCAAGCGCGGCCTTTGCCGCATGGTAGGAGTCTATGGGACCAGCGTTACCGCCAGTTCACGCTGATGTAATGCTTGTGTAAGGGCCGGGTTAGGGAGGGGTGAAGGGAGGCGGCGGGAGGTGCCCGCTAGGCGGCGGGCAGGGTGAAGTAGAAGATGCTGCCGGCGCCCTCCTGACTCTTGACCCAGATGCGGCCCCCGTGGGCCTGGACGATGTGCTTGGCGATGGCCAGGCCTAACCCAGTACCCCCGCTGGCCCGGGCCCGGTCCGCCTTGTAGAAGCGCTCGAATATGCGGGGGAGGTCCTTCTCGGGGATGCCGATGCCGGTGTCGGCCACGGCGATGACTACCTCGTCTCCGGCGCGAATGGCGGAGACGGAGATGCGGCCGCCGGGTGGAGTGAACTTGATGGCGTTGTGCACGATGTTGGTGACGACCTGTCGGGTGCGTTCCTGGTCGGCTAGCACGGTCAGACTGTCGGGTACGACGTTGACGGCGAGCTCCAGGTCGGCCCGCTCGACCTGGGGCCGGAGGCGTTCGAGGGGGCGGGTCAGGAGCTCCGCCACCGGCACTGGGGCCAGCCGAATGGGGACCTGACCCGACTCGATGCGGGACAGCTCCAGCAGCTCCTGCACCATCTGGGTGAGGGAGTCCACCTCGATCTCCATCCGCTGGAGGAAGTTCGGGGCTGCGGCAGGATCCTCCAGGGCGCCGTCCTGCAGCGTGTCTACCAGAGCCTTGAGGGAGGCGAGGGGCGTGCGTAGCTCGTGGGAGATGTTGCTGATGAAGTCGCGCCGGACCGACTCTAGTCGCCGCACCTGCGTCAGGTCCTGGATCAGGAGCATCTCACCGCTCAGGGGAGAGCCGGAGATGGGAGAGGCGACCAGGCGCAGGAAGGCGCCCCGATTCGGCATCTCGATCATGGTCTCGTGCTCGGTTCCGGTCTCGTGACAGAGCCGCCACACCTCGAGCACGTTCTCGTTGGCAACAGCCTCCGTCAGCGATCTGCCGACGAGGCCACTCTCCCGGCCGAGGTCGAGAAGGCGAACGGCAGCAGGGTTGATGAGACGGATCACTCCGTCGGAGTCGGTGATCAT
>JBMNTK010000213.1:0-6461 GCA_050945695.1 Anaerolineae bacterium | reverse complement strand
GCTCCTTCCAGTCGTCCAGGGTCATCAGGTCCGGGCCCCACTTGGACTCCATGTAGAGGCCGCGGTACTGGAAGTCCGGCCAGTCAGAGATGCGGGCGCCCTCCACGGTGAGCTTGCCACCCTCAGGGCGGAGCATCTGGACCAGGGTCTGGGCAGCGTAGTAGGTGCCGGCCGGTCCGCGACCCTGAAGGCTGATGCCGCCCCCGTCGGCCACGAGGGCGTAAGCCTCGGGGTTGTCGGGGATGGAGGCCAGCGGCTCAGAGAGGGCGGCCGCGGCGCCCAGGCGTATGGCGATGCCATCACTGCTGGCTGCGCCGACGGACGGGCGCTGGCCGGTGGCGGCCTCGATGGCGCCGGCGATGAGGTCGGCTGCCAGGCGCTCCAGGGGGTCAGCACCGTCGGCCAGGACGACATGGCATTTGAGCGAGTCTCCCTCGGCGAGGACGAGGGCCTCTCCTAACGTCTCCATTCTCTGCGGTTCGGGGAATATGAGAGCCATATTTCCTCCACGCTGTACAACTAGCCTTGGCCACGCATAGCGATCGTCGAATAGAGCTGGCCGGACGCGAACGTCCGCTATTCCATCCCCTGCAGCAACTTGAGCCCGGCATCTATCAGCATCTCCCCGGCACCGGGGGCCAGGACGGTGGAGGTGGCCTCATACCCGCCCTCGTCGAATGCCTTGCGGGTGGGGATGTAGCCGATGCTGTCGTTGGCCAGTTCCACCACGAAGGTGGGCTCCAGGGGAGAGCGCTCCTTGAGGTCCAGGCCCAGCTCGACGAAGAGCTCGCCCGGAACGCCCACGATCCCCACGTTCCCGATGCGCAGCGCCTGCACGGTGGTCCGCAGGGTCTCGGCCTGCATCCTGCCCAGGTCGCGGTCTCGCCGGGCGGCGACCACTTCCAGGGTGAAGTCCGCCTCGCCCACGCTGACCTGCTCGACGACGCGCTGGGCCTCGGCGGCCCGCTCGGGGGTCACCTGGCGCAGGGGCAAGTCCACCTCCGCTAGGGCACAGCTCAGGGGGGCGGAATCGGTGTAGTTGGCCCGGGCCAGGATCTTGAGGGCTTCCCCGGCCAAGGTGTTGCCGATGCGGCTGGGGTGGCTCTCTCCCTTGACGGGCTGCCCCTTGGCGTTGACGTCAATGTGGTTGATGTCGCCCATGGCGCCGGGGTTGAAGAGCACCACCAGCCCGGGCCCGAAGCGGGCCTGGAGCGCCTGGGTGAGGTAGTAGGGGTAATCGGCGGAGACGCTGTTGCCACCGGTGGTGTCCAGGTGGACGGCGAAGTTGAGCCAGACGGCGATGGGCGAGCCGTCCGGGCGGCGCAGGGCGATGACGCCCACCGTGGGGTCGATAGGGCCGGCAGGACGGACGATGTCGGGGTTGCCTATGCCCGGGTTGGTGCGCAGGGTGCCGTCGCGCATCCAGAAGCGCCGGTTGAAGGAGACGCTCCCCTCGGATCCCAGGCCGTAAGTGATCTGGGCAGGCTCGAGCCGGCGCTTGGCGAGGGCGACGGAGTCGGCGACCTTCTGGACCAGGACGTCGGAGTAGGCGGGCTCCACCGGGAACATGCCCTGCCCCCGGGTCTCGGGGCCAGTGTGGGTGTGGGTGCAGCCCACAAGCACCTGCTCCGGGCCCAGGCCACAGAGGTCGGCGATGCGCTCCTTGATGGCAGTGACCAGGGAGCTGGGGAGCCCGATGAGGTCACAGGAGACCAGGGCGATGGTGGTGCTGCCGTCACTCAGGCACAGGGCCCGGGCGAAGAGGGGATCGTGGACGTCCTCGGCGCGTCGGGGGCGGTAGTAGCCGGCCAGGTAGGCGCCTAGCGGCGGGGTGATGTCGGTGGTTGCGGCTCCGGCAAGTAGGTTGGACATGGTTGACCTCCGTGAGTAGTGCCGGGAATCCTAGACCATGGTACCATTGCTTGAGGCAGTTGTCTCTACATAGAGCGTATGAAGTAGGAGAGCCGATGGCCGAACAAGTCTCTATCTGGATACGATTGCCGGCCGATGTAGTGGCCGCGCTCCGTGAGCGCCAGGCTGGTGGCTCGGACGAGGATCCCGTAATGCTGCCCCTCGCCATCGGCCTCTTCGTTGAGGGTATTGTAAGTCTGGCGAGGGCTGCCTCCCTGGCTGGCATGTCGCGCTATGAGTTCGCCGAGGCCCTCAAGAGAGCCGGGCTGACCGCTTACGAGTACGGTAGCGAGGAGTATCAGGAAGACCTGGCCTCAATAGACGAGAGCTGAGGTTTCCCTGTGGCCACCGGAAAGGTTGTCGCCGATGCCAGTCCCCTCATCTACCTCGCAGTCCTTGGTCGCTTCATGTTGTTGCAGCGCCTTTTCGGTGTTGTCCACGTCCCTGATGCAGTCGTGCAGGAAGTGGCGGCGCCGACGCTGAGCCTTCCAGGTGCCGCTGAAACCCGGACAGCTGTGGCAGACGGCTGGTTGCGGCCGACCTACATCCGTGACAGGGAGGCCG
This sequence comes from Anaerolineae bacterium, assembly GCA_050945695.1. Taxonomy (GTDB): domain Bacteria; phylum Chloroflexota; class Anaerolineae; order DRVO01; family DRVO01; genus Ch71. Next base: position 3,986 of record JBMNTK010000213.1, on the reverse strand, counting down.
TAGAGGACCTCCTCACGGATCTTCACCAAGGCGAGGCAGAAGCCATCGTCCTGGCCAAAGAGCTGGAAGCTCGACTCCTGATGCTGGATGACCGCTTGGCCAGGAACCGGGCCGTAGCCCTGGGTTTGCCTGTGACAGGTACCATTGGCGTGCTCCTTCTAGCCCGGCGGAGGGGCGAGCAGCTAGACCTGCGCCACGACCTCGACACGCTCATCCAGCATGGGTTCCTGTACCGCGCTGTTCTCGAGTGTGCGGACCCAGGACCCCGGCCGTGACTGCTTTCAGAGGTGTGGAGCCAGGCTTGGCGACCTCCGGCTCTTCACGCAAGCACGCAACGGCGCAAGGGAAGGGAAGGGCTTGGCGCCTTTGCGCCTTAGCGTGAGCCTATCTCCCTTCGTAGTCAGCCACCCCGTCGGCCAGGGCGAGAAGTGCCTCCACTCGCACACCGGCAGGGATGTTCTCGGTGATGCCCAGGGCAAACCGGCCTCCGGGCATGGATTCCTCCAGCAACTCCCGGGTGAAACGGCGGACCTCCTCAGGGGGCTCTAGGAACACGGAGCCCGGGAAGTTGATCCACACCACTTTGTCGGGCCAGGCCGCCTTGGCCTGGGCCACGCTCAGGTTGCCCATCGGGGGCGGGGTGAAGGCCTCGATGACAGGCAGCCGGGTGCGGGAGAGGGGCTCCACCAGGCTGGCCAGCCGACCGTCGAAGTGCGACACCACGATCTTTCCCGCCTGGGCAGCGACGTCGGCCACCCGATTGTAATACGGGATGTAATAGGACTCGAACACCGGGCCGCCGGCCACCAGGTCGGTCAGGTTGTCGGGACACCAGACGAGCGAGGCAGGCGACTGGACCACCAGCCGGTATATCCGCTCAGCCAGCTCATCCAGGGCCTGGTGCAAGGACACGAACTCGGGCAAGGCATCGGCCCGGTCCAGCACCATCCGCTCCAGCCCCATCATTTCGATGTACATCTGCTGATACGGGGACCGGGTAGTCCAGGCCAGAGAGACCCCGTCCTCCCCAAGGTCGGCTTCCAGCTCGGCCACGGCCTCGAAGTTGGGGCGCAGGACGGTGTCTCGCACCATGAACTCGACCACGGGGTAGTCCTTGGGCTCGCGGATCATGTGCTCGACGATCCAGGAGCTGCCGTAGCCCGGTTCTGCCCGGCGCTTCTCGGTGACCTCGCCCACGGGGGTGCGATAGGTGCGGTAGGTGTAGAGCTGCCCTCCCTCCCACACGTCCCGCGAGATGACCTCCACGTTGGGCATCTCCCTGGTGTAGGCGTTCACCGACGTGACCAGGCACATGCCCCGCTCGCGCAGAAGGCGCTCGGTGTGGCCGCGGGGAAGCAGGCCGCTGTAGCAGCTCCAGGGCACTGCATCCACAGGTTCGCCCCTGAGGGCAGTGAGAAGGCGCTCGCGTGGCGTCATGCGCTCTCCCCGGCCGGCTCGTCGTAGTAGCCGTGCTCCAGGACAGTGTCCCACATGGTCAGGACGTTGGCGAGCTTGCACGCCGGGTGGATCTCGGTGCTCGAGCCTATCCAGAGCCGGCCGCCCTGGCCCGCCTCGCTGATGGTGCGGCGCACCGTTGCCCGGACCTCGTCCTCGGTGGCGAAAGGCAGCAGCTGGCTGGCGTCCACCCCACCCATGAGGATCCAGTCCGGATAGTGGGCGCGGACGTCGCCGGCGTACATCCCGGAGAGCGGCTCCAGCGGGTTGATGCCGTCCACCCCGGCGGCGCGGAAGTCGTCGAGCACCTGCCAGAGGTTGCCGTCGCTATGGAAGATGACCTTGATGCCGTGCTGATGCCAGGCCTCCACCAGCTTGGCCAAGCGGGGGAAGAACTCCCGGCGCAGGAAGGCGGGGGAGTAGAAGGTGGCGTTCTTGTCGGCGATGTCCGAATAGACGAGGGCTACCGGTGATAGCTCCCGGTCGGCCGTCTCGTGCACCCGCTGGATCTCGGCCCAGTTCAGTGCCTCGAGCCAGTCCGAAACCAGACCGGGATCCTCGTAGTAGGCGTAGATGAGGAGGTCCAGCCGGGCGCGGATGTGGGCGGTGTCGAGGCCCACGGGGCTTTCGAAGGGGAAGAGGACCGTGTTCTCGCCCACCCGCTCCTGGAGGTCGAGGAACTGCTCCCGGTACGACCGGGCGGCGACTCCCCACACGTTCCCCTTTCCGGCGAAGGTCCACATGTCGCCGGGCTGCCGGTCGTAGATCTCGTCTATGTTGCGGCGGATGTACTCGAGCAGCCCCGGCACATCGCTAAAGGGGCGCCCCACCAGCCAGGTGGTCCACCACTCCTGTTTGTAGGTAAAGCCGTCCGGAGTGGTGTAGGTGCGCTCTTCGACGGGGGGAGCAATGCCGCGCGTGATGTCCAGGCACTGTCCGATGGTGCGGCAGAGGAGGTCGAGCCCATTGCTGAGGGTGACCTTCTCGCCGGTGATGTGCTCGATGAGGGGCACGTGCTGGATGAGGTCGAACATGGGCACGCGGTCGGGGATCTGGCCGCGAAGGGTGGCCTCGATCCGCTCTCGGGCGGTCATGGTGTCACGGGGCAATGGGCGCAATGGTCGCCTCCCTCAGTTCTTGCCTAAGGTCGCCACGTTGAAAGACACCGCGCCTGTGCGTACCGCTCGCCGTGCCATGGATGGTGAGCCGGTGAGAGTGTGGTCACGGTACGGGCGCTCATCTCACTAGCGGAACCGGCAGGGCACCTATCCACCTCTATGTTGCCATGCCACTGTGATGTTGTCATCCGCTGGCTCTCTCCACCAGGTACGATCGTGCCCCTCTTCGCCCCAGGCGACTCTCAGTAGTACCGGGTGGGGCTTTCATCCTCCTGAGAGACGCACTTGCTACGGTGCGCGCCACACTTGTCGTCCCCAGCGTAGCGAGGGATCTACCGAGTAGGGGCGGCTCATAGCCTTTCAGCCATAGCCTGACTTGTCATTCCGAGCGAAGCGAGGAATGTCCCTGTCGGGTCAGCCACAGATTCCTCGCTTCGCTCGGAATGACATGATTTGGCGCGTTGAGGGCATGCCGCCTCGCCACGCTCGGCGTGGCGTCGCGCCCCTACGGTGCCCCGTTTTCCCAATCGAAGGTGGCCGCCGCCTGCTGCCAGATCTCATCGCAGAAGACATCCCCGTCCGACAGGCCCACCTGCTGCGCCTGCCGGGCCACGTGACGGTAGAAGTGAGTGCTGAAGTTGCGGCCCGTCTCCATGTCCCGTAGCGAGGCCCTGGCGAACCCGCCGCCCTCGGCCAGGAGCCCTCGCTCGTGGAAGGCTCGGCGAAGCGGCTGCCGGTCGTACTCAACCGCGCAGAGCTCGACCTGCCACGCCCTGCCGTCCCATTCCAGCAGGGCATACCGTGCCCGGGGATCGCCCTGCAGCGACTCGCCCACTGACCCCGGGTTCAGGGCCAGCCGACCATCCAGCCGCTGTTGCCACTGCACGTGCGTGTGGCCGCAGACGAGCACCGGCTCAGCGACCGCGAGCAGGGCGGCGTCAGCAGGGATCTCGCCCGAGCGGGCCGGCTCCCCGTAGTTCAGCCGCAACCGTGCCATGGCTTCTGGGCAGCGGTCCGGCAGGATGCGCCCACTCAGGTGTGAGGGGGAGCCGTGCACCACCCGGATAGCGTGTGCTCCGCGCAGAGTCACCACCGTCTGCTCGGGCAGCGAGTCCAGCCAGGGCAACTGCTCGCGGCGCAGTTGGGCCAGGGTCCAGCGGCCCACACCGCAATGCTCTCCCTCGTGCCACCCGGCCGGAGGGCGCCCATGATAAGCCTGTAGGATCCAGCGGTCACGATTGCCGGCTATCAGGGTGGCGTTCACCTCCCGCAGCCGGTCTAGCACCTCGGCCGGATAGGGCCCACCCATGGTGAGGTCCCCGGCGACGATGATGGCGTCTGGGGGACCTGCCCGCCAGGCGTCGGCCAGGACCGCCTCCAGGGCGGGCAGGTTGCCGTGGATATCGGATAGGA
>JBMNTK010000212.1:0-6469 GCA_050945695.1 Anaerolineae bacterium | reverse complement strand
CTTCGCGCAGAAACTCCGGGTTCACGGCCACGCCGAAGCCCTCCCCAGCCCGCCTTCCGGCAGCCTCCTCCAGGATGGGCACCAGCGATGACCGCAGGGAACCCGGCAGCACGGTGCTACGCAACACCACAACCTTGTGGTCGCCGGTCTCGGCCATGGCGCGGCCGATCTGGCCCATGACCCTTTCCACGTACGTCAGGTCGAGGCTACCGTTTGGCTGGGAGGGAGTCCCCACACACACCAGAGCGACATCGGACTGGGCGACAGCCTCCTCGGCATCGGCGGTGGCGGAAAGCGCACCCGCCTCCACGGCGGCACGAACCAGCTCCTCCACGCCCGGCTCCAAGATCGGACTGCGGCCGGCGTTGAGGGTGCGCACCTTGTCCGTGTTGACGTCCACCCCCACCACGGTATGCCCCATGGAGGCCAGACAGGCGGAAGTCACTGTTCCAACATAACCCAGTCCAAACACACTAACTCTCATCTTACTCCCCATCACTCTCGCCAAGGGCGGCAAAGAGCCACTCAAAGGTAAGGCCCAGTCTCGTCAGTTCTCCCTCCCACTCACCGACGATGGTGGTGGCAGGCTCAAGTTCACCGTAGGCGGGCGAATGCCAGTGCTGCTCCAGGGCCAGGCGTACCGGCGGCGGGGCCACTACCACCGCCATGGAGTCCTCGCCCCCTCGGACACGCAGCGTGGAGCCGTCCAACTCAGCCTCCAGCCCGGGGGCCAGGTGGTAGCGCCACACCAGACGGTGCTGCCCGTCGCCCCGGACACTATCGGCTACGCGGCACCGCCCCGGGCCATCGAGGCGCACCTGTCGCTCCTGCCACACCCCGGGCGCCGCCTCCAGCTGGCCGGTCACCGCGCGCGCCTGGGCGTCCCAGTCCAGGCAGGTAGCGTCGTGCACCTGAGACCAGGCGAACTCGCCCTGCGGCCTGGCCTGCTCGACCCCGTCAACCATCAGGGTGTTGTGGGCCTCGGTGCTCCGGAACCAGTCTCGTCGGGGACCGCGGTAGGTGTAGGTGCCGGGATCGGCCAGGAGCTGGCGGCCCCGCAGCCACAGTTCCAATCCCAAGAGATCGCAGTGGGAATGGGCGCAGAAGCCCTCACCGCCCAGCCCAAATGACCCGCACCTGGTGAAGGCAAGGTCGGCTTGCGGGGTCCAGTCGCTGCGCAGCACGTAGTGGCCGCCATCGGGGAACGCGGCCGAGGCCCGCGCGGGGGGCGTCGCCTCCAGCTCGTCGTATTTCTGAGCGGCCTCCGGTCCCAGCAGCCATAGCGCCGACTCCGCGAAGGCGCCCGCGGCCAGCTTGAGGTCCGACCGTCGGAAGAGCAGCGCGCCCAGGCACAGCAGCTCCGAGAAGCCGGCCTGTCCCAGGCCCGAGCCCAGGGCATGCCCCCGGCCATCGTCGCCGTCGCCCAGGCGGGGCGCGGCCCCATCGGGAGCGGTGACGTACAGCACGTAGTCGAGCATCCGCTCCAGGGCCTGCACGAGCGTCGGTGAGTCCGGGATGGCCCCCCGCTGGCCAAGCAGTACCGGCAGGGTCAGCAGCTCCATCACGAAGCGCTGGTAGCCGGTGGTCTGCTCCCGGCTGGCGCCATCCGAAGCCACCTGCGCCTCGACCGCGCTCTCCATGAGCCTGAGCCCGGTGGACAGCCAGTCGTCCGCCTCGCCAAACTCGGGGAAGAGGGCCCCCGCGGCGATGAGCCCGGCGCACTCGCCAATCAGGTGATTGTTGGGCACCGGCCAGTCGGCAGTCAGGTGCCGGCGAAGGAACCGCGTCTGCTGGTAGAGGCTCTTGACGAAGGACGGAGCGGCGGTCCTGACAAACCCAGGGTCGGCCCGGAGGAAGTGGAAGGCCAGGCACCAGGATATCAGCCTCAGGCCCACCTCGAGGGCGCTGTACCAGTTGATGCCCATCCCGGGCGGGTTGTCTTCGATCCAGGTAAGCAGCTGGTCGGCAGCTTCCCGGGTGTACCGCTCATCGCGCGTTAGCCAGTACGCCTTGCCCAGGGTCACCAGGTGCTGGTGACGGTTGAGCTCCCATACCAGCTTGCTGTCTTGGGAAACCCGCTGCGACCAGAGCCGCTCGTCCATGCGCTCGAAGTAGTCGCGGGGCCAATCCTGCCCGGTGTCAGGATCCAGGTGCCAGTTCACCCGCTCGCCGAACTGCACTTCCCTACCCAGCAGGTAGAACCGGTGACGGCAGACCTCATCCGCCGTCTGCAGCGTCCGGTCAGCCTCCCGCGCCAGGCGCTCCCTCAGGCAGCGCACGTACTCGTCTCGCTCGGTGGGCGAGAAGAAGAAGGCGGGCGCCTCCTTGCGGCACAGGTGCTCGACGAACTGGCCCATGCTGGCCCAGTTGCCGCCGGCCGCGGCCAACACCGCTCGATCGGAGGGCAACCTGGCCTCCCGCAGCGTCCAGGCCAGAGCCCGGGCCTCCAGCCCCAACCGATCCGATCCCCGTTCCCAGGCTCGGCGGGCCGTGCCCAGCGGGCCAAGCCGGCGGGCCTTATCGAGATAGCGGGTCAAACCCGTCGCAGTCACGACTTCGCCTCGGCCAACCTGGCCACCCGCCCGGGCCCGCCCCAGTACATCTCCGTTAGGCCCGGCACCGACCAGGGCATGAACTCGTCTGCGAGGGCCCGTGTGCGCTCGGACCGAAGGTCCTCTTTCTCGCCCGACAGGACTCCCAGGGCAGTGGAGATGGCATCACGATGAGACTCACAGGAGAACACGTGGTAGTGCAGAAGCAGCTCCTCGTGTTCCAGCGGCCTGGGCCCCTTCACCAGGTCAGCGGCGGCGCGTCGCAGGGCAGCGAGCGCGGGCCGGCGGCCCTGACCGTTGGCCCTGGGTGAGGGGTGCCCAAGCCACTGGGAGTAGAACAGCTCGTACATCCGTACCGCGGTCTCCTGCCACAGCGCCTCCAGCAGCGCCGGGTCAGACAGCGCCTCGTTGCAGCGGGCCAGGTAGGATCTGTGGCCCCGGAACTGCCCGTTGTCGGCGTAGCGCACGATGGGGCCCGTGGGTCCGCTTTCCACCACCAGCGTGCGAACAGAGACATCCGGCGGAGACGACTCCAGGCTGCACTCTACCGCCAGCGACCACAGGGCGTGAGGGTGATAGGGATCACCTCCCCACATGTCTGGGTCCACCACGAAGTTGCCGGGACCGTAGACGATCACCCCGTTGCCGTAGGTCTCGTATCCCTGAGGGGTGTGGGAATGGTGCCCGTGCACTATGGTCGCCCCGGCATCCACGAGGGCCCGCAGTCGCGCCTGCCAGGCCGGTGAAGGCCAGGGCGAGAGCTCCGAGCCGCCGTGTATGGTGACCACCACCGCATCTGCCTCTCGGCTCAGGTCGTGTACCCGCTGGCACAGCGAGTCCTCGATGTTGGCCACTCCCGGCCGGCTCGGTCCGGCGCCGCCGAACTGCGTCTCACATCGAGCGACGATAGCCACCCGCACACCCTTGATGTCGAGGAAGCGGGGCGCCTGCGCCTCGCTCAGGCTGTCCCCGGCGCCGACTACGTCCACGCCCAAGGCTTGGCAGGTGTGCACCGTCGCCCGCAGGCCGGGGAGGCCGTAGTCCATCGTGTGGTTGTTGGCCAGGCTCAGCACGAGGGGGCCAAACCGGGGCCGCACGCACTCCAGGATCCGGGCACTGCCCCGCAGGGCCGGCCCGGCCTTGGGCCAGGGGGAGGCATTGCCCGTGTACATCGGCCCCTCCAGGTTGGCCAGGCAGAGGTCGGTCCCCCTAGCGAAGTCCGGGATATCTACCTCGCCCGTGTCCAGCGGCCACAGATCCCCCAGCAACGTTATGTTCATCGGCCGCACCCCCAGGGCGTTGCAGCACTGAATGCGACTGGTGCCATCAGGAGCCGTCCCTCGCCCGGTCAATACCGCCGCCGGCTGCCACTGTCTCCAGGTCCGCCAAGCTGATGGGCAGCCTCTGCTCCATGAGCCCGACCTTGCCCCGAAGCGTCCTGGGGACGCTATCCACTATGTGGACCGTCACCGCCACGTCGCCGCCCAGGCGCTCGTCCACCAACTCCCTGAGCCCGGCTCTGACCTCCTCTTCGGTGAACTCAGGCGCGGGCGCGGCGTGCACGGCCAGTACCCCCGGTTCCTCCTGGACGAACTTGACCTCCCGCAGCTTGGCCCAGATCTCGCCGTGGCCCGCAAAGAGCACCGGCACCGGCACCAGTTGACCACTGCGAGTGACGATGAACTCCCTCAGGCGCCCATGGAAGTCCTGCACCAGGGTCAGCTGGCGGCCACAGGGACACTCCCCCTCGGCCAGGGTGGCCAGGTCATCGGTGGCGTAGCGGATGAGGGGCATGCCGTAGGAGTCGAACCCCGTGCCCACCACCCGCCCCAGGACGCCGGGCCGGGTTATGGGCTCACCATCCTTGTCCACCAACTCCAGTACCCCGTACTCCATGGACACGTGGTATCCTCGGTGATGCTCGCATTCCACTGCGTCAGCCACGCGCTCTGTCTGGCCGTAGCCGGCAAACACGGGAGCCCCGAATTGCTCCTCGATCAACTGCCTCTGCTGGGGATACAAGGTCTCCGACTCCAGGAAGACTGCCTCTAGCCGGATGTCGCGGATGTCCTTACGCTTGAGATAGCGGGCCAGCAGCTCCAGCGAGGACGGATACCCAGCGGCGAAGCGGGGCGCGAACTGGCGCAGGAGGCGAACGTAGCCCGGCATGGCCTCCTCACTCATGTGGCGCACCGGCAAGACCAGCTCGTTCGAGTGGGTGTTGTAGTCCCACATGAGTTGGCCATCGTCGGTGAGGATCAGGTTGCCCTGCACGTTGACCACTCGGTCTCCGAAGCGGTAGCCCGCCCAGTTCCACTGCCGCAGGCGAAAGGCGTCTTCGTGGGGGTCGGCGGTGTAGCGGTCATGCCAGAGCCCAAGGGGAGTGCCGGTGGACCCGCCGGTGGTGACGTACCGGAGGCGGTCGCGGCTCACGTTCCTGGCCAGGAGGCTATCGGTGTGGGCGCGGATGTCGTCCTTGGTGAGGAGCGGTAGCCGGGGAAGGTCGGCAGGGCCCCGGATGTCCTCCGGTCGCAGGCCCAGCTCGTCCATCCTCTGCTGGTAGTAGGGCACGTTGGCATAGGCGTGCGCCACCAGCCGCTGGAGCTGCTCTGCCTGATAGGCCTCCAACTCCGAGCGAGACCACCACTGGCTCTGCATGAGCTGCTCGTAGACCTCTCGGAACGCCGGGTCGTTCCATACGCACCCGGCCCCGGCTCGCCGCCGAGCCCAGCCCAGGGCCCGTCTCACCGGAAAGGGCAGTTGCTTGCGCAGTGCGGCCAGGCGCACTCCTGTTGCCATCGCTAACCCTCCACCATCTCGCTTGCCGTGTGAGTCTGTTGTGTCGCTGCCCTCAGGATCACCTCGTTGAGGCCCAGCAGGACCGGGAAGACCAGTAGGGACCAGGACTGGATGAAGTTCGGCGCCACCAGGTTCGAGCCCGCCTGTCCCATGAGCCCCAGGCTCAGGCCCAACACCACGGCTCTCGTTCGCCTGTCCGGCATCGCCCGCCAAGACCGTAACCCCCGGTAGATGCCAGCACCGTAGAGCCAGAGGAACGGGATGAGCCCCACCAGGCCCATGTCCACCCACACCCAGAGGTAGGCGTTGTGGATGTACCAGCGCAGCCCGATGGCCGGGGGCATTTCCCGGTTGGCCAGGTCGTTGGCGTTAAGGGGCCGGTAGAGATTCCCCAGCCCAATGCCCAGGACAGGCCGCTCGACCACGGTCTGCAGCCCATATTCGATCTCCAGCACCCGATCCTGGGCGCTGCCGTCCGCGGCCACAGTCTCCGGGCTGAGGCCATAGACGAACCGCTCCAAGGCGGCCTGACGGTAACGCATCAGCTCTGGTGAGGGGATCAGGGCCGACACCATGATCAGGACTGCCGCTGCCCCCAGAGCAAAGGCCAGCCTCAGCCGTGCCCACGCCGGCACTAGGGCGGTCAGCAGCCCCACCATGAGCAACGAGGTACCCCAGTAGTTGCGCTGGAAGCTCAGGATCAGGGCCACCGCCAGGAGGGCTGCTCGCCCGGCCTCCATCCACGTGGGCGTCACCCTCAGGGCGAGGAACGTCACCGACAGCAGCAGCATGGGGTAGATCAGCCGGTCAGCGTGGGTGTAGACCCGGTGCACGCCGGAGTACTCTCGCGCCGCCGTCACCAACTCGGTTGAGCTTGCCCGGAGGATGGTCAGTTGCGGGAAGGCCGTCTGCAGGATCACCGCGCCGGACGCCAGCGCGCCCAGCCAGAGCAGCCCGTTCAGCAGGGTCTGCACCTGGCGCCGCTCCCACAGCAGCCGCGTCACCGCGAAGAAGGAGGCGTAATAGGCGAGGGGCCTCATCAGCCGCAGCACGAACGTCGGGTCCACTCCGAACACCAGTACAGCCATGCCCGCCGAGAGCCCGGCGGCCGCGAGAAA
>JBMNTK010000211.1:0-6495 GCA_050945695.1 Anaerolineae bacterium | reverse complement strand
GCAGGCACGGTGGCCTGCCCCTACGTGGCCCCTCTCGTTAGGCCTCGACGATGACCTCTACCCCATCGGCGGACGCCAGCTCCTTGGCGAAGGCCTCGGCCTCCTCCCGGGTGGGCAGGGTCTTGGTAGCGCACCGCGCCCCTTCCCGCTTCACCGCCCAGGATCCGTCCTTACGGGCTGCCACTACCACGTTCTTCTTGACCGCTTCCTTCTTGGCCACCTTGTCACTCCGACACGTGATGTAAGGGCGGGCTTCATCGCCTGCCCTGCCCCACGGTCTAGCCTGCAAGCAGTGTGCCGACAGTCATCACCACTTCTTGAAGATGACGAATACCGCGGCCACGATGAAGAAGAAACCCAGGATGTAGTTCCAGCGCAGGCTCTCCTTGAGGTAGAGCACAGAGAAGCCGGAGAAGACGACCAGGCTAATGGCTTCCTGAATGGTCTTGAGCTGGGCGGCAGAGAACTGCGAGTGGCCGATCCGGTTGGCCGGCACCTGAAAGCAGTACTCAACGAACGCGATCAACCAGCTGATGATGATCACCTTCAGAAGGGGGGCGGACTTGTACTTGAGGTGGCCGTACCAGGCGATGGTCATGAACACGTTGGACACGGCCAGTAGCAGCACCGTCTTCACGGGGTAGCCTCCACGCCGCTCGGCATTGTCTGCCGGCATTGCATCTGGGATGAAATGCGCACGGAGCAGAGGAACCGGGGCCGGTACTGGGTAGCGGCTGAGGTTGGCTCTGTCGTCGGCTCCGATAGTATATCGCTCTTCAGAGCCGCCGCTAAAAACGCGACAAGGAACGGGCTCCCTCTCCCACACGTGTGGGAGAGGGGGCGGGGGGTGAGGGCCTCTTGCCCCTACACAACCACCGTGACCGCCAGCAGACTCAGGCTCTCGTCCGCCGCCGGACGGTCCACATGCAGCCTCACGTGGGCGATGCCCTTCTCCGGGTGCGGGTTGACCCACTCGTGCGCCCAGAGGGTTACGCGCTGCCCCTCGCGGTCTCTGCCCACCCAGGCCGGCTGGGCCCAGAAGGGCGAGGTAGGCACATCATCGCCGAAGGCCCCCTCCGGCCGGGCGATGTTGTCCCCGTGGCGCAGCTCCACTCGCTCTGTGGTTCCGTCGTCGTAGGTCACCTGGTAGTACCCGAGGAGCGAGCCCTCATCCTGACCGAGAGGGTCGGGTATGGTCCACGTGGCCTTAGGCTGGCGCTCGGTCCGGCAGTAGTGCAGGAAGGCGATGCTGGCCGCCTTGCTTCCCACCGCTATGGCCTGGCTCTCGGGTGACTCAGCGTTCACCCGCACGGCACGGGACGACAGGCGGAAGGGCACCGGGCTCGCCTCCGTCCAATCGCCTTGAGCGCCCTCCACCACCTCTGAGGTAGCGTTGAACGCGCCCTCCAGTGCCAGCGGCCGGGTCTCCCGCCCCTGGAGAGAGGGCAATTCCGTCCCGGACAGCGCCTGCCGCACGAGCGGCTGCAACCGGGCCACCGCGGCGAGCGTGTCCTCGCGCTCCCGGTCACGGTAGTGGCGCCACCAGAGCATGTTCGCCGAGAAGAGGAGGTTGAAGAACGAGAGGTTGTGGCCCAGTGCATACTCAGAGACATCGCACCAGGTGGAGACCTCCGCCCCCACGACGCGCTCACTGGCCGCGCGCCGGTCCCAGTTCTGGAATGCCTGGGGCCGGTAGTTGTCGCCGAAGTTGCCGAAGATGACCTCGAAACCCTTGCCCAGTAGGTACCGCTCGGAGTCGGGGTCCAGGCACCAGTACCAGTCCATGGCCAGCATGTCCTTGGACACGAAGTCCACGGCCTGGTAGGTCTCGCGCATGGTGAAGTCGGTCTGGCGGGCGGCGTTGACGCTGCGCCGGGCCCGGCCCCCGTGGTCCACGCCACCCACGATGATGTTCTCCAGTTTGTCGGCCCAGAGCACGGTGCGAATGCCCTTGGCGGCCAGGAAAGACTGAATCTTGTTCAGGTCCCCCGCCAGGAGCTCCGCCCCGCTCTTGCTTCGGCAGCGGTCGCATATCCCGAAGGTGTAGGCCTCATCGTGGCCGATGTGGATCATGCGAGGCCTGAATACCTGGATCGCCTCCTCCAGGACGTCGAAGTAGAGCTCGTAGGTGCGGGGGTCGGACGGGCAGTAGGTGTCGGGCCAGGGGTCCCAGGCGCGCTCGGCGAGCTCGGGGTGCGAGGCCAGGAGGTAGTAGGCGTGGCTGAGCGACTGCATTTCCGGGATGACCTCGATGCCGTAGGAGTTGGCGTAGGCAACTAGGTCGGCGACCTCAGCCTGCTCCAGCCAGCCGCCCCGCCCAGTCTCGGTATGGGGCGAGTCCTTCGGGAAGGGAACGAAGCGATTGAGCCCAGGAGGCCCGCCCGGCAGCGCTCGCAGCTCTGCCACCAGCCGCGCCCAGCCCTCGTTGATCTCGGGATGGCGCTCGTAGCTCATGGCCCCGCCCACCTCCAGGAACAGCGTGTTGTAGCGGAGCGAAGCCAGCCAGGCCAGGACCTCCTTGAAGAAAGCAAGGTTCTCCCGGCCGGGCATGTAGAAGTGGGCGCCGCGCATGGGCTTGTAGGGCCAGTCGCGCACCTCGACGTACGGGACGCTCTGGGCCGACAGCCCATAGCGCAGGAGCTGGGCACAGGTGTCCAGCCCGTACAGGCAGCCCCGGGCATCGGCCCCGCCCACGGTGATCCCCGCCCCGTCCACAACCAGCACGTACCCTTCCGGCGGCAGCGGATCGTCGGCCAGCCGGGCATGCCGGGCCAGGCGAGCCGCGACCGCGGGCTCGTCCCGGCCGCCCACCACCACGTCTGCATCCGTGGGCCCAGATGTCGGCGACAAAGGCACGCGCCAGGTGTTGGCACCCTGGCGGACGTCGCTGGCCAGCGACCGAGCCATCTCGCCCAGCCATATTGCGAAGGCGCCGCCGCTCACGGGCCAGCCACCGCTCTGCCGGTCAAGCCATTGCGGCCGGGGATAGATGTCCAGGCGATCCATGCTTGCCACCTCCAGGGTGTGATGGTGCATCACGGTGTGGGCGGCCAGGGGTCGTGGCGGGAATAACCTACCCCCCAAGCCCCCTTCCCTGAGCGGGCAGGGGGCTTGACTCCCCCCCCCGCTCAGGAGAGGCCACCATTTGGCGTGGGTGAGGGCCCACCAGCGCCCTACTCGAACCGTCCGTACTCCTGGACGGTCTCCGCGTAGGCCCGCATGTTCGCCTCCGGCGTGTCCCTAGGGACCATCTCCCCTGAGTTCATCAGGTGCCCACCGCGCGTGCTGACGGTCTGCAGCAGAGTGCGGGTCGTCTCGCGCACCTCCTCCTCGGTGCCCAGCTGCAGCACCTTTATCGGGTCAACATTCCCCATGAGGCACATCACCCCGCCCACCTCCTCGTCCCGACTGGCGGCGGCCAGGTCGCCGTGCTCCCCGACACTGAGGGCATCAATGTTGAGGCGGGACATCTGCCGAAGGTAGGGCAGCTGGTCCTCGCTGGCGTGGTAAAACACGAGCAGCCCCATCTCCCGATAGGCCTGGGCGACCGCATTGGCGGGCTCGAAGGCGAACTCGGCGTAATGCTCTAGCGATAGGAGGTGCGAACCGGCGTTACAGTCGCCGTACCAGATGGCATGGGCGCCAGCTTCGGCCTGTTGGCGGCCGAACTCGATCTGCACGTCGGCCAGGAAGGCGGCGGTATCGCGCAGCAGCTGGGGATCGTCGTAAGGCAGAATCATGGCCTGGGTGAGACCGTAGAGCAGAGCGACCGAGGAGAAGGGGGCCGCCGTCCTTCCCACCACGAGCACATCGTCGCCGAAATGCTCTCGCACCCGGCTGATGGCCTCCAGATACGCCGGGCCCCGGCCCGCGTGCTCGAAGTCAGGCACTCTCAGACCGTTCAGCGTCGCCCGGGTGGCAGGCAGGTAGTCCACGGTCGCGCGGACCACGTTGCCCCGCCCGACGGTGCCCACTCCCAGCATCTCGAACTCGATGCAGTCATCCACCTCGAGCCAGGCCCAGTCGTAGCCGAAACGCTCCACGCTCTCGATCGCCACCTTGGACATGAGCTTGGCATCCTGGCAGTATTCCTCGTACACCTGCCCCGCCATGCGAACGTCGAACTCCTCGCTCAGAGCAAACACGGGCATGCGTGTCGGCCTATCCAGACGGACGGCCCTCGTCACTTGGTCTACAACGCTCATGGGGACCACTCCTTGGGCAGCGCCTGATCTCAGCGATGGTGCATTCTACCGGATCGCGAAGGTCATGAATAGCCGGCGACCGCTAATGTCCCTTCAGAGAAGGGGCCGCCTGAGGTGCGACGTCTTGCCTCCTCGGCCTTCTATGGCCTAACATTCCCCCATCCTAAACAAGGGCAGAGCAGACATGACCGAAGACCCCTCCGTCCTCTTCATCTGCACCGGCAACTTCTACCGCTCGCGCTTCGCAGAGGCCGTCTTCAACCATCGCGCTCGGGCCCTGGGCCTCCCCTGTCGCGCCTTCTCCCGTGGCCTGGGGATCCATCTGGTCGAGGGGGACCTGTCTCCTTGGGCGCGCGAAGCCCTCGAGGAGCGGGGCATCCCTCTCGATTGTACCGGGCCCACTCGCCTGCCCCTCACCCAGCACGACTTGGTGCGGGCCAAGCGGATCATCGCCCTCAAAGAAGCTGAGCACCGCCCCCTCATGGAGCGCCACTTCCCCCTCTGGGCGGATCGCATCGAGTACTGGCACGTGCACGACCTGGATGTCAGCGAGGCTGATGAGGCGTTGCCCGAGATCGAGCGCCTGGTCGAGGCCCTCATCGAAGAGATCAAGGACAACGGCCTGAGCTAGCGCTCCGGGGTGCGGCTGCTTTTGCGTCCGCCGCGGGCATCATCAATACTGGGGCCGGAATCCGGCGCACGATAGAGCCGTCAGAGCAACCTGCGGAGTCCGTCGTGGAACACCTGAGGAGACCGATCCTTATAGGCCTGGGTAGTCTCTTTGTGGGCCTGGCCCTAGTAGGCGTGTTTCTTCCAGTCCTGCCCACGACCCCGTTCCTGCTACTCGCTGCCGCCTGCTACATCCGCAGCTCGGACCGCTTCTACCATTGGCTCATCAACCACCGGCTTCTCGGGCCCTATGTTAGGGATTTCCGCGCCGGCCGAGGGATCCCTCGCCACGGCAAGGTCGTCGCTCTGACCAGCATGTGGACCGCCATCCTGTCAGCGATCGTGTTCCTCATCGCCCCCCTGCTCGTGGACATCCTCCTCATCCTCATCGCGCTCGGCGTCTCCAAGTACCTTCTCTCCCTGCCCACGTCCCGACCATGAGCAAGGCAGTCAGTTCTGTTGTGAGGCAACGATGAACGATCCTTTCTCCGGTTCGCGTTCGGTGCTCTCCCCCGACGGCACCCATGTTGCCACCCTTCGCTACGCCCAGGAGATCCGATTCGGGCCCGCCTGCTACAACCTCAGCCTGGACTCCTTCGACTTCGGCGGTCGAGTCTTCGGCGACTCGTGCCTATGGTCACCTGACTCCTCGCTCATCGCCCTACAGGAATGGCTCACCACTGACGAACGCCGTGGCCCTCTGACCCGTCTGGTGCTCGTGGACCTGCGTACCGGCCGGGAGGCCCCCCTCTCCGAGGTCACCAAGGGATACGTCGTCCCGCTGCGGTTTGAGGAGGGTAAGCTCGTCTACGAACGGCGCTACTACACCTTCGGCCCGCCCCTGGCACTCGAGTACGAGCGCGACTTGCCCTGTCCCTGTTGCTGGCAGGGCATCGCTGTGGCCTGACCCGACAGATCACCCAACCAACGCAGCACACCGGAGAGCCCGTGGATCCGTTGCGCCTGGTTCAGGTCGGCCCCGACCAGCTGCACCTGTACGCCAGTATCCCCATATCCTTCTGGGTCGAACGTGTCCTCCGCGTCCAGCCGGTGGATGGGGGACTGGGAGGGCTCTGCCTGGTGGAGGAGCCTGTCCCTGAGCCCTACCTCAAGGACTACGACAACATAGAGATGGAGGACCCGGACCAGGAGCGCCCCACCCGCTGGCCCACGACCTTCGATGTCAGCAACTGGGCGTTCTTCCTGGCTTTCCACAACGATACCCCAGTGGGAGGGGCCGCCGTCGCCTTCGACTCCCCAGGGGTGAACATGCTTGAGGGCCGCCGCGATCTCGCCGTCCTCTGGGACATCCGGGTCCACCCCGGCCACCGCGGCCAGGGAGTCGGCTCCGCCCTCTTCCGGCGCGCGGCCGAGTGGGCCCGGAGCCGGAACTGCCGGCAACTCAAGATAGAGACCCAGAACATCAACGTGCCCGCCTGCCGCTTCTATGCCGCCATGGGCTGCCACCTAGGCGTCATCAACCGCTACGCCTACCTGAGCGTCCCGTCTATCGCGCACGAGGTCATGCTCCTCTGGTACCTGGACCTGACCTAGCCCCCTCACGCGAGGGCATTGCGAGGCGCCCAGGCAAAGGCCCCGCCGCGGCTATTGGCGGGGCCTT
>JBMNTK010000210.1:0-6519 GCA_050945695.1 Anaerolineae bacterium | reverse complement strand
GGGCCCTGGCCCTGCGCCTGGCTCGCCTTCTGTCTGTCGCCCTGGGCACGGCATCGGTGGGCTTCACCATCGCCATCGCCCGGCTCGCCTTCCCGAAACACCCCTGGGCTGCCGTCGCCGCCGGCGGATTCATGGCCTTCTGTCCCCAGTTCCTGTTCATGAGCGGCGTCGTCAACAACGACAATCTCCTGATCCTGGCCGCCACTGTGTCCGTCTGGCAGACACTGCGCATCCTGCGCCGGCCAACCCAGACCCGACTCTGGGCTGGCCTGGGGGTATGGCTGGGCATCGCGATCCTGGCCAAACCGCACGGCGCAGCCGTCCTGGGCACATGCGGGATCGCTCTCCTGTGGCATCTGCGTGCCACCCTGGGGTGGCGCCCCTTTGCCCGGCGGGCGTTGGTCTCAGCCCTGCCCATCGCCGGTATCACCCTGTGGTGGTTCGTCCGCAATCAGGTGGTCTACGGGGATCCTCTCGGCGTCGGTGTCTACGAGAGCATCTACTGGATGAACCTGCGCACGGCACCGCTGGACCTGGATGCTATCTGGGCCATGGTGACTGTCCAGTTCCAGACCTTCTGGGCCGCATTTGGATGGACGACCGTGATTGCCCCCACCTGTTACTACCTGCTGGTGGGGCTGCTGCAGGTGGGTGCGCTGGTGGGCGTGGTCCGGGCATGGCGGCGGGGCGCATTTCGCACTCTGCCGGCTCGCCGGCGACAGGTGCTGGGGGTGCTGGCGCTGGCCTGCGTGGTGCAGTACGCGTTTGTCTTCTGCACCATCACTCGCTGCAACGAGTCCTGCTACCAGGGTCGCTACCTCTTCCCGGCGCTGAGTGGCCTGAGCGTCTGGCTTACCGTTGGGCTGGCAGGACCAGATGCGAAGGGATCCCGCCGGGCTGTCGCTGCTGCCGCCCTCCTGCTCGTCGCCGCCCTGTACCTCGGTGCCGGCGTTCTCCGGCCCGCCTTTGTCACCGTGCCCCTGCCTAAGTGGCGCCTCTGGCTGCTCCCCAACCATGCCGATGTGGTCTTCGGGAAGACGTTCCGGCTCCGCGGCTATGAGATCGAGCCCGATTCGTCTGGGCGCATGACCGTTACCCTCTACTGGGAGGCGCTCCGCACGCCGGACTTCGACTACTCCGTCTTCACCCACGTGCTAGACCAGGAGGGCGAGCGCGTAGCCCAGGCCGACCAGCTGCCCGGGCTCGACCAGGACTACCCCCCTACCAAGTGGCTCGTGGGCGACATCGTCCGCGACCGCCACGTCATGGATCTAGCGGCGCTTGATGCGGGGGAGGAATGCGTCTTGTGGATCGGGCTCTATGACTGGAGCAACGGGGAAAGGTTGGCGGCGGAGGCCAGCCCCGGACAGACTGTGCAGGAGAACGCTCTGGTTATCCCGCTCCGGTGACCGGCCTCCGCCGCCACGAGGGCCGGACTAGCTAAGGGTCTCCCGGTAGGCGGCCATCCCTCGGTAGATGGCCTCCATCTCGCCCAGGAACTCGCCGGTCAGCTCCTCGGGGGGCAGGTAGAGCTTGCTGAAGCCCTCCACCGCCTCCTGGGGAACGTCGATCCGGCCCCGCACGGGCACGTAGTCGAGCTGGAACTCAGGGTCCAACTCGCTCAGCGGATAGTGCATAGCAGACCAGCCACCGTGGGGGAGCTGGCTACGCAGGAAGGTGTGGGTGGCCACCTTACGGGCGACCTGGTAGGCGTCCTCGACCTGCTCGTCGGTGCCCAGCCCATACTTGCAGAGCACTCGCAGCAGCTCGCCGGTACCCCAGCCGACCTTGCACTTCGAGGGCCAGAGGTATCCCTCTAGCGGCTGCATGGCATCGAACGGCAGAAGCTCGAGAGCCGCCTCCAAGTAGGGCCGGGCCTGGGCCTCGCCGCCCCACTGCTCACGGACGGCCTCATAGAGCACGGCCAGATAGGCCATGGTCGTGCCCGTCTGCCAGAACTCCTGCTTGGGCTCCATAGCCTGGACCACCCGGGAGTACCGCTGTCCCGGCTCGGCTTCGGTGATCAGCTCTCCGGCCGGCGTCATCTGGGTGTAGAAGAGGCCCTGGGGGATGTACTCCCGGTTGGCCTCGACGAAGCGGCGCAGGAACTCCCCCGTCGCCAGGGCACGGTCCTTCTCCCCAAGGGCGACCATGAGATGCCCAAAGAAGGAGGAGTTGAGCGTGCCCAGCGTGGCCTGCTCTTCCACGTGCCCGGGGTCATCGCCGATGTAGTTGAACGTCCCCCCACTGGAGTGCTGATACTGGAAGATACGCTCGATCACCCGGGAGTCCGATGCCAGTGGATGGTCGAGCCAGGCGGCCACCTTCAGGAAGGTCAGCGGTCGGTAAGCGCGCTGCCCCACCTGGTACTGGGGCTCCTCCTCGGGGAAGTAGAAGTCGCCGTTGGGCTGCAGGGCCTCGCGGCCCGCCCAGTCCAACACCTCGGTGATGATGGCCGGCGACACCCCGGCGGCGTACATCCCCCAGGCCGCCTTGTGCATGTAGCTGACATTCCGCACGTGGCAGATAGGACCGTTGGGGTAGCGCCTATGGGCCAGCCACTCGCCTCCGGCAGCAAGCGACTCCCGCATCGCCCCCAGGAGGAACTCCACCTCACGGACGCGCTCCCCCACATCCACTCGCTGCTCCTGCATGCCTTCCCTCCCTGGTCGCTTTCCGCGAGAGTATAGCGACGCCACCGGCCTCTGCCAACGCATCACGGGTGCGAGATGATCACCGGCACCGGCAGGTAGTGGCAGGTCTCTGCGATGCCGTCGGAGGCACAGGCGTAGATGTAGTAGGTGCCCTCGGGCACTGCTCCCGTCAGGAGCGATATCTCTCGCGTGGACACGTCGTCGCCCAGCGGCAGAGGGCTAAGCCCGGGGGCGCCGTCATTGCACACCAGCGGCAGGTAGATGCGCCCCGACCCAGCCTGCTGCGCTGCCAGTGACGAAGCGGCGGTCGAGGTCAGAGGGCGGCCGTCGAACCCTGCTTTGTCGGTGTCATAGTAGAACGTGAGATTGGGCGTCTGGCCATCGGGATCACCCACGCCCAGGTGTAACCGCAGGAACTCATCGGCCACCGGCTCGGTCAGCAGCCTGATCTCATCAACGTGGAAGCGGGTGTCGGTGGAAACCTCCAGGGGGTCGTAGCGCATGTTCCGTACCGAGCCGCTGGCCCGCCAGGGACGTACCGGCCAGTCGGGCACGAACCCGGCCGGCCTGTCCCGGGCCATGAGGTCAATGACGTAGGTGTTCCAGCCCTTGTGGTAGACGATCTCGTCGGTGACGAAGCCGTCTACCCCGATGTCCTGGTTCCACCAGACCACCCGGCCGATCCACCCATCCTGCACCAGCTGCGAACGGGTCCGGTTCTGGGGGTCATCGGCGGCTATGCGCACCACCAGGTAGCGGTAGCGCGTCGTGTCCACGGGCCGGTTCGGGTCAATGGCGGGCCACAGCTGCACGTCGGACTGCTTCAGTGGGCTGTAGTGCTCGAACGCGTAGTTGGAGTCCGCCGTCGCCGAGAACACCCCGTTCTCGATGGTCCAGTCATAGAACTGGCGCAGGCCGTACAGCTGAGGATCGTTCAGGAAGATGTCGCCCAGGTTGGTGAGGTCCTCTCTCCCCGACATGTCCCAGGGGTTGCCCAGCTCGGTGCTGGCGTAATCCTGCCCCACGGTGGACAGGTCCCAGCGCAGGATGGGCGGGTTGTTGATCCGAAGCCGCTGTCCATAGTTGCTCACCGTGTTCCCGGCTCGAAGGTACAGGTAGTAGTCACCGCCCGGGAGGAGGCACGTGAGGAGCTCGTAGCGCCCCAGCCCCACCGGCACCGAGGCGATAGCCTCTCCGTCGTACCCTTGGGCGTCGGTGTCCACGAAGATCTGCACCGGCGTGGTCTCGTCGAGGCCGCTGAAGTTCCAGGTGATGACGTGGCGGGGCGAGGTGGTGGGATCGGTGAGGCGGATCCAGTCTATCCGCAGGTCATACTCGGGGCGGGCCGGGTTGGGGTCGATGCGGATGCCGTAGACCGGTGCCCCCTGCCAGGAACCGGCCTCGTTGCCGCCCTGGCCGTTGCTGGCCGTGAGGTCGAAGGCGTAGAGCTTCCAGCCGTTGGGGGAAGTATCAGCCCGAGCGAAGAAGTTGTCCCGCGTCGGCCAGTTCACCGTATGGGTCCAGTAGACGGCGTGGTTGCCGCCCGAGCGGTCGCTCACGTACCTCCGGTAGGACAACAGGGTGTAGCGCGAGGTATCTACGGGGTAGTTGGCGCCGGTGTTGCCAACCGGCCAAGCAGTGGGGAACCCCTGGAAGAGCGGGAACACGTACCCGCTGCTGCCAGCCGTCGGGTTGGTGACCGTAACCCGGCCCGACCAGATCCCGTTGGCCACGCTGATCGAGCTTACGTTCTCTTCCCAGCCGATATCCTGCAGCTTATCCATGTCCCAGGGGTCACCCAGGACGGTCGTGGCGAAGTCGTCACCGTTACCGAGAGTGGCGGCCGGGGAGTTCAGGGTCAGGCTGCCTTGGGCTGAAGCCCCAACGGCCCCCAAGGCGAGGACTAGGGCCAAGATGGCCCCAGTGGACCAAATGGCTCGTCTGATGAGCATGACAACCTCTCAGGCTTGGGATGGGGCCTACCAGGTCCACCTCCAGAGGCGCGGAGAGACTTGTTGTGGGAGGGAATGCGGGCTTGATAGGCCGTCTAGAGCAGGGTGCGGGTCAGCGGCCCAGTCGCCAAGCAATGTAGGCGCGTACGTCCCGTGCCAACTGAGCAGGGCCCCCCTGGCGGAGACTGGCCGCCACCTTCCGGACGGGGCCAAGACCCGCCCTCGGGCGGTCCGCACCAGGCCGGGTGGGACTGTACCCGACCTGCCGGTCAGGGGCAAGTGCGGGGTGAGCGCAGAACTTCACCAGCGGAGCTGCGCACCGGTTCCAGGTTAGCTCCTGCGCCG
Source organism: Anaerolineae bacterium (assembly GCA_050945695.1). GTDB lineage: Bacteria > Chloroflexota > Anaerolineae > DRVO01 > DRVO01 > Ch71. The sequence goes on along the minus strand of JBMNTK010000210.1, from coordinate 1,568 downwards.
TTGCCCGAGCCTGGTCACCCATGGCTTCTCGGGTGCGCTCGTCACTCAGGGTCAGCAGGGCCTGGGCCACGGCCTCCGGGTCCTCCGGAGGTACCACCACTCCGATCCCCCGCTGCTCGATGGTGGACGCGAGCGAATCGCCGGAAGTGGCCAGAATGGGCAGGCCTGCCCACAGGTAGTCCAGGATGCGGGTGCGGAAGGAGTAGGCGGTCTCGATGTGATCTAGGTGCAAGCTCACGCCTACATCGGCGTCCAACAGGTAGTCTGCCCGCCGGGCATAGGGCACCCAGTCGTTGAAGAACACCGACTTGCCGGTGAGCCCCAGGGAATCGGCCAGGCGGATGGACTCGTCCACCATCCCCATGCGGTGCACCGCCGGGTTGGGGTGCTTCACGCCCATGAAGAAGAGCTTGATCCGGGGATCACGGGAGGCGGCCAGGGCCACGCCGCGGATGGCGGTCAGCGGATCGAACCAGTCGTAGATCCCCCCGCCCCAGATGACCACCAGGTCCTCGGGGCCGATGCCAGGGTAGACACCCTTGAGTGCCCGCTCCTGCACCTGGGGCGCGTCCGCGGGGACGCCAAAGGGCACGACGTCCACCAGCCCCCGGAGGGAGCGGTCGGCGTCGTACGTATAGGGGTTCAGTCGGCCCACCGCGTGCAGCATGCCCAGCCAGAAGTCCCGCTGCTTCTCACTGGCGCACAAGTAGAAGTCGCCGAAGCGGAGCTGCAAGAGCAGGGCGTTCAGGAGCCCTTCGCTATCCTGGAGCCGGGTCGGCATATCTCGGCCGGAGAACAGCTGGAGGTTCTCCAGGGTGAAGGGGTCGTAAATGTCCACCACCAAGGGCACGCCCAGCTGGGCCAGGCCTGGACACAGGGCCAGGGTGAGCCCGCCCACCAGGGCCGCGTCGTACCCGGAGACTAGCGACTCCAGATCGGTGGGACGATAGCGCGTCGTCTGTACGCCCAGGTCGAGGGCACACTCGTTCGGTACGGCGAGCGTGACCTCATAGGACTGCGCCAGCACCCTGGCCAGCTCCACCGCTCGTATGGCGGGGCCGGCCATGCGCTCGCCCACCACGTCGTGGCTGACGATGAGTACCCGGGTCATCGTTCCGGGCTCAGCTGCATCTCAGTGCCCAGGCGAGCCTCCAAGTCCTCCGCTCGCACCAGGTCTATCAGGCAGCTGTGGTAGCGGGAGTCGTAGAAGCTCAGGGAAAAGCACATCCGAAACAGCGGCGTGATCTCAGCATCGCTTCGGCGACGCCGCTCCTGGATCCAGCGCCTCTTCTCCAGAATAGCCGGGTAGAGGTCGGCCACATCGGCCAGGGCCAGCCAGTGGGCGACGCCCACTTCCGGCACCGCCATCCCCCCAGGGCAGGCCTCAGCCGTCTTGCGGGGCGCTCCGTAGGGGGCATTGCCGCCGAAGCTGAACCGGCGCCCCAACTCCGCCCGGACCCGCTTCCACAGCTCGCCCAGCCCATCGTTCCTGAGCGTCCGCATGGCCTCATCCACGTAGTATCGCCACCCCCAGACGCCCCCCGACGGCGCTACAGCGTGGGGCGGGG
>JBMNTK010000209.1:0-6526 GCA_050945695.1 Anaerolineae bacterium | reverse complement strand
CAAGGTCAGCCCGGCCGCCGTCCCGGCCGGCCAGGCGGCCCACCAGGGCGCGTCCTTGCCGAGCTCCAGGACCAGCCGGCAGGTGAGCCCAACCGCTGCCGCAGCGAAGAGCGCTGACAGCAGGTTCAGCGCGTGGGCAGGGGAGGCAGCCGGCGCGACCTGAGCCCAGAGCCAGCCCAGGCTGAGGTAGAGCGGGTATCCCGTGGGGTGGGCCAGCCCGCCGATGGCAGCCGCCAACTGGAACTCGCCCGGGTCCCCCTCCAAGACACCGGTGGCCACGGTCGGCAGGTAGAGGGCCAGTGCTGCCAGCCCCGTGGCGACGCTCAGCAGGGCATCACCCAGCGGGGGGCGACTGCTGCGGGCCATGCTCTAGGGTAGGGACTGCAGGGTGAACTCGGAGAAGGCCGCCGACAGGGAGCGGGTATCGGGGCTCAGGCGCAGGTAAGCCTGGTCCCCCACTCCTTCCAGAGCAGAGCCGGCGGTGGCCCCGACCTTCCCCATCAGGACGTAGCCCGAGGAGCCGGCCGGCGGGCACCAGGTAGCACCGACGCGCTGGAGGGCGCGGCAGATACCTTCATCGGGTGCGCTGGGCACACCCCCGCGGACGGCCACGATCACCCCGGTGCCGGGCTGGGCGCGCTCCAAGAACTGCTCCATCTGCGCCCCCTCGGCCCAGCCGAAACTGGCGGTGGCGACGAGGGCTCCGGACTGGGGATGGAAGAGGGCGAGGTTGATGCCTTCGGCGTGTCGCGAGCCGTCCTCAGTGCCCACGGTGATGTAGGCCAGCTCAGGCCGGCTGTTGGCCTCCAGGTGCACCGGGGCCCGCAGCCCCGTGCCCCCGATGTAGTAGCCCTCTGCCAGGACGTCCACCGGGCGGTGGGCGTGCGACAGGCGAATCTCCACCCGGTTCAGGCCCGAGCGGAAGGCCGAGCGGGGCACCGACACCGTGTACTGCTGCCAGCCCGGGGCCATGCCCATGCCTGAGACACGCTGGCCGTTGACGTACACGGTCATTATCTGATTGGGCGCGCCCGGGAAGGTGAACGGGGCGGCAGTGAACCTGAGGACCCGCTCGGGCTCGGAGGGTTCCCCGACCGGAAGGTAGACCACAGCGGTCGTGCCCTCGATCCAACGCCCTGGGACGCCGGCGATGGTCTCCGGATGGGACCAGCCCTGGCCCAGGTACATGTTCTGGCTGCTGTCGTTGAGCTTCAGCGACACGTCATCTGGCGCACCGGTCCGAGCGACCCGGTAGGCTACCAGCTTGCCTTCGCGGTCACGGTAGACCTCGGTGAGATCGAAGATGCGCGAGACGTAGGCGAAGGCCTCATCGTAGGTGTCGGCGTAGGGCAGACGCCCGGGGATGGGAGCGTGAACCACCACGAAGCGCAGGTCGAGGAGGGTAGCCAGCTCAGCGGCCAGGCGCCGCTCCTCCTCCAGGCTCATGGGCGGGAGGTCCTGGTAGGACTCCACTGCCAGCAGGCGGGCCAGGGGAGCAGCATTGCGGTAGTAGTCGAAGTTGATGTCGGGGGCGCGGGAGATGTTGCCGCCGATGATGCGCTTGCCGTGCACAGTCTGGTAGTACTGCAGCTGCGTGCGTTCTGCCCCCAGGGTGCCAAAGGAGCTGCGCACGCCGAAGGGGAGCGTCAGGATGGAGAAGTCCCCTTCCTCCTGGGCCAGTGAGGCGTAGAAGGCAGGCACCGAGGCATCGGTGGTGGGCAGGGGCAGGGAGAGACCATCCCACAGTATCGCAAGCGCCGCTGCTGTCCCGACGAGGCTGACCATCCACCAGCGACGGTAGTGGCTGGCGAACCAGTAGACTCCCAGCCCTACCAGCGGCGCCAGCGCCATCACGGCCAGAACGCTGAACCGATTGGGGGCCCGGCCAGCGCTGACCAGGGGAATGTAGTGCAGGACGATGAACGGCAAGGGCACGGTGGTGGTGATGCCGTCCAGGTCGAAGACATGGTGGCCGTTGATCTGAAGCAGCGGCCCCAGGGCCAGGATCACCGACCCCAGGGCGGTGATCAACCAGGGCAGGGCACGCCGGGCGTAGGCGATCGCGCCTATCGCCGCCAGGGCGAGGGCACCGTAGCCCAGGAAGAGGGTATGCACGTCGCTGAACCGGCCGGTGCCGGTAGCTACGCTGCGCAGGTGCTGTACCCAGTCTGCCCCCCAGAGGGGATGTAGCGCCGTGGGGGTGAACAGGCCTACCAGGTCGGCGGACAGGCGCAGCGCATCGCCCCAGCCGACGATGGAGTAGCTCCCGCGGAAGGTCTCCCGGATCACCGGCACGAGGAGAGGGCCATAGAACAGGGCCGAGGCGGCACCGGTGAGCCCGAGCCGGGCCACCAGGCGCCTGGGGCCGAGCCCCCGCCAACGGAACGCGGCCAGCACCAGGAGCAGGATCACCATGAGCAGGCCGAGGGTCATCTCGACCAGCGTGGTCAGGGCGAAGGCCAGCCCGGCCAAGACGGCATATCGCCTCCAGCGGGCTGGTTCATCCAGCGCCCGCAAGGCGAAGTAGGCGAAGAGGGGTAGGGTGGCCACCAGGACGTAGATGTAGTGCCCCAGGGCGAGGTACACGAAGCGGCTGGCAGGGAAGGCAAAGGCCAGCCCGGCCACGAACGGCCCCACCTGCGCCGCTGCCCCCGCGGCCCTACCGGTCAGCCTGAACACCAGATAGCGAGTGAGCAGGTAGGTGCAGTAGCCGGAGAGGGCTAGCATGGCCCACAGGACGACGTTGGTCGCCAGCGGCAGGTTGGCCGCCGCCAGATAGACGGGCAGGCCCAGGGCTGACCCGGTGAAGTTGAAGGTGTAGAGGACCAGGGGCACGCCCACCGGGTGGAAGGTCATGTCGGTGTGGAGAGGGCTGACGCCCAGGTCCAGCACCGAGTGCTTCAGCCACCACGTGTTCCAGAGGAAGGTGTACTCGTCGTAGGCCCAGGTGTTAGACCCGGGTACGAGGCTCGCCGGGTCGGTGATGACCGGGTAGGTGAGCGCCAGGGAGAGCAGCGCATAGGCGATCAAGACGAGCAGGTGCGTACGTCTGCCGGTCACAGGCATCCATCCTCCTAGGCGGCGCCATGCTAGCATAGGACGGGACTGTCTCACAAAGAGTGGCGCCTATGCCGGCTACTGGAAGTAGTTCCGGAAGAAGAGGTACACCTGCTGGGCAGCGTCCTCCCAGTCTTCCGCGGTCTCCAGCGACTCCATCCACTCGATGCGCTTCTGCGAGGTGTCGAGGCGTTCGAGGACGTAGCGCATATCCTCGGGGCTGGCTGCCTCGGGCTGCTCGGTGTGGATGAGCAGCACTGGGCAGGTGATGCTGGCCAGCTCAGAGTGGACCCGCTCCTGCAGGCTGGCAACCTCTTTCCGCATCCGGTCTGGCTTCAGCTGGGTGCCATGGGCCAGGAGCACCGGGCTGGTGAAATCGGTGATGGGCTGGTTATTGCGGTACTGACCTTGCTGGGCCAAGGGGAGCGAGAGCGCAGCCACGCCGGCCACGGGCAGCTCGGAGGCCGCGTGGAGGGCGAGCACCGCGCCCAGGCCCTGACCCACGACGAAGACCTGCTTGCAGTCCCGCCACAGCCGGTCCAGGGCCAAGAGCACCGACGAGTACCAGTTCTCCCACGAGCTTTCCTGCTCCAGCCGGTACGGGTCTATCCCCAGGGCGGCGATACCGCGCCCGGCGAGGAAGCGCCCCATGGCCGCCATCTCGTCTGGCCCAGAGCCCAGGGCAGGGACCAGTAGGACGCCGGGGCCCATAGGGGGCATCAGGAAGGAGCCATCGGCAGCTCGGTCCTCGGCGCCGCGGGGAAGGCTCTCTCGGCGGATCTTCCCCTGCTCCAGATAGGTGACGCCCAGGGCGTAGATCACCCCGGCCAGAGGGATGCCGAACACCAGCCCCCAGAACCCCAGGAGCTGGGTGCTCACCATGATGGCCAGGAGCACCAGGAGGGAGGGCATACCCAGGACGTCCGCCATGACCTTGGGGGCCAGGATCTGGGTGAGGATCTGCTGGTAGACCGTCATCACGATCAGGATCCACAGGGCATGCTCGGGCGCCTGGATGAGGGCCGCCAGAGCCGGCAAGACCATGCCGATGGGCGCGCCCACCAGGGGTACGAGCATGAGAAAGCCGCTGAGGGTGCCCACCACGATAGCCAGCCCCACCCCGGCAATGGCCAGGACGATGGTGGCCGGCAGGCCGTAGAGCAGGGCGATGAGCAGCTGCCCCCGCATGAAGCCCCCGAAGGTGCGGGAGATGGACTGCCCTATCAGGTTGACCTGCCCGTGATAGTGATCCGGTATTACGGCGTGGAGCTGGCGGGCCAGGCGGGGCCCATCCAGGTTGATGTAGAGGCTGAGGGTGAGTACCAGCAGGACGTTGACCACGGTGGACGCCAACCCGGCGGCCAGCGCGAACGCCTGCTGCACGATCTGGGCCCCGAACGCCTCTGCCCGCTGGACCAACTGGCTGGGCTGGTAGAGGGAGTTGATGTCCAGCTCTATTCCGCGAGCCGCCAGCTCCGCCTGGAGGCGCACCAGCAGGCTGGGCAAGGACTGGATGAGGCGAGGGGCAGCACGGCCCAAGTCGGCGAGCTGGGTGACGAGCGCGGGCACCGCCACCAGCAGCAGCACAGCGAGGGCCACCAGCACCACCACGTATACCAGGACGACGGACAGCGTGTGGGGGAGCCGGAAGCGGTCCAGTTGGTAAGCGATCTCGTACTTGTGGCGGCGCTGCAGGAAGGCGACCACCGCCGAGGGTACGGGGTGTCGGCTAAGGTAGTTGATGATGGGCGTCAGGAGGAAGGCCACCAGCCAGGCAGACGCAAACAGGAGCAGGATGCTCAGGAAGCGTGTCGCTACCTGGGAGATCCGCTCCAATATGAATATGACAGCCGCTGTGAGCAGCGCTATGATGAGCGCGCGCACCAACCGGCTGGATGCCCTGGGAGAGCCCCGTTCGTCCATCTAGACCCCGAATACGCGTGCCCGGCAATGGCAAAGGGTGGCGTTCCGATGGCTCTAGTCTAGCACCGCCCAGAGGCAACCTCAATTGGCGTCTGGCCTCTACGTGGCCAGCGTCGGGGTGCGGCTGGGCCTGATCTCCTGAAACGAGGTGTGATGCTGATGGCGAAGGTGCGGACCACAGTATACGAGAGCTACATCCAGCGCTTCCCTCGCTCGCGCGAGCTGGCGGAGCAGGCCGGCCAGGTCATTCCCCGCCAGGTGACGCACGACTCCAGGCGCATGCTTCCCTTCTCCCTGTACATGACCCATGCCCAGGGCTCTCACAAGTGGGACGTGGATGGCAACGAGTACATCGACTACGCCGGCGGCCACGGCTCACTCCTCCTGGGGCATGGGCATCCGGACATCGTGCGGGCGGTGCAGGAGCAGATGGAGCGCGGGACGCACCTGGGCTTCTCCCACGAGCAAGAGGTCCGCTGGGCCGGCCTCATCACTGACTTGGTGCCCTGCGCCGACCGCGTCGAGTTCACCATGAGCGGAACCGAGTCGGTGATGATGGCCCTGCGGTTAGCTCGGGCCTACACCGGTCGGGAGCGGGTGATCAAGTTCCAGGACCACTTCCACGGCTGGTACGATCAGGTGTACCTGGGGCTGTCGGAGCCCTTCGACCAGCCTGCCAGCCAGGGCATCGTTCCCGGCGCTCTGGCGGCGGTGACGGTGCTGCCCCCCAACGACATCGAGGCCGTTCGCGCCGCGCTCGCGGCGGGGGATGTGGCGGCAGTGATCCTGGAGCCGAGCGGCAGCCACGCGGGTGAGCTGCCGATTGACCGAACCTTCCTGGTCCAACTCCGGGAGGAGACGGCGCGCTGGGGGACGCTGCTCATCTTCGACGAGGTGATCACCGGCTTCCGCTACAGCCCGGGTGGCGCCCAGCAGTTCTACGGGATCACGCCTGACCTGGCCACCTTCGGCAAGATCGTAGGTGGTGGGCTTCCGACGGGGGCGGTGGCCGGCAAGGCAGAGGTGATGGAGGTCCTGGAGTACGGTCGCCAACCGGCGGGCGTGGGACCGACCCGGGTGGCCCATCAGGGCACGTACAACGCGAACCCGCTGGCGGCAGCGGCCGGGATCACCATGCTCAAGCACGTGGCCACCGGAAAGCCCAACGCCCGCGCCACTGAGATCGGGACCGCCCTCCGGCGGGAGCTGAACCTGGTGCTGGAGCGGGCGGACGTGAGCGGCTGTGTGTATGGCGACTGCTCGATGCTCCACTTCATCATGGCGCCGCCCGATCGCTGCCCGCCCCTCACCGACGAGGGGCTGATCCCGTCGGACTTCCCCGTGCGGCTGCTCCATCAGGCCAAGACGGAGACGGCGGCCCATCTCAAGCGGGCGCTGTTGCTGGAGGGAGTGGACGTGCTGGGTGCCCATGGCTGGGTGTCAGCCGCCCACGATGAGCGGGACATCGAGGAGACGGCCCGCGCCTTCGACCGGGCCGTGAGGCGGCTGCTGGCCGAGGACCTGGTGTCGCGGCGCTAGGCGCGGC
>JBMNTK010000208.1:0-6681 GCA_050945695.1 Anaerolineae bacterium | reverse complement strand
ACTACGCCTACCCCGTGGTGGAAGAACTCACCCGGCAACTGCAGGACTGGGGCTTTCGGGGCATCAAGCTTCACGTGGGCGAGGCCACCCTGGCCGGGTACGTCTCCGACCCGGTGTTCGAGCTGGCCGCACGCTTTGACGTTCCCTGCCTGGTGGACTTCGGGGGCAGGCTGGAGGTGTGCCGGGAGGTCCTGCGTAGCCACCCGGATACCACCGTGATCGTGGCCCACTTCGGGCGCTACCTCTGCCAGGACCCCGACCTGCTCGACGCCTTCATCCAGCTGGCCGAGGAGCACCCTAACGCCCTTCTGGATGCCAGCGGCGTCGTGCTGGGTGAAAAGATCGAACAGGCCGCACGCAGGATCGGGGCCGAGCGCATCCTGTTCGGCACCGACGGACCCCACGTGCTCCCGGGCTACCCCATTAGCGACCGAGGGCCGGGGACGGTGGCGTTCGCCCGGGCTGCAATAGACAGCATAGAGGCCCTCTCCCTGAGCAGAGAGGAGAAGGACGCAATCCTGGGTGGTAACATCACCCGCCTGCTCAGACTCTAGCCGGCATTCGCCGTGCCAAGCCCCCGGGCTTCCTGGGGAGCGAAGCGAAATCGTAGGGCATTCATAGGAAAGAGACGCTTGTAATGGCCTGGAGGCCTAGTTAGAATTGGCTAGGGCGCAAGGCTTTGTGCTCCTGTGCGTGGTGCGTGGGCTCGGTGCGCGGGACCCCGGGCCCGTTTGCGGGTGCACCATCTCCCTGACCATCGCTGCCACAGCCATCGCCCGCGGTGGCCGGCACAGGAGTGGGACACCATGAGGGGACAGATGTCGCGGTGCAAGGGCTATGTGCGAGCCCCCCTGCCGTGGCGTCTGCCTGCCGACGTGCGCCCTGACAGCCCCCTTCCAACACGAATCACCTCTACCGCCTGGGACCTCTCGGTACCGAGGTCGACAGTGCGGACGGCGCCAAGTCCACTTACAAGGAGGAAGCCCAGTGAGCGAGCAGATGCTCACACTGCCGGGCTGGGTGCGGGTCATATACCTGCTCCCACCCACAGTGGCGTCTGGCTCGGGCGCTTGGGCCACGGGACCACCGGCAGTTCGCGTGCCGGGCAAACGTGGTCGCGTCTGGGCTCGAGCACGCCCCCCGTGAAGGCCGTAGCTCCCATCCTTTCTTCGCGTCTTCCTGTTCTGTTCCTAGCGAAGGAGAATGCACGATGAGGAAGTGGGTGCTACGGTTGTTGGGTCTTACCCTGGCGATTGCGTTGTTCTTGACCGGGGCAACGGCAGTTATGGCCGCGGGATCAGAAGGCCCTACTCCGATGGGATCCGCCGATATTCAGATTGACGTTCAGGAGACCGGCGACTGGGTCCTGAAGCTTGGGACTGCCGACGTCGGGCTCTCTTCTCAGAACCTCGCCTCCTTGGGCAGCCGGTTTGCCTTGGCCCTGCCGCCTCTGGCGCTGGATCAGGCAACCATCAAGCTGGCCACGGACAACGGCATACAGCATCTTGCTCTCGTCAAAGAAAGCAATGAGACGACGCTCTTCATCAATGGCGTTCCTTCTACCGCCCTGGCGATCTCCGACACGGCGGTGAGCAAGGTGGCCCAGGCGTTCGTCCCGGAGCTTGAAGGTCTCATCTCGTGGCTCAATGACACGAGCGTTGCTGTGGTCGTGAACTTCCCCGTGGATCCCACCAAGGAGCCGTACGTTCTGGATCTGGGGCAGTCGCTGGCATCAGTCGGCGAAGGCGCCGCCCGCGCCAACCAGATTGACCTGGGCGTTACGCTCTCCCCCAGTGGACGTCTGATCTCTGTCGGTGGTTTCGCCCCGTCAGAGCTGGGATTCGATCCTGGCACCGTTGACATGTCCTGGATGCAGGCCTTCGGAATCGACCGGCTAGGGCTCAACCAGGTTGAACTGGCCGTAGACGCCAATGGCCTCTCGGTGTCCTCCAACGGCGATGAGTGGATCTCCCTGGCATGGAATGCCGACTACGTAGCTGAGAACGCCTCTGAGCTGGCCCGGTTCGCCGGCTACTCTCTGGACGACTCCGGTCAGCAGATGGTAGACGTGGCCCTGGCTTGGCTCAAGGACACTCAGTTCCGCGTGGGTGCTTATCTGGCGGATGACTCCATGGAAAGCGCTCCGATGGTCAGTATCGGGCGCCCCGTGACGATCGCCGTCGACGATAAGGCCATCCTCGTGGAGGGCTTCAACACCGGCTTCGTGCTAGATGACGCCACTCTAGGCTACGCTCAGCAACTGGGCTCGGCCGCCGTGGTCTGGGACGGTTCACAGAACCAGCTTCGCCTGGCGGTTGGGGATAAGGCTATGCCTTCCCTGGCGCTCGATGAAGGCTTCCTGAGTTCCGTTGCCACAACCCTGGTCGGGGACATCCTGCCTTGGGGTCTGGTAGAGCAGATCGCCAGTGAAGTTCAGCTGGCAGCCGCTTTCGTTTATGAAGACAGCGCACCGGTCTCGGCCGATGCCATCGGATACCGGGTTGAGTACAAGCCCTCGATCCCGATGGTGGCTCAAGTCACGGTGGGACGGGCCGACGGTAGGGTCGCCGTAGCTGGCGAAGCTCTGCCGCTCGACGTCCTGGGTATGGACGTGTCCGGAACGGTCCAGACCTACGCTAATGCCTACGGTTCCGGTATCGAGACCATCGCCCTCGACTCTGGGCCCGGTGGCCTCGGACTGGGGATCGACGGCAAGTACGTCCGACTCATCTGGGATGAGACGACTCGTGGCAACCTAGTTGGTCTGGGGTTGGACATTGCAAGTCAACAATTTGGCTTGCCGATACTGGCCTCGCCGGGCCTCGTGCGTTGGGGTGCCGAGACCGCGGTTGTCATGGCCACCCAGTTTGATGTCGGGCTCCGGGTGGGCTTCTCTGATGAACCCATACCGGCTGGCTCCATTGAGCAGTTGGTGGGGTACTTCTTCTAAGAACAGCAGAGTTTGCTCAACGCCACAGAGCCTCCGCGGTGGCCGCCGCGGAGGCTCTGATGTTTTCCCCCTCTCCTCCGTTTGCCGCTATCTGCCCCCGGGCCATGAGCGGGCGAGGTGCAGCTCGTGCCCCGACCCGCGGATCACTCGGTCGCCCTCTCTCCAGTTGCGCTTGAGACAGTCCTCGCCTGAGTAGGCGTACACATAGCCGTCAGGGACCCAGGCATGGATCACCGCGGCATAGGCAATGGCGATCGCCTCCGAGCCGGGCTCTTCGCGGGCGTAGTAGCCCTCCAGGACCCCTTCCCACGTGTTGGGGAATGCCGGGCTGCTCAGCCGGGCCAACATGGTGTCGGCCACCGCTGTCATGCCCTCTGGTCCTAGGACGCCAGCCTCGCCCTGCAAGGCGGCTGCCACTGCCAATACCAAGACCATGTTCGTCATAGCTCCTGCCCCCTAACCTGAGTTCACGTCCGCCAGTCGGGTCCAGGCCGCACACAGACGCAGTGAACGGTTCAGCTGGAGAGATGGCGAAGAGTAACGAGGCGCTGCGGGAACCCCCTCTACGTTGCCTAGCCCGCGCGTCGCTGTTTGCCTGCGAGGAGTCATAAGGGTGTCTAGAGACCGACTTCCGGAGAGCGCAGCGGCTACCGACGGCCGCTGCGCCCTGGGCGCTAGCCAACTCGGCTAGAGCACGTCAAACAGCAACAGGATGAGCAGAATCAGCAGCAGCAATCCCAGCAGTCCGCTGGGCAAGTACCCCCAGCTTCTGCTGTAGTTCCAACTGGGCAACGCCGCGATAACCAGGATTGCTAGGATGATGATCAGGATCCACATGGCTCCACTCCTTTGCTGCGGCCTGTTCTCTGAGCGCCTCGAGGGCGGCCCGGCGAAGGTTCAGGCCTCCCAGTACGGCCGGTAGCCGTAGTAGTCATATATGCGCGCCAAGTCTGCCCGATCCGGCCAGCCTTGGCTGTGGAACCCCGGGGCGGCGGCTAGCCGCTCGCGCTCAACGTCCAGGACGAAGGTATAGCGCTCCCTGGCGATGCTGCTCTCTTCTTGTCGGATGGTGAAGGCTTCCCAGGGGACGGCAAGCCACCTCTCGCCGACGCCCGGGACCCCCCCAAAGGAGAGCACGGCATACACGACCCGCCCGGTGTCCGGGGCGATCACCAAATCCTCGACCCGTCCCAGGTCCTCTCCCCTGGGATTCCTCACCTCACTCCCGATGGCCCGTGAGGAACGTATGAGTGCTTCCGAGGTGTACAAGGGCTGCTCCTCCCGGCCTCGGGCGAGGGCTGAGGCGCACGCGGCGCCCGCCCGCCTCTGGGCGCGAGGTACGGAAGCGAATACCGATCAGGTGACTACCCCCGGAGAAGCTCGTCGAGCTTGCGCTCGATCTCCTGGCGCGCCTCACCGGTCTTCTCCTGAAGCAGACCGATGAGCTGGTCACGCCGACCCTCAATCCGATCGAGTTCGTCGTCGGTGAGGTCGCCCCAGGCGGCCTTAACCCGGCCTCGGAGTTGACGCCAGCGGCCCTCAAACTCGTCACGTGCCATGGCTCCCTCCCTGCTGCCACTGGGCCCTGCACACCTACCTGGCCAGGACCCAGTGGGGCCAGTCTATCTAGGTGGGCATTATAGAGGTGTAAAGATTAAAACTGACTCAACCAACAATAAGAAGTGCGTTAGAGCCCAGTCAGGACCGAATCAGAGATGGGATATCAGAGTAGGTTTTGGCGGGCTAGATAATGAAGCAAGCATGGAGCACGCAGTGCATTACGGTATACTGGGGGCCTGATAATCGGGGTGTGAAGTGGAGGCTATGCGGGCAGGAAGAAGAACGCCATAGCCGTGATGACGTACACGGCCAGCAACTGAGCTCCCTCTACCCAGTTGCTCTCGCCGTCTCCGGCAATGAGGGCGGTGATGAGGGTGGCTCCGAAGAGGGCTACGATCTCAAAGGGGTTGAACACCAGATCCAGCTGGGAAGGACCCACGAAGAGACTGGCGTAGATCAGGAGGGGCGCCACCAACAGCGCGATCTGCATGGATGAACTCAGGGTAACGTTCATGGAGAGTTCCATCCGGTTGCGAGCGGCGGCGGTGATGGCTACGAAGTGCTCGGCGGCATTGCCCACGATAGGGATGACGATGATGCCGATGAAGAACTCCGACAGGCCCAGAACGGCGATCGTCTCTTCCACCGCCCCTACCAGGATCTCGCTCAGCCAGGCGATGGCTACCGTGCTTAGGACCAGCACTACCACGGCGGCACGCACCGGCCAGTGAGGGCCGGTGTGGACATCCTGCGATGGGGCCAAGGGCGCGGCTCCCCGCAGCGTGTGTATCACGAACAGGCCGTAGATGATGAGCATTATCAGCGCCACACTGTCGCTGAGGAGCTCGACCGAATGGTGGTTGGGCTCGATGGCCTGGGCAAAGAGAGTGGGCAGGGCCAGGGCGATGAGAGCCAGGGCCATCTGGGAGGCGGCCAGCCCGGCATTGGCGCGGTCGAAGTACTGGGTGCCGTGGCGGAGGCCACCCACCAGGAGGGCCCCGCCCGTTATGAGAAGGAGGTTGGCCAGGATCGAGCCGGTTATGGAGGCCTTGACCAGGTCAAGCAGTCCGGCCCGCACCGCCATGATGGCGATGATGAGCTCAGCGGCGTTGCCCATGGTGGCGTTGAGAAGGCCCCCGATCCGCGGGCCCGTATGGAACGCCAGAGCCTCAGTGGAGTCGCCCAACAGCTTGGCCAAGGGGATGATGCCCAGGCTGGCCAACAGGAACAGGGTGATGCCACCCCAGCCCATGGCCTCCGCCACCACGGCCACCGGCATGGCCAAGAGCAGGTAGTTGAGTGGGTTTCGCACTAGATCCCTGACGACCATCATGAACGGGGCTCCCGGGTTCCGGTATGGCGGCGAGGCAGCAGCCTGGGAAAATGAGTCGGCGGGTATCGTAAGCCTGGTATGGCCCCGGTGGCAAGGGGCCATGCCGAGCGATTGGAGGCTCTGTGGCGGCTAGGCAATACGACCGCAGTCCATCAGTGACCGACATGCCTGGCCAACGTGTCTTGTGAGGAGCGAGTGCCGATGACCGAGGACCAGAAGCGGGGGGCGGCGTGGGCCGCGGCCGAGCAGGTGCACGATGGGATGGTGGTGGGCCTGGGTGGGGGGACGACCGCTGCCCTGGCTGTGCGGCGTATCGGGGAGCTGCTTGGGAGCGGCCAACTCCACCAGGTGAGAGGCGTGCCCTGCTCCCAGGCGGTGGCCCGCTTGGCTCGGGAGTGCGGCATCCCCCTTGCCAGCCTAGAAGAGTGCCCGGTGGTGGACCTGACGATTGACGGCGCCGACGAGGTGGACCCGGCGCTCAACCTCATCAAGGGGGCCGGCGGGGCGGCGCTTCGAGAGAAGATAGTCGCCCAGGCAAGCCGGCGCCTGGTCATCGTGGTGGACGAGTCCAAGCTCTCACCGATCCTTGGGACGCGGGCGGCCGTTCCGGTGGACGTAGTTCCCTTCGGATGGAGCGCCCAAGCCGCGTTCATCGAAGGGCTAGGGGGCAGCCCCTCGCTACGGCGGACGGAAGAAGGGATTGCCTTCCGTACGGACGACGGCCACTACGTGCTGGACTGCCACTTCGGCCCCATCTCCGACCCTCACGCCCTGGCTCAAGCCCTGGAGCACCGGGCCGGGGTGGTGGGCCATGGTCTGTTCCTGGGCCTGGCCGACG